>NZ_JBSFRG010000001.1:0-429861 GCF_053589115.1 Rhodococcus sp. NPDC003383 | reverse complement strand
GCGGCATCGCCACCGGCGAGGTCGCCGTCAACCAGGCCACCGTCGACCCCGCCGGCTTCGTCGCCGCCCCCAAGGCCCACGTGTCCGACCGGTCGATGCTGGTACGCGGCCACCACCTGCCGGTCGCCGCGACCATCGCCGCGGTGCTGCGCACCGTGCACACCCGCGCCCTGACCGCCCACAACAACCAGCCACCCGGCGAGGTGGTGCTCACCCACCCCGAGGCCTGGTCCGGCCGCGAACTGGCGGTGCTGCGCGAGGCCGCCACCGCCGCCGGCCTCGGCGGGCACGTGTCGCTGATCTCCGAACCCCGCGCCGCGGCGTTCTACTACTCCCGCCGGCACGACGCCAAGATCGTCAAGGGCTCGACCATCGCGGTGTTCGACTTCGGCGGCGGCACCTGCGACGTGGCGGTGCTCACCGCCACCGACGAGTGGACCTTCGAGGTGCTGCGCGCCGGCGGCGACACCGCCCTGGGCGGTAAGAACCTCGACGCCACCATCTCGCGCTGGGTCGAGCAGCACCTGGCCGACGAGAACCCGCAGCTGGTGGCGTGGCTGCGCAGCCCCGCCGGGCTCGATGCCCGCCGCACCCTCGACGATCAGATCCGCCGCGCCAAGGAACTGCTCTCCGACGCCCCGTCGGCGACGATCCGGGTGGCCGGCCACGGCGCCGACCTGACCCTGACCCTGACCCGGGAGGAGTTCGAGCAGCTGATCGAACCGCAGATCGGCCGCGGGGTGCAGCTGGCCGCGACGGTGCTGCGCGAGGCCGGGATCGACCGCGGCCGGTTGCAGGCGCTGTATCTGACGGGCGGCTCCTCCCGGATCCCGTATGTGCACCGGCGCCTGGCCGAGCTCGGCCCGATCGCCACCCTCGACGACCCGAAAACCGTCGTCGCCAAGGGCGCGGCCGGGTTCGTCGCCGGCGGACGCGCCACCGACCCTGCCCCATGGCGCGCGACCGAGCCTGTCCGCCGCGAGCCCGCGCAGCCGCCGCGCACGCCCATTCCCGCGCCGAGTTTCACCGGTGTTCCCGTACCGGAACCGGCTCCGGTGTCCGGGCGGTCGCGCACACCGTTCGTGATCGCCGGGGCTGCGCTCGCCACGGTGCTCGCCGCGGCAGGCGTCTACTTCGCCGTCGACGGTGGCGAGACCCCCGCGACCGCCGCGGCATCCACCATCGACGCCGCCGCCCCGGCCGGCGCACCCCCTGCGACCTCGGACTCGGCATACATCAGTGAGGTGTCCGAGGACGTTCTGCCGTTGCTGCCCAGCAAGCTGATCACCTCGTCGTCCTCGTGCGACAAGTCCGGATTCAGTTACGAGGGTGCGTTGCAGCTGCGGTGTGTGGTGACCGCCGATTCGAGTGTCGGGAAGGCGATGCGGTTGGCGGAGGACGACGACCAGTGGGTCACCGCCTGGCGCGACGACCAGTACGCCCGGTCGAATTTCATCCGGTACCGGGACCGAACCCTGTCCGGATACGCCAGTCGCGTGCACTCCTCGGGTGATCGCATCGTCAACTACGCCACGGACGACACGTACAGTTCCGGATTCGAAACGATCGACCGGAAGACGGGTCTGATCCTGACGTACAGCGTCGACACCGTCGAGCAGGGCCTGACCCTGGCGACCGAACTCGGCTTCGCCGACTCGTGATTCGCGGCCCGTCACTGCGGGCCGGACGTCGACGGTGAGGTGAGGCAGGCGTTCTCGGCGGCTTCCCGTCCGGCGTGCCAGCCCTCGGCGTCGACGGTGCGGGTACGCGACGACCGGGTCGCGGGGAACAGGCGGCGGAATTCCTCGTCGACCGCCTCGGAGCGGCGTGCCAGAATCGGCGCGAGCGTCGTCATCGGCACCTGCGCGTCCGCGGCGGCGTCGACCGTGGCACGAGCATCGGCCTCCCGCAACCGTTCCCCGATCCGCCCGGCGTAACCGGCGAGGAACGCGCGCCGGAACGCGGTGGCCCCGCCGCCGACCCGGCCGCCGGTTCCGGCCGCGGCCATCGCGCGGGTCGCCTGCACGAGCAGCGACCCGAACAGCACCTCGATCTGGCGCAGTTCGACGTCACCGCCGACGACAGTGGCGATACCGACCTTCGCGAACCACACCGTGCGCGCCCGGTTCGCGCTCCCGATCGCGGTGAGCAGCAGCACCTTCTCCTTGGCGTACGGATTGTCCAGGTGCACCCGCATCCCGCGGATGCCGGACGATTCGTCCTCCCCGGCGAGCAGGGCCGCGCTCACCGCGTAGCGGGTCACGAGTTCCTGGGCCTTCGCGGTCAGCGCCTCTGCTTCCTCGGGGAAGTCGGTGGACTCCGCTTTCGACAGCAGCCCGCGGATCCGGTCGAGGATCCGCGGATCCGGGACCGCATCCGCCGCGGCGGCGGTGCGCAGCGGCGGCCACTGCGACGGCGGCGGGGCCAGAACGGTGAAGCGCGGCAGGTACTTCCAGGTGAACGCGAGGCCGGTCACCTGGAACCGCGTGACGTCCGGCAGCGCGCGCTGCAGGGCGGCGCCGAACAGCGGACCCCGATCGCCGGGCGGGATCCGCGTCGCGAGTGCGGCGAGATGCGGATGGTGGTCCGCGACGGTGCGGATCTGCCGGAGCCAGCCTTCCGGGGCCCGGTCCTCGGCGCGGCTGCGGTGCGCGTCGAACAGCACCGCGGCCGCGCCGAGCGGCACGTCCGAGAGGTCGCCGGAACGCGCCGTCACGTGCAGCACGTCCGCGGGTTGCCACCCCCGCTCGTACGCCCAGGTCAGCTCGTCGAGCAGCGCCTGGGCGCCCAGATCTTCTTCTCGAATGTATGTTCTAGTGCTCCCCATGCGGGCAGTGTGACGGAAGGCACCGACACGAACCCGGGATGCCGACTATTCGGCGTCGTCGACGAACCGCGGGAACACCGGCGACGGTGCCGGCAGCGCGGTGCCCGGCACCAGACGCGTCGCGAGGTCCGCGAACGTGCGGGCATCCGTGTCCTGGCCGAGCAGGTCGAGGATCTTGGTCCCCGAATCCGGCATCACCGGCTGGACGAGGATGCCGACGATGCGCACGACCTCGAGCGTCACGTACAGGACCGTTGCCATGCGCGCCGGATCGGTCTTGCGCAGCACCCACGGTTCCTGCGCGGAGAAGTACCGGTTCGTCTCGCCGAGCACGTGCCAGATCGCCTCGAGCGCCAGGTGCAGGGCCTGCACGTCGAACTCGGCGCGCACCTTCTCGAGCAGGCCGTCGGCCTGCGCCAGCAGCGCCAGGTCGTCCTCGGTGAACTCGCCCGGCGTCGGCGCGAGCCCGTCGAGATTCTTCGCGACCATCGTCAGCGACCGCTGCGCCAGGTTGCCCAGTTCGTTCGCCAGATCCGCGTTGATCCGGGTGGTGATCGCCTCGTGGCTGTAGCTGCCGTCCTGCCCGTAGGAGATCTCGCGCAGCAGGAAGAACCGCAGTTGGTCCAGACCGTACTTCTCGACCATCTCGAGCGGGTCGACGACGTTGCCCACCGACTTCGACATCTTCTCGCCCTTGTTGAAGAGGAAGCCGTGCACGAACACCCGCCGGGGCAGTTCGATGCCCGCCGACATCAGGAACGCCGGCCAGTACACCGTGTGGAAACGGGTGATGTCCTTGCCGATGATGTGCAGGTTCGCGGGCCAGAACTTCCGGAACGCGTCGGACTCGGTGTCCGGGAATCCGACACCGGTGAGGTAGTTCGTGAGCGCGTCCACCCACACGTACATCACGTGGTCGGGATGCTCCGGCACCGGAACACCCCAGTCGAACGTGGTGCGCGAGATCGACAGGTCCTTCAGGCCACCGGAGACGAAGCTGACGATCTCGTTGCGGCGGGTCGCGGGGGCGATGAAGTCCGGCTGCTCCTCGTACAGCGCGAGCAGCTTGTCCTGGTAGGCGGACAACCGGAAGAAGTAGGTGGACTCCTCGGTCCACTCCACCGGGGTCCCCGTCTCGGTGGAGATCCGGGAGCCGTCCTCCTGCAGCGTCGTCTCGGCCTCGGCGTAGAACGCCTCGTCGCGCACCGAGTACCAGCCCGAGTAGGTGTCGAGGTAGATGTCGCCGGAATCGACCATGCGCTGCCAGATGGCTTTGCTGGCCTCGATGTGGTCCGCGTCGGTGGTGCGGATGAACCGGTCGTACGAGATGTTCAGGGCCTTGTCCATGGCCTCGAACACGCTCGAGTTGCGCGCGGCGAGCTCCTCGACCGGCAGCCCTTCCTTGACGGCCGTCTGCTGCATCTTGAGGCCGTGCTCGTCGGTGCCGGTCATGAAGAACACGTCGAAGCCGTCGAGACGCTTGAACCGTGCGATCGCGTCCGACGAGATGTACTCGTAGGCGTGCCCGATGTGCGGGGCACCGTTCGGGTAGGCGATCGCGGTGGTCAGATAGAACGGCGGGCGGGCGGAAATGGGCGCAGTCATGGTGGCCCTACTGTATAACCCGTGAGCAAAGCCCGTCCCGCGCCCGAGCCCCCCGAACCCCTCGCACCCCTCGTCGACGCCCACACGCATCTCGACGCGTGCGGCGCGGAGGATCCCGAATCGGTTGCGGCGATCGTCGATCGGGCCGCCGCGGTCGGTGTGGGCCGGGTCGTCACGGTCGCCGACGATCTCGACGCGGCACGGTTCGCGGTGCAGGCGGCGCACTGGGACGACCGTGTCTACGCGGCCGTCGCGATCCACCCGACCCGCGCGAACGTCCTCGACGAGCAGACCCGCGCGGAGGTCGAACGCCTCGCCGCGGACCCGCGGTGCGTCGCGGTGGGGGAGACCGGCCTGGACCTGTACTGGCCGGGCAAACTCGACGGCTGTGCCGACCCCGTCGAGCAGGAGGACGGTTTCCGCTGGCACATCGACCTCGCCAAGCGCCTCGGCAAGACGCTGATGATCCACAACCGCGACGCGGACGCCGAGCTGCTGCGGGTCCTGCACGACGAAGGCGCTCCCGGGACGGTGATCTTCCACTGCTTCTCGTCGGACGCGGACATGGCGCGGGCCTGCGTCGACGCCGGCTACGTGCTGAGCTTCTCCGGGACCGTCAGCTTCAGGAACGCGAAGGCGCTGCGCGAAGCGGCGCCGCTGGTGCCGCGCGAGCAGGTGCTGGTGGAGACGGACGCGCCGTTCCTGACCCCGCATCCGTTCCGGGGCGCCCCCAACGAGTCGTACTGCCTGCCGTACACGCTGCGGGCGCTCGCCGAGGTGCGCGGGGAGGATCCGCTCGAACTTGCGGCCGCGACCACCGCGAACGCCGAACGGGTCTACGGCTTCCCGGCGATCTGATCCCGAACCGCCCGGGTACGCGCGCCGGAACCGCAACAATCGGAGGCATGTACAACTTCGTCTACACGGCACAGCCGGCCCGGGTGGTGTTCGGAGCGGGAACGGCCGCGCGCGTGGCCGACGAGGTCGAGAAGCTCGGCCGCTCGCGAGTGTTGCTGCTCGGCGGCGATCACGTGCGCAAGCAGGCGGGTTTCGTCGAGGACGTCCTGGGCGGCCTGCGGGTCGCCCGGTTCGACGGTGCCGTCATGCACACCCCGGTCGCCGTCACGGAACGGGTGCTGCAGGTCGTCAAGGAGCACGACGTCGACGCGGTCGTCGCGGTCGGCGGTGGTTCGACGACCGGTCTGGCGAAGGCGCTGGCCGTGCGCACCGGGATCGACCAGGTGATCGTGCCGACGACCTACGCCGGGTCCGAGGTGACCCCGGTGCTGGGGGAGACCGCGGACGGGGTCAAGACGACGCGATCCTCGCCGGAGATCCTGCCGGAGACGGTGATCTACGACGTCGAGTTCACGCTGTCGATGCCGGTACCCATGGCCGTGAACAGCGCGTTGAACGCGATGGCGCATGCCGTCGAGGCCCTGTACGCCGAGCAGGCCAATCCGATCGTCGATGCGCTGGCGCTGCAGGCCATCGCCGCGATCGGCCGGGGACTGCCGGCGATCGGCGCCGACGCCGTCGACCACGGAGGCAGATCGGAGTTGCTGCTCGCGGCGTGGCTGGCGGGAACGTGCCTCGGTGCCGTCGGCATGGGCCTGCACCACAAGCTGTGCCACGTGCTCGGCGGCTCGTTCGAACTGCCGCACGCGGCGACGCACGCGGTGATGTTGCCGCACGTCATGGCGTACAACGCGGAGGCGGTGCCCGGCGTGATGGCCCGTATCGCGGACGTGCTCGGCACCGAGTCCGCGCCCGCGGGCGTGTTCGACCTGGTCGCCGCCGCGGGTGGGCCGACCACCCTCGCCGAGTTGGGGATGCGCGAGGGCGACCTCGACGAGGCCGCGCACCTGGCGACGGAGCGGAGGTACCCGAACCCGCGGGAGATCACGCGGGTCGGGGTGCGCCGGGTGCTCGGCGAGGCGTTCGAGGGCGTGCGGCCGGTCTGACCGTCAGAGCACCTGGTTCCCGTACATCTCGCCGAGCGGATCGGCGATGAGTTCGACGCGGGCGCCGTCGGGGTCGCGGAAGTACAGCGACGTCCCGCTGTGTTCCTCGGTGGCGACACCGGCGTCGGCGAGTGCCGACCGCAACCGTTCCCAGTGGTCGGGGGCGACGCTGATCGCGATGTGGTGCAGTCCGCCCAGGACCTCCCGGTAGGGGCCGACGTCGAGCCCGGGGAAGTCGAAGAATGCCAGCAGGTTTCCGTTGCCGATGTCGAAGAAGAAGTGCGTCGAGCCCGGGTAGTCGCGGTTCTCGATCAGTTCGGTGAGTGGGAATCCGAGGAGGTCCTGGTAGAAGCGGATCGTCGTCTCCACGTCGCTGCTGAGCAGCGCGGTGTGGTGGAGCCCGCGGGCGGTGGAGGCGGGCCGCCGGTCGGCGGGCAGCAGGTACTGCGTGCGGAGACGTTCGCGCTGGGCTTCGAACCGGTCGGGTTCCCGGTCGGTGGTGGTGCTCACGATTCGCTCCTCACAGTTCGTTGCGTGTTCAACTACCTGAGCGTAAACCATATCGTTGCGCAGTCAACCAATTTCCCGCGGTGCGATACATTGAGTGTGACGTGCATCACCGATGTGCGTGAACCTTCCGTTTCGTCGATGAGAGGTTCCCCATGAACAGCACGTTCTTCCGCGACATCGCGATTCTGCTGGCTCGACTGGGTATCGGCGTCATCTTCCTGGTGCACGGGTTGCAGAAGCTCACCGTCAACGGCTACTCCGGCACCAAGGCCGGCTTCGAGAGCATGGAGGTCCCCGCGCCGCCGGTCAGCGCGTTCATCGCCACGTGGGTGGAGATCCTCGGCGGCATCTCCCTGATCCTGGGTCTGCTCGTCCCCGTGTTCGGGGTGTTGTTGTTCCTGGACATGCTCGGCGCCTACCTGTTCGTCCACATGGGTAACGGCGTCTACGTCAACGACGGCGGGTGGGAACTCGTCGGCGCGCTCGGCCTCGGGTCGCTGCTGCTCGCCGCGGTCGGGGCGGGGGCGTACAGCCTCGACCGCTTCATCGCGCCGAAGGTGCCCTTCATGGCCGGCGGCTGACGCCGCCCGTGTGCCTTTGTGGCGGCTGGAACCGCCGGAAAGGCACACCGCGCGCCCGGGTTCTCGTGTGTGCGAACGGCCGGGTCGGGCCGTGAATTTCCGCCTTCTTTCGACCATCCTTTCGAACGGCGTTTCGTCCGGAATCACATGCTCGTAATTCGGGGTGAGAATCGCACGTCCGTACCACTTTCCCCGGGTCTCGGAGAAGTGATCGAAAATCACGAAATGTCACCAAGCATTTACAATTGAATCCGCAGTTCAGACGGGTGCAGTTGCCGTATCAAAGCCGGTTCGTTACCGTGCTGTGATCACAGTTGTCGTCCGTTTGGAATTGTTGTGTCACCTTTTGCCAAGCTCAATCGAGCCAAATCCCCCGTGCTGTACTCGGTCGTCGCGGCCCTTTTCGTGACGCTCATCACCGGCGGAATCTTCGCCCTCGTCAAGCACAAGGAACTGACCCTCGACGTCGACGGTGAGCAGCGTGCCTTCGGCACCATGAGCTCCACCGTGAGCGACATCCTGGCCGACGCCGGATACGAAATCGGCGAGCACGACGTCGTCGCTCCGGCCGCCGACGCGACCGTCTCCGACGGCGACACCGTCGTCCTGCGCCGCGCCCGCGAGGTCAACCTGACCGTCGACGGCGAGCAGCGCTCGGTGTGGACCACCGCGCTCACCGTCGACGAGGCGCTGGCCCAGTTCCAGCTCTCCTCCGACGTCCACGTCTCGGCCTCGCGGTCGCACCGCCTGCCGCTCGAAGGCATCGACCTGGACGTCGTGAACCCGCGCAACGTCCAGTTCACCGACGGCGCCGCGCCCGCGGTCCCGGTCCGGATCGCCGCCCCCACGGTCGGTGAGTTCCTCGCCGCCAACGGCACGAAGCTCGAGCAGGGCGACTCCGTGACGCCCGCCGCCGACGCTCCGCTTACCGAGGGCCTGAACATCGTCGTCACCCGCGACCGCATCGAGTCCCGCGTCGAGAACCTGCCCGTCCCGCCGGCCGAGCACCGCGTCGACGACCCGAACATGACCGAGGGTGAGACCGCCGTCGACAACCCGGGTGTCCCGGGTGAGCGCTCCGTCACCTTCGACGTGCACACCGTCAACGGCGTCGAGGTCGGCCGCACCGAGAAGGCATCGACCGTGATCACCGAGCCCGTCGCCACGACCGTCCGCGTCGGAACCAAGCCGAAGCCCGCCGTGCCCGCCTCCGGTCGCGCATCCACCTGGGATTCGATCGCACAGTGCGAGGCCACCGGCAACTGGGCCATCAACACCGGCAACGGCTTCTACGGCGGCCTGCAGTTCACCCAGCAGACGTGGGCCGCCTTCGGTGGCACTCAGTACGCCCCGCGCGCCGATCTGGCCACCCGCGAGCAGCAGATCGCGGTCGCCGAGAAGGTGCAGGCGGCACAGGGCTGGGGTGCCTGGCCTGCATGCACCAGCAAGCTCGGCCTGAGGTAAGAACTGGAACTTGTGTCTGCGCTGTCGAAGATCAACAGTTCCCGGTCCACGCTGCTGTATGCGGTGGTGGGAGCCCTGTTGCTGACGTTGATCGCCGGGGCAGCGACCGCGGTGGCGCGGCACAAGACGATCACGGTGAACGTCGACGGCGAGCTCGTCGCACTCGCCACCATGCGCACCGACGTGCGCGGCGTGCTGTCCGATGCCGGATACGGCATCGGACAGCACGACGTCGTGGCACCGGATGCCGACGCGTCCGTCTCCGACGGCGACACCGTGGTGCTGCGCCGGGCCCGCGAGGTCCAGCTGACCATCGACGGCACCGAGCGCAGCATCTGGACCACCGCGCTGACGGTCGAGGAAGCGCTCGCCCAGCTCGATCTGGCCTCGGACGTGTACGTGTCGGCGTCGCGCTCGCACCGGCTGCCGATCGAAGGCCTCGACCTGGACGTCGTGACCCCGCGCAACGTGCGGCTCGCCGACGGCAGTGCCCCCTCCGTCCCGGTCCGGCTCGCCGCCCCCACGGTCGGTGAATTCCTCGCCGCGCACGGCGTCCCGCTCGAGCAGGCCGACGAGGTGAACCCGCCGGCCGACACCCCGCTCACGGACGGTCTCGAAATCGGCGTCACCCGCAAGCGGGTCCGCGAAGTCACCGAGACGCTGCCGCTCGAACCACCCGTCCGGCGCATCGAGGACGAGACGATGAACATGAGCCGCACCGTCGTCGAGGACCCGGGCACCCCCGGAGTGCAGGAAGTGACGTTCGCCGTCGGCACCGTCGACGGGGTCGAGACCGGCCGCGAAGCCACCGGCACGGTCGTCGTCACCGAGGCTCGGCCGTCGATCGTGCGGGTCGGCGCCAAACCGGGCACCGAGGTCCCGCCTGTCGAGGACGGCGACATCTGGGACGCGCTGGCCGAGTGCGAGGCCGGCGGCAACTGGGCGATCAACACCGGCAACGGCTACTACGGCGGCGTGCAGTTCGACCTGAGCACCTGGGAACGGCAGGGCGGGCTCCGTTACGCACCGCGCCCCGACCTCGCGACCCGCGAGGAGCAGATCGCGATCGCCGGCCTCACCCAGCAGGCGCAGGGCTGGGGTGCGTGGCCGTCGTGCTCCGGCAGCCTGGGTGTGCGCTAGGTTCAGGACGTGTCAGACGACTCTCCCCGCGGCCAGGCGGCACTGCTCGGACCTGCCGAGGTCCGGACGCTCGCCGAGGAGTTCGGCGTTCGCCCGACCAAGCAACTCGGCCAGAACTTCGTGCACGACGCCAACACCGTGCGCCGCATCGTGTCGGTCGCCGGCGTGGGCCGCGACGACGTGGTGCTCGAGGTCGGCCCCGGTCTCGGATCGCTGACCCTCGCTCTGCTCGACGTCGTGGACCGGGTGGTCGCGGTCGAGATCGATCCGAAGCTCGCCGCGCGGCTGCCCGAAACCGTCGGGCAGCGAGCACCCGAGCTCGCCGGAAACCTCGACGTCGTGCTGCAGGACGCGATGAAGGTGATGCCGGACGAGTTGCCGGTCACCCCGACCGCGCTCGTCGCGAACCTGCCCTACAACGTCGCGGTGCCGGTGCTGCTGCACCTGTTCGCCGAGTTCCCCTCGCTGCGCACCGCGTTGGTGATGGTCCAGTCCGAGGTCGCCGACCGGCTCGCCGCGCAGCCGGGCAGCAAGGTGTACGGGGTGCCCAGCGTGAAGGCCTGCTTCTTCGGGGAGGTGCGTCGCGCGGGTGCGGTCGGGCGCGCGGTGTTCTGGCCCGTGCCGCAGGTCGAATCCGGTCTCGTGCGCGTCGATCGCTACACCGAACCGCCGTGGCCCATGGATGCGGAGTTCCGCCGCCGTGTCTTCGCGGTCGTGGATGCCGCGTTCGCGCAACGCCGCAAGACGCTGCGCGCGGCGCTGAGCGGCTGGGCGGGTTCGCCGGCCGAAGCGGAACGACGCCTGGTCGCGGCGGGTATCGACCCGTCGATGCGTGGTGAAAAGCTCGATGCCGCAGCGTTCGTGCGGCTCGCAAACGTCGAGTGACCGCCGGCGCCGTTGCCTGCCAAGGCGATTCGCTCAACAGTTGCGGACTCGCGAAGTGTGTGATCTACTTGTCCACGGTCGTTAGGTAGTGTGTTTGTGGTTAACCCTCGCACATTTCTGGTTGCGAGCGGATGCGATAGCCACCACGGAAATCGTTTCAGCCGTCGAGTGACAGACCCGGACGGTGTTCAGCCGTCCGACGACGGGGAGGCGACCGCCACCCCACAGCAGTTAGGAAACAACATGGCTGAAGGTACCGTGAAGTGGTTCAACGGCGAAAAGGGCTTCGGCTTCATCGCTCCGGCCGACGGTTCGGCTGACGTCTTCGTGCACTTCTCCGAGATCCAGGGCCGCGGCTTCCGCACCCTCGAGGAGAACCAGCGCGTGAGCTTCGAGATCGGCCAGGGCCAGAAGGGCCCGCAGGCCACCGGCGTCACCGTCATCGGCTGATACCCGATACCTCCACGAAACCCCGGAACTCACAACGAGTTCCGGGGTTTCGTGCTGCAAACCGTTGCGGTGTCCCGCTTTTCGCGTCAGGCGCGCCCGTACCGGGCGGCGAGCAGCGTGTGCCGCTCGGCCAGGTCCCGGCACGCGTCGCGCAGTTCGGGCGGATCCAGCACCGTGAAATCGACGTCGAACGCGTGCAGCCAGCCCGCGATCGACTCGAGCGACCGGCCCTCGAGTACCACCGCGCAACTGCTGTCGTCGACGAGTTCGACACTGCCCCAGTCGTCGTCGACCTTCGGCGCGATCTCGTCGAAGGGCGCGTGCAGCAGTACCCGGGCCTGCGCCTGTGCGGCGCCGCGCCGGATCCCGCGCGCCACGAACTCGGCCGCACCGCCCGGCGGCAGTTCCCGGGGCGTGAACCGCGGACCCGTGGGGATCTTCGGTTCCATCCGGTCGACGCGGAACGTGCGCCAGTCCTCCCTGCCGACGTCCCAGGCCACGAGATACCACCGCAACCGCGACCGCACCAGGCGGTACGGCTCGACCTCGCGCCGCGCGGATTCCCCGTCGTGCGTGCGATAGTCGAAGCGCAGCCGCTCGTGGGCGTGACACACCGCAGCGACCGTGCTCAGCAGCGCCGCGTCCACCGCCGACGCCGCCGGCCGCCGGTCCACCACATCCACCTCCAGCGCCTCGAGCCGGTGCCGCAACCGCGACGGCATCACCTGCCGCAGCTTGGCCAGGGCCCGGGTCGCGGCCTCACCGATCCCGGTGACCGAGTCGTTCGCACCGGCCTGCAGCGCGAACGCGACGGCGACGACCTCCTCGTCGTCGAGCAGCAGCGGCGGCATCTCGGCGCCCGCCCCGAGCCGGTAGCCGCCGCCGACCCCGACGGTCGCGTCCACCGGATATCCGAGGTCCCGCAGTTTGTCGACATCGCGCCGGACCGTCCGGGTGGTGATCGACAACCGCTCGGCGAGTTCGGCGCCGGACCAGTCCCGGCGGGTTTGCAGCAGGGCCAGCAGCCGCAGCAGGCGGGCGGAGGTTTCGCGCATGCGACGACGATCCCACGGATTGCGGACGAGTTCGGTCCTGATCGGCGACGGCCGCCGGACCTTGGGGTCGGCACCGTCCGGGTAAGCTCTGTTCTCGTGCTTTCCGTCGTTCCGTCGCCCGTCACGGTGCGGGCCCCGTCCAAGGTCAACCTGCATCTTGCGGTCGGTGACCTGCGCGAGGACGGCTATCACGAGCTGCGCACCGTGTTCATGGCCCTGTCGCTGAGCGACGAGGTCTCGGTGGTGCCGGCCGACGGTCTCGGCGTGCGGGTGCGCGGCGCCGACGCCGCGCTGGTGCCCGCCGACTCCACCAACCTGGCGTGGCGGGCCGCTGAACTTGTCGCCGCGCGGGCCGGCCGCCGGCCCGAGGTCGCGATCACGATCGACAAGGGCATTCCCGTCGCGGGCGGCATGGCCGGCGGCAGTGCCGACGCCGCCGCCACGCTCGTGGCGCTCGACGCGCTGTGGAGCCTGGGGCTCGGGCGGGAGGAACTCCACGCACTCGCCGCCGAACTCGGCAGCGACGTGCCGTTCTGCCTGCACGGCGGCATCGCCATCGGCACCGGACGCGGCGAGCACCTCGTGCCCGTACTGTCCCGGCACACCTTCCACTGGGTCCTCGCGCTCGCCAAGGAGGGACTGTCCACGCCGGTGGTGTTCCGCGAACTCGACCGGCTCCGCGCCGAGGGAGACCCGCGCCGCGTCGGCGGCACCGACGAGCTGCTGCATGCGCTCGCCGGCGGCGATCCGCACGTGCTCGCCCCGCTGCTCGGCAACGACCTGCAGGCGGCGGCACTGTCGCTGAACCCGGCGCTGCGTCGCACCCTGCGTGCCGGTGTCGAGGCCGGCGCACTGGCCGGAATCGTGTCCGGCTCCGGCCCGACCTGCGCGTTCCTGTGCGCCGACGAGCGCGCCGCGGTCACCGTGAGCGCCGAGCTCGCCGGTGCGGGCGTGTGCCGCACGGTGCGCGTCGCGTCCGGTCCGGTGCACGGCGCCCGCGTCGTCGGCACCTCCACCCCCTGACCCTCTCGAACCCCGAAAACCGGAAGGCACTGCTCCGCGTGGCGAATCTGATCAATCTCGAACAGGTCTCGAAGTCCTTCGGCATCAAGCCGTTGCTGGACTCGGTGTCCCTCGGCGTGGAGGAAGGCGAGCGCATCGGTGTCGTCGGCCTCAACGGCGGCGGCAAGACGACGATGCTCGAGGTGCTGGCCGGGCTCGAGGAACCGGACTCCGGGCGCGTCAGCCGCGTCGGCGGCCTGCGCATGGCCGTGGTCACCCAGCGTGGCGTGCTGCCGGCCGGTTCCACCGTCGGCGAGGTGGTGCTCGGGCCGCTCGGCGTCGCCGAACACGAATGGGCGGGCGATGCCCGCATCCGCTCGGTGCTCGCGGGCATCGGCATCGACAATCTCGGCCTCGACGCGGTCGTCGACGGGCTGTCCGGCGGTGAACGCCGCCGGGTCGCGCTCGCCGCCGCGCTCGTGCAGGAGCTCGACCTGCTGGTGCTCGACGAGCCGACCAACCACCTCGACGTCGAGGGAGTGCAGTGGCTGGCCGAGCATCTGCTGTCGCGGCGCAGCGCACTCGTCGTGGTCACCCACGACCGCTGGTTCCTCGACACCGTCGCGACCCGCACGTGGGAGGTCGTCGGCGGCAAGGTCGAAAGCTACGACGGCGGCTACAACGACTGGATCTTCGCGCGGGCCGAACGGGCCCGCCAGGCCGACGCCATGGAGGAGCGGCGCCGCAACCTCGCCCGCAAGGAACTGGCGTGGCTGCGCCGCGGTGCCCCGGCGCGCACCTCCAAGCCGAAGTACCGGATCGAGGCCGCCGAGGCGCTGATCGCGAACGTGCCGCCGCCGCGCGACTCGGTGGCGCTGGCGTCGTTCGCCAAGCGCCGGCTCGGCCGCATCGTGATCGAACTCGAGGACGCGACTCTGACCACCCCCGACGGGCGCGAGCTGGTGCGCGACCTGACGTGGCGTCTCGGGCCGGGGGAGCGGATCGGTCTGGTCGGGGTCAACGGCTCCGGCAAGACGACCCTGCTGCGCACCCTCGCCGGGGAACTCGAACCGGCGTCGGGTCGCCGGGTACAGGGTCAGACCGTCGAGATCGGCTGGCTGCGGCAGGAACTCGACGACCTGCCCGCCGACATGCGCGTGCTCGAGGCGGTCAAGGACGTGGCCGAGCGAATCACCCTGGGCGACAAGGAGATCTCCGCCGGCCAGCTCGCGGAGCGGCTCGGCTTCACGCCCGCCAAGCAGCGCACCCCCGTCGGCGATCTGTCCGGTGGTGAGCGTCGCCGCCTGCAGCTGACCCGGGTTCTCATGGCGGAGCCGAATGTGCTGCTGCTCGACGAACCCACCAACGACCTCGACATCGACACCCTGCAGCAGCTCGAGGATCTGCTCGACGGATGGGCCGGGACGCTGGTCGTCATCAGTCACGACCGGTACCTGATCGAACGCATCTGTGATTCGACGTGGGCGCTGTTCGGCGACGGCAAGCTCACCAACCTGCCCGGCGGCATCGACGAATACCTGCGCCGGCGTGCGGAACTCGGCACCGGCGGCGCGCCGTCCGTCGCGTCGACGGTCAAGCAGTCCGGCACGGCGGGTGCGACGACGGCTCCCAAGCGCGACGGCGCCGCCGAGCGCGCGGCCCGCAAGGAACTCGCCCGGCTGGAACGGGCGGTCGCGAAGTTCGCCGAACGCGAGGAGAAGCTGCACCACCAGCTCGCCGAGGCGGCAACCGATCCCGATCGCCTCCAGAAGCTCGACGCCGAACTGCGCCAGGTGGTCGCGGAGAAGGAAGCCGCCGAGGAGCAGTGGATGGAGCTCGCCGAAGAGCTGGGCTGACGCCCCGGTGTGCCTTTGTGGCGGTGGGAGCCGCCACAAAGGCACACGGGCGGCGCAGCCGCCTCTTGACCTCGAGTCGACTCGAGGTCGCACGATGAGTCGTGTCAGCAGACAACACTCATCAGGAGGATCGATGTCCACAACCGAAACATCCAGTTCCTCAACAGTTCTGCGCCGATCGTGGACGACCGGGCGGCCTGTCGTCGTGGTCGCCGCGGTCGCGGGAGCGCTCGTGCTCAACCTCGTCCTGTGGCTGATCGGCCTGGCTGCGGGTGGTTCGTTCGAGCACACCGACGCCGGCGCGACCGTCAGTGCCGCACCCGGCGGCGTCGTACTCATGACCGTGGTGCCCCTGGGCATCGGACTCGCGGTCGCGGTCCTGCTCGGTCTGTGGTGGCGAGGATTCCTGCGGATCGCCCAAGTGGTGGGCGCGTTGCTGCCGCTCGCCACGATCGCGGGCACGCTCTCGGCGGACTTCGACACGGCCAGCACCGTGACGCTCACCCTTATGCACGTGGTGATCGCCGTCGTCGCCGTCGTCGCGCTCGAAAAAGTGCGCTGAAACGCCGAGTGCGTCCTTCGAGCCCCCATCGGCCCGAAGGACGCACTCGGCGCCCGACTGCTTACAGCCCCAGCAGCTTGCTGATGATCTCGTTCATGATCTCGGTGGTGCCGCCACCGATACCGAGGACGCGGGCGTCGCGGAAGTGCCGCTCGACCTCGCTCTCGCGCATCAGACCGATACCGCCGGCGAGCTGAACGGCCTCCATCACGGTCTTGTCGCAGACCTTCACTGCGTTGTTCTTCGCCATCGACGTTTCGAGCAGCATGCCCTCGCCGTTGACCCAGCGCTCCGCGACGGAACGGCAGAACGTATGCGCCGCAGTGATTTCGGTGGCCAGATCGGCCAGGCGGTGACGCACCACCTGACGCTTGGACAGCGGGCGGCCCATCGTCTCGCGGGACTTGACCCACTCGACCGTCAGGTCGAAGCAGCGCTGAGCGGTCGCGACCGCCTGGAACGCGAGCGACAGCCGCTCACCCTGGAACTGCTGCGCGATCTGGCCGAACGCCGAGTTCTCGGCACCGACAAGGTTTTCCACGGGCACGCGCACGTCGTCGTAGAACAGCTCGGCGGTGTCCGAGCACAGCCAGCCCATCTTGTCGAGCTTGCGGGACACCGTGAATCCCGGTGTGTCCGTGGGCACGACGATCAGCGAAATGCCGCCGGCGCCGGCGTCGCCGGTGCGCACCGCGGTGGTGACGAAGTCGGCGCGGGTACCGGAGGTGATGTACAGCTTCGCGCCGTTGATCACGTACTCGTCGCCGTCGCGGCGCGCGGTGGTACTGATGTTCGCCACGTCGGAGCCGCCGCTGGGCTCGGTGATCGCGAGCGATCCGATGAGCCGGCCCTCGAGCGCAGGACGGGCGAACCGGTCGATGAGATCGGTGTTGCCCGACGCGACGATGTGCGGAGTCGCGATGCCGTGGCTGAACAGGGCCGAGATCAATCCGGACGAGCCGCCCGCGAGGATGATCTCCTCGAGGATCGCGAGCATGTCGAGCGGGTTGCCGCCGGAGCCGCCGTGCTCCTCGGCGACGGACGCGCCCAGCAGGCCCGCGTCGGCGGCCTTGCGGTGCAGCTCCCGCGGAATCGCGCCCTCACGTTCCCAGGTGTCGATGTGGGGGACGATCTCCTTGCGCGTGAAGTCGGCGGCGAGCTGCCGCAGCGCCTTCCGCTCGTCGGTGTCCCAGCGCAGGATTTCGGTGGTGGTCACGGTCATTCGCCCTTCCAGACGGGTGCGCGCTTCTGCATGAAGGCCATGACGCCTTCGAGGGTGTCGGCACTGGTGGTGAGACGCGCGAGCGCCTTGTCGGTGAGTTCCCAGGACTGATCCTCGGCGGTGATGTTGCCGTCGACGATGCCGCGGGCGACGGTCTTGCTGGCCTGCACGGCCAGGGGAGCACCGGCCGCGACGTCCTCGGCCAGGGCCAGGGCGGTGGACAGCACGTCCGTCTGCGGCACCACGCGGTTGACCAGACCCCACCGCAGCGCGTCCTGCGCGGACATCGGCTTGCCCGTGAGGATCAGCTCCATCGCGACCGCGCGCGGGATGGCCTGACCGATGCGGAACACGCCGCCGGCCCCGGCGATGAGCCCGCGATGCACCTCGGGCAGACCGAATTCGGCGCTGTCCGCGGCGACGACGAGATCGCTCGCGAGCGCGAGTTCGGTGCCGCCACCGAGCGCGGTGCCGTTCACCGCGGCGATCACCGGCTTGCGGATGTGGTGCTTGACCACACCGGCGAAGCCCCAGTGCGCGGTCTCGGGCGGGGTGACGCCGTCGGGTCCGGAGGTGCCGAGGGCCTTGAGGTCGGCGCCGCCGCAGAACACGCTGTCGCCGGCACCGGTGAGCACGACCACCCGCACGCTGTTGTCGTCGTCGGCGCGCTCCCACGCCTCGCCGAGTCCCTGGTGCACCTCCGCGTTGATGCTGTTGGCGGCGCGGGGACGGTTGATGGTGACGAGCAGGGTGTGATCCCGCTGCTCGACGAGAACGACCGGTTCGGTCACGATGCGGACTCCTCGGAGGGTTGATCGACGAGAGTGATGGTGAGCGCGCCGCCGGCGTCGGCGACGCGGAGGGTCTGCCCGATGAGGGCGGGGCCGGCCGCGAGGATCGCGGCGCCTGCGGCGTCGGTGTGCCCGGCGACGCGGCGGCCGTCGGGGGTGAGGCCGATGAGGAAGCCGGTGGCCGGATTGCCGTCACGTCCGTATTCGGCTGTGGTGGTGACGACTTCGACCTCACCCTCGTAGTCGAGGGCGGCTTCGGGTGCGGTCGCCGGCAGCAGCACCGGTTCCGGATCGCCGATGTAGCCGTCGGTGTGCGGCGCCGCGGCGAGGATGACGGTGTGCTGGTACGTCAGGTACCCGCCGTTGCCGTGGACGAGGGCGAGCTCGCCGTCGGCGCGCAGCCGTCGCGCGACCGCGACGATCGAGTGCAGCGTGTAGCTGTTGAGCGGTCCGCCGAAGAACGAGTGCCCGCCGGTGACGCTGGGCACGGTCTCGCGCGGCAGCCCGAGGTGTTCGACGAGCAGCTTCGGTACCACCGGGAAGCAGCTGTAGGCGTCGACGATGTCGAGGTCGCGGGCCTTGATGTCGGCGCGGGACAGGGTGCGGGCCAGGGCGTCGGCGAGCGCGGCCGAGCGGCCGAACTCGGCGCGGGCGAGCACGTCGGCGGGTTCGGTGGCGCCGGCGCCGCCCCACACGTACACGATCCTGTCCTCGTCGATGCCGAGGTCACGGGCGGCGGCGAGGGACGTGACCACGACCGCGGCGGCCTGGTCGACGAACGGCATCGCGTTCATCAGCAGCGGGTACGGATCGGTCACCATCCGGTTGCGGGGACCGGGGGTGGCGATGTCCTCGGCGGTGCGCAGGTCCGGGTTCCACGCGGCCGGGTTGGTGGCGGCGATCTCGGAGAACGCCGCGTACAGCCGGGCGGACCAGGCGACGGATTCGTCGTGCCCGTGCCCGGCCTCGAAGCTGAGCCGGTTCTCGAACAGGGGATAGACCCGGGTCGGGGCGATCATCGCGGCGCGCTGCATGGCGAGGCTGCCCAGGTCGTCCGGGTCGAACGCGGGCGGGCCGCCGGGCGCGGTGGTCCAGCCGAGTGCGGCGGGGTCGGTGCCGGACTTGGCCGCACCGGTGACCGACGCCTGCGCTTCACCGCCGACGAGCAGCGCGATCGAGCTCGTGCCTGCGGCGATGTCGTGGGCGATCCGGTCGAGCAGCGCCGCGGGCCAGTGCCCACCGATCGGCGTGGTCGAGGTGCGGTCGGGGTTTGCTCCCAGGCGGTCGGCGAGCAGGCCCGGCAGGTCGTCGTACGCCCAGCTCGCGGTCCTGACGGCGCGGATCGTGTCGACCCGGGCGGCGAGGGCCGCGGAGTCGGCGACGCCGGTGTCGGCGAGGGCCGCGGTGGTGGCCTCGTGGATCAGGTCGAGCGGTTCGCGGGGGTCGGCGGGGGAGCCGGCACGACCGGATCGGAGGTCGCCGACACCGATCACGACCGGTACACGGGTGGGGTCTGCCATCACTGTCCTTAGGGAAGACGCGGTGTTGAACTGACCGAAGAGTAATACGGACTGATCCAGTCTGTAAATAATTCCGAGGTCTGGCACACTGCCGGTGTGACCGAAGCATCACCCCGACGCCGTGGCCGGCCGCGCGACGCCGACCTCGAGGACCGCGTGTTCGACGCCGTGCTCGAGGTCTACTCCGAGACGAGCTGGCGCGGCTTCACCCTCGACGCCGTGGGCCGCCGGGCCCGCGTCGGCCGCGCCGCCCTGTACCGGCGATGGGATTCGAAGGACGATCTGCTCGTGCAGGCCCTCGAGGCCCGCAGCCCGCTGCCGGACCCGATCGACACCGGCAGCCTGCGCGCGGACCTGGTCGAGCTCGCCGGTCAGCTGCTCCGTGGTTACCGCACCACCTCCGGGCTGGTGAGCCTGCGTGTCGCGCTCGACGCGCGCGCCCATCCGGAGCTGCTCGCCCGGCTCACCGACACGCTCAACCGCAGCCGGGTGCTCGCGGCGCGCACCATCGTGCACCGCGCGGTCGCCCGCGGTGAACTGCGCGCCGACACGTCCGTGACCCTGCTGCTCGAGATGGTCACCGGGGCGGTGCTCAGTCACGTGCTGTTCGCCCTCGGGACCCCGGCCACCCCCGCCGAGGACGAGGCGTACGCGGAGACCATCGTCGACGCGACCATCCGGGCACTGGCCCCGCCGCGGCCGGACCGATAGCACGGCGACACGGACCGGACGCGGTGAACGGGCGACAACGACGGCGACGTAACCGAACTGCAATCGAATTGCCCGGCGAGCCTCCGAAACCGATACCCCCCGACCGGAATCCGGGATAGCCTGGCTGTCAGGTACCAAAAGGTCGTACGGGCTCGGGAGGTCGGCGATGGATCGGGAGGCCGTCAGTGCGATCGAGCGGGTCAAGTACCGCTATGCTCGCGCGCTCGACACCAAGGAATGGGTCGAGTTCGCGGACACACTGACTCCGGAGGCCACCGCCGTCTACGGCGAGCATCTCAGTTTCGAATCCCGGGACGCGTTCGTGGGTTTTCTCGCGAACACGCTCGGCGCCCACGTCGTCACCGAGCACCACTGCAGCCACCCCGAGATCGACGTCGCCCCCGACGGGAAGACCGCCACCGGGGTGTGGCTGCTCGCGGACACCGTCGTCGTGCCCGAGGACGGGATGCTGCTGCGCGGTTCCGCGTACTACCACGACCGGTACGCGCTGTGCGACGACGGGAAATGGCGCATCTCGCACACCTCCTACGAACGGAACTGGGAGACAGTCGTTTCCCTCGACGACCTGCCGAGTTTCCGGCTCACCTCCAACCGCTGGGATCTGCTGGAGGTTCCGCGCGCATCATGACGTTCGACGGGATCGACTTCCCGAGACCGGGAGCGTTGCCGTATCTCACGGTCTCCTAGGCTCGCACGGCAATCGACTGGTACACAAAGGTTTTCGATGCGCAGCTCGCAGGTGACCCGGTCGTGATGGACGACGGCCGGATCGGTCATGCGGAACTGATCTTCCCCACCGGCATGGTGTATGTCGCCGAGGAGTTCCCGGAGATGGGGCTGACCGCCGCCGAGGCGGGTTCGACGTCGGTGAGCCTGATGCTGCCGGTCGACGACACCGATGCCGTCCTGGCCCGTGCCCGCGGCGCCGGCGGCACCGTCGAACGCTGGATCACCGAAAGCCACGGCAACCGCAACGCGACGCTGCTCGACCCGTTCGGGCACCGCTGGCTGCTCGTCGGTCCGGTCACGGGCAACCCCACCGGCGACACCCCGTAGCGCGCGAACGCCGTGTGTCCGGCCGGTGACGACCTCGCCCGGTAGGCTCCCGCCCGTGACAGAGTCGTCCTTCATTCGTGCCCGCGTCGCCAACGGCGTCGGCGAGGTGGTGCTCGATCGGCCCTCGGCGCTCAACGCCCTGGACAGTTCGATGATCCGTGACCTGTACGCGCCGCTGTCGGAGTGGCGCGACGACCCGCAGGTCACGGCGGTACTGGTGACCAGCGCCTCCGACCGCGCGTTCTGTGCGGGTGGGGACATCAAGTCGGTGCGGGACGCGGCGCTGGCCGGCGACACCGATCGGGTCCGGGCGTACTTCGCCGAGGAGTACCGGCTGGACGAGCTCGTCGCCACCTACCCCAAGCCGTACCTGGCGCTGCTCGACGGCGTCACCATGGGCGGCGGGCTGGGCATCTCCGTCCACGGCGCGGTGCGGGTGGTGTCGGAGAACGCGATGCTCGCGATGCCCGAGACCGCGATCGGATTCATCCCCGACGTCGGCGCGAGCCACTTCCTTCCGCGGCTGCGCGGAACCACGGCACGCTGCGACGCCGTCGGCATGTACCTGGGATTGAGCGGCGCCCGCGTGTCCGCCGGAGACGCCCTCGCAGTCGGGTTGGCCACGCACTTCGTGCCCAGCGACCGCATCGGTGCGCTCGCCGACCGCATCCGCGCGGGCGAATGGCAGGACGCCCTCGACGAGTTCGCCGAGCCGGCCCCCGAGTCGGAGCTCGCCGACCGGTTCACCGACATCGAGCAGGTCTTCGGTGACGGCACCGTCGCCGACATCGTCACGCGACTCGACGACGACACGCTCGGTGACCCCGCCTGGGCCACGCAGACCCGCGACGCGCTGCGGGCGCTGTCGCCGACGAGCCTGTACGCAACCGCCGAACTTCTGCGCCGCGGCGCCGAGAGCACCCTGAGCGAATGCTTCGCGCGGGAGCTCGACGTCGCCGTCCGGATCTGCGGCGAACCGGACTTCGCGGAGGGGGTGCGGGCCGTGCTCGTCGACAAGGACCGCAACCCGTCGTGGTCGCCGAAGACCATCGAAGACATCGACCCCGCGAGGATCGCCGCGCTCTTCGAGGACTGACCCCCGGGTGACTGCCTCCGTCACCCGGAGGCAGGAGTCGATTCAGCCACCCGGAGGCGGGAGTTCGTTCAGCGCGTGGGGCGCTGCGGTGCCTGCAGGTCCACGACGATCGGCTGCCCGCCGAGGGTGGCATGGATCTCCGGCTTCTCGAGACCACCGGCGAGCAGGTACTCACCGAGCAGGCTCAGCAGTTCGTCGTTGTCGACGGTCGGGTCCGAGGCGTGACTGCGGTGGGTCCGGGTGGCCAGCTCGCCGTGCGCGAGCCGCGCGGCGATCCGTACCGACGCCTGCCCCATCGAGTTGCGGCGTGCCGGGCCGACCGCCGGCCCGCCCGTCGGCAGGCTGCCGAGTTCGGTCGTGGTGGCCGGCGTTGCGCCGATGCCGTTGCTGCTCGTGCCGTTCGTGCTGGTGCTGCTCACCGGGGATGTCCCTTCCGTAGTGGTGCCGGCGCCCACCCCGCCGGCCGGGTTGCGATCGGATGCATGACTGACCTCGGCGTGCGGGCCGGGGCTGCTCGTCATCGGGGTGCTGCTCGGGAGCGGCGTGCTGGGCAGCGGATAGATGAAGGTCCCCGAGCGCTTCGGCGAATCGTTCCGCTTGACGGAACCGGTGCGGGCGCGCGCGGGTCTCCCGCCCGGCCCGACGGCCGAGGTGTCGTCGTTCATCCACAGCTCCTGAAAATCCCCCGAGCCAGCGTCAGCTCGACGGCAGGAAAATACCAGTAATCGGAGTCACATGCACTACCGCTGCAACAACCTCAGTCGGTGGTGGCGACCAGCGGCTCCAGCGTCAGATCCGGCAGTTCCTTCCGGATGTACTGCAGCCGCCACTTGTCGCTGACCAGCGCAAGCAGCACCCCGTCGGACCGGGTGAACACCTCGACGCCGCGCTGCCGGTTCAGTTCGTCCCGCGAGGCGGCGTCGGTGCGGCGGGCCAGCGCGTAGCCGAGCGGTTCGATCCGCGGTTCGACGTTGTACTCGGCTTTCATCCGCGCCGAGACGACCTCGAACTGCATGGGGCCGACGGCCGCCATCACCGGCGAGGCGTCTCCGCGCACGTCGTTGCGCAGGATCTGCACGACGCCTTCGGAGTCGAGCTGGTCGACGGCCTTGCGGAACTGCTTGTACTTCGACGCGGCGTCGACCCGCAGGACCGCGAAGTGCTCCGGCGCGAACGACGGGATCGGCGGGAACTCGACCTTCCGGTCCACGAACAGAGTGTGTCCGGGCGCCAGGGCGGTCGCGTTGACCAGACCCACCACGTCGCCCGGATAGGCGGCCTCGACCGTGGACCGTTCGCGGCCGAACACCGTCAACGCGTACTTGGTGGTGAACGGCTTGCCGGTCTGGGCGTGGGTGACGACCATGCCGCGCTCGAACACCCCGGAGACCACGCGCATGAACGCGAGGCGGTCGCGGTGCGCGGTGTCCATGCCGGCCTGCACCTTGAACACGACCGCGCTGAACGGGTCGTCGACGTCACGGGGATTGTCGTCGATGTCGAGGCGGGCGCGCGGCGGCGGCGCCAGCGCGACGAGGGTGTCGAGGATCTGCCGCACGCCGAAGTTCAGCATCGCCGACGCGAAGATCACCGGCGACGTCTGGCCGGCGAGGAACAGTTCCTGGTCGTGGTCCTGGCCGCTCGCCGACAGCAGTTCCGATTCCTCCGCGGCCTCGGCCCACGCGTCGCCTTCGCGCTCCAGCGCGGCGTCGGGGTCCAGATGCTCCTCGGGGGCGATCTTCGCGCCGCCCGCGGTGCGGGTGAACTTGATGTACTCCTCGGCCGCGCCGTCCTCACCGCGCCGCAGCAGGCCGCGGAAGTCGCCGGCGATGCCGACGGGCCAGAACAGCGGGGTCGGCGTCAGGCCGATCCGCTCGTCGATCTCGTCGAGCAGTTCGAGCGGTGCGCGACCGGGACGGTCCCACTTGTTGATCACGGTGATCACCGGGATGCCGCGGTGGCGGCACACCTGGAACAGCTTCAGCGTCTGTGGCTCGAGGCCCTTTGCGGCGTCGATGAGCATGACCGCGGCGTCGACGGCGGTGAGCACGCGGTAGGTGTCCTCGGAGAAATCCGAGTGGCCGGGGGTGTCGACGAGGTTGATGACGTTGCCCGGGTCGTCCTCGTCGGCGGTGGACTCGCTCGAGCGGTAGTTGAACTGCAGTGCGGTGGAGCTGACCGAGATGCCGCGGGCCTTCTCCATCTCCATCCAGTCCGAGACGGTCGACTTGCGGCCGGCCTTGCCGTGCACGGCGCCGGCCTCGGAGATCACCTTCGCGTGCAGTGCCAGCGCCTCGGTGAGCGTGGACTTACCGGCGTCCGGATGGGAGATGACGGCGAACGTGCGGCGCCGAGCGGCCTCCGCGCGCACTTCCTTGGACAGGGCGGCTGTGCCGGAGTCGCTGATGGCGGTGCCGGTATCGCCGGTGGCCGAGGCGGGCGGGGTACTCAACGCGGAACTGACCTCTCGAAACGGGGGTGGGGTGCGGGTATCGCAGGCAACTTCTCCATGTTACTCGGCGATTCGATGTCGATTTCCGTGAGATTCGGTCACGTTTGCCGGGATGCCTTTCCCCATCGGTCCCGGCGCGGGGACTCTGGACCGCAGAGCCACCGGATCGAGGAGTGCCCGTGAGCAGATTCACCGACGAGATGTACGCGACGGCGGAGAGCGCACGCCGTGGGCTGATCACCGGGGAGCCGGACGAGCCGCTGCGGCAGACCTGGGGCGAGATCCACCGGCAGGCCCGCTGCATGGCCGGGGCGCTGGCCGCGGCCGGTATCGGGCACGGTGCCGCCGTCGGTGTGCTGGCAGGCAATCCCGTCGACATCGCCCCGGTGTGTCAGGCCGTCTGGATGCGGGGCGGCAGCGTCACCATGCTGCACCAGCCGACGCCGCGCACCGACCTGGCCGCGTGGGCGCGTGACACCGAAACTGTCGTCCACATGATCGACGCGCAGGTGGTGGTGCTCGGGGCGCCGTTCGACGCGGCCGAACCCGTGCTGCGTGAACGCGGCATCCGCGTCGTGACGGTCGCGCAGATGCGGGCGGGTTCGCCGATCGACCCGGTCGACACCGCCGAATCGGATATCGCGTTGCAGCAGTTGACGTCCGGATCGACCGGATCGCCGAAGGCCGTGCTGATCTCGCACGAGAACTTCTATGTCAACGCCTACGCGATGATCGACCGCATCAAGTACTCCCTCGACGACGACGTGATGATCAGCTGGCTGCCGCTGTTCCACGACATGGGCATGGTCGGGTTCCTCAGCGTGCCCATGCAGGTCGGCGCGGAGGTCGTGTCGGTGACACCGCTGGAGTTCCTCAAGGCCCCGCTGCTGTGGGCGCAGCTGATCGGCAAGTACCACGGAACAGTCACGGCCGCACCGAATTTCGCGTACTCACTGCTCGCCCGCAAACTCGCGCAGGCACCGGACGGCGCCGTCGACCTGTCGTCGATGCGGTGGATGTGGAACGGCGCCGAACCCGTCGACCCCGACACCATGATCGCGCTGGCCGAGGCCGGTGCGCGTTTCGGCCTGGACCCGATGGCCCTGGCCCCCGTCTACGGCATGGCCGAGACGACCCTGGCGGTGTCGGTCCCGGACCCGGGGCACGGGCAGGTCCTCGACATCGTCGACCCGGATCTGCTCGAAGCCGGCGGCATCGCCGTGCCCACCACCCGGCCGAACGGGCGGCGGCTGGCCACGCTCGGTCATCTCGTCCCCGGGCTCGAGGGGCGGGTCGTCGGGCGCGACGGGCAGGTGCTCCCCCCGCGCGGTGTCGGCATCATCCAGCTGCGCGGCAAGGCCGTGACCTCGGGTTATCTCACCGTGGACGGGCCGGTCCCGGCGCAGGACGCCGACGGCTGGTTCGACACCGGCGACGTCGGCTACTTCACCGAGGAAGGCCGCGTGGTGGTGTGCGGCCGGGTCAAGGACGTCATCATCATGGGCGGCCGCAACGTGTATCCGACCGACATCGAACGCGCCGCGTGCAGTGTCGACGGGGTGCGGCCCGGGAACGCTGTCGCGATCCGTCTCGACGCCGGCGACAAACGCGAATCCTTCGCGGTCGCAGTCGAAACCAACCGGATCGACGACCCCGCCGAGATTCGCCGCATCGAACACGAGGTGGTGCACGCCGTCGTCGCCGAGGTCGGGGTGCGGCCCCGGACGGTCGCGGTGCTCGGCCCCGGCAGCATCCCGAAGACCTCGTCCGGCAAGCTGCGGCGCGGCAGCTCGGCCGCCCTCCTGGCCCGCTGACCCGTGCGCGTTTCCGGTAGCACCCGCTACCGGAAACGCGCACGAGGGGCAGCGGTCAGTGGATGCGGTTCTGCGCGCCCTCGAGGCCCAGGCGCAGCAGCAGCTCGACGGCGTCCGCCCCCTCCTCGCAGAACACGTCGAGTTCCTTGCGCTCGGTCGTCGAGAACGGCTTGAGCACGAAATCGGCCGGATCCTGCCGGCCCGGGGGACGGCCGATGCCCATCCGCACCCGCAGATAGTCCTTCGTACCCAGCGAACTCGACGTCGACCGCAACCCGTTGTGCCCGTTCTCGCCGCCGCCCAGCTTGAGCCGGATGGTGCCGAAATCCAGATCCAGCTCGTCGTGGATCACCACGATGTTCGCCGGGTCGACCGAGAAGAACTTCGCCAGTCCCGCGACCGGGCCACCCGACAGGTTCATGTAGGTGCGCGGTTTCGCGATGATCACCTGCCTGCCGTCGAGGCGGGCCTGCACGATGTCCGAGTTGCTGCGCTTGTGCGCGCCGAACGAACCGCCCACGCGCCCGGCGAGCACGTCGGCCACCATGAAACCGATGTTGTGACGGGTCTTCTCGTACTTCGGCCCGGGATTGCCGAGCCCGACGACGAGCGCGGTGTCCTCGCTCACGTTCGTGTGTTCCTTCCCGACCGGTGGCGGTTGCGGCGACCGGTCACACGCGCGCGGCGCGCCATCCCGCGGGGGATGACGCGCCGCAACGAATCATGTGGAGCCGTGGGTGGCTCAGGCCTCCTCGGCCGGAGCCTCGGCCTCGGCGCCCTCGGCCGCTTCGCCCTCGAGGGCCTCGGCGGACGGAGCCACGACGATGTTCACGAGCAGCAGATCGGCCTCGTCCTGCAGCGACGCGCCCTTGGGCAGCTCGACGCCACCGGCGAGGATCTGGGTGCCGGCCTCGGCGCCCTCGATGGAGACCTCGACCTGCTCGGGGATGTGCAGGGCCTCGGCCTCGAGCTTGATGGTGGTGACCTCGTTGACGACGAGGGTGCCGGAAGCGGCCTCACCGGTGATGACCAGCGGCACCTCGACGACGACCTTCTCGCCCTTCTGGACGACCAGCAGGTCGGCGTGCTCGATGTAGTTGCGGATCGGGTGCACGACGACCGACTTGGTCAGCGCCAGCTCCTCGGAACCGTCGACCTCGAGGGTGAGCACGGCGTTGGTGCCGTGGGCGCGCAGCACGGCCGCGAACTCGCGGGCCGGGAGGGCGAGGTGCTTGGGCTCGGTGCCGTGGCCGTACAGCACGGCGGGGACCTGTCCGTCACGGCGGGCACGGCGGGCAGCGCCCTTGCCGAACTCGGTGCGGACGGCGGCTACGAGACGGTTCTCGTCGGACATGATGTAACGGCTCCTACGCTTGTGGCTCTCACTGGGTCGGTCTTCTCGACGATGCGGGACCGGACGCGCGCGGGCCGGGAGCGTGGAACGCTCGAGCGGAGCCGCAGCCGCGTCGATCACGGTGAGCCAGCGATTTCGCGGTTCACCCTCGCCGAGACAACTCGAAGTACTTTACCGGATCGCCGGGGGTAAAGCGAACGGCCCCCATCCCGTCACAGGCTGCGTACCGCGGCGAGGAATCGGTCGACGTCGGCGGGGGAGACGAAGTAGTGCGGTGACGCGCGCACCACCGCGTCGAGTGTCCGCGCGGTCATGTCCAGCAGCGTCGAGCTGCGATGACTGACGGTCACCGTCATCGACTGCTCGGCGAGCGCGTCGCGGACCGCCGTGGGTTCGCGACCGTCCACGGTGAACGAGACGATGCCGCTGCGCGGGTCACCGAGGTCGCGGACCTCGACCCCGGGGATGCGGCCGAGGCCGTCGCGCAGGTGTTCGGAGCGGTAGGCGATGGCCTCGGTGACCGCGTCGATCCCGAGGTCGAGCAGGTAGTCGACCGCAGCCCCGAGACCCAGGCGCGCGGCGACGTCGGCCTCCCACAGTTCGAAGCGGGTGGCGTCGGGTGCGATCTCGTATTCGTCGGCTCCCGACCACCGCGCGCTGTGCAGGTCCAGCACGGCGGGCTCGAGTTCACCGATCAGCCGCGGCCGCACGTAGAGGAATCCGGTGCCGCGCGGGCCGCGCAGCCACTTGCGCCCGGTCGCGGACAGTGCATCCACGTCGAGTTCGGGCACGTTCACCGGGAGTTGCCCGACGGACTGGCACGCGTCGAGCAGCACGAGCGCCCCGACCTTGTGCGCCGCGTCCGCGACCTCCCGCACCGGGTTGATCAGGCCGCCGTTGGTGGGGGCGTGCACGAGCGACACCAGCTTCACGCGCTCGTCGAGCATCGCGGTGAGTGCGTCGACGTCGATGCGCCCGTCGGGGCCGGACGGGATCTGCTCGACGGTCGCGCCGGTGGCGCGGGCGCGCTGCAGGGCGGCGACCGCGTTGGCGGCGTATTCGACGCGGGAGATCAGGATGCGGTCGCCGGGCTGCAGCGGCACCGCGTAGAAGAACGACGTCCACGAGCGGGACGCGCTGTCGGTGAGCGCGACGGACGTGGGATCGACGTCGAGCAGCCGGCCGATCGACGTCTTCACCGCGTCCAGCGCGTCGAGCCGCTCGTTCGCGGCGACGTAGCCGCCGACCTCGGCTTCGCGGCGCAGATGCGCGACGACGGTGTCGAGCACGGGCGTCGGGGGCAGCGACGAACCGGCGCTGTCGAGGAATACGCGGTCGAAGCAGCCCGGGGTGTCCCGGCGAACCCGTTGGAGATCGAGCACGGTGCGACCACCTCTTCCGCGTCCCGTACGGACAGCCCGTACGCCTGGAATGTAACCCCGGACCGCGTGTCGCGGCCGGTGTTCTCACGGCGCTGCGGCAACGGGCGCGTTAGGCTCGTCCCAGTCCTGGCTCGGCGGCGAGAGAGGGTGATCGAGTGGCGACTGCGATCAACACGGCGTACTCGCGCGCTGCCCTCACGTCGCGGGCCGAGGCGGTGGCGCACGTTCGCCGCAGCAGTTTCCGGTTCGGGCCGCCGCGGTTGATCGGGGTGGAGCTGGAATGGCTCACCGCCCGTGCGGACGGCACGGCGGCCCGTCCCGAACTCCGGTCGATCGTCGATTCGCTCGGTTCGCATGCCCCGCGGACGGTGGCTCCGACGTCGTCGGCGCGACCGTTGCCGTCGGGCAGTGTGGTCACCCTCGAACCCGGTGGCCAGGTCGAACTGTCCAGCGTGCCGTGCGCGTCGGCGCGGCAGGTGTGCGACCGTCTCGTCGCGGATGCCCGGATGCTGCGCTCGCTGCTGGCCCGGCGGTCGCTGCTCATGCTCGATTCCGCCGGTGACGGCGTGCGGCCGCCGCACCGGTTGCTGCGCACTCCGCGCTACAGCGCGATGGAACTGCGGTTCGACCGGATCGGACCGATGGGGCGGCTGATGATGAACAGCACCGCCGCAGTGCAGGTCAGTGTCGACGCCGGCGCGGACGACGACGAAGTGCGCCGCCGCTGGCACCTCCTGCACGCGATCGGGCCGGCAATGATCGCCGCGTTCGCGTGTTCGCCTGCGCTCAACGGTGTTCCGGACGGCAGCTGGGTGTCGCAGCGCATGCGGACGTGGCTGAACCTGGACCCCGGACGCACCACCCCGGTGTCCGACCCCGCCGACTATCCGGCGTGGGCGCTCGACGCGCCGCTGCTGTGCGTCCGATCGTCCGGCCCCGACTGGAATGCGCCACCGGACGCGTCGTTCGCGGACTGGCTGGACGGCTCCCTGGACGGGGATCTGGGTCGCCGCCCCACCGTCGACGACCTGGACTATCACCTCACCACGCTGTTTCCGCCGGTGCGGCCGTGCGGGCACTTCGAGGTGCGTTATCTCGATGCCCAACCGGGGGATCTGTGGCAGGTCCCGGTCGCGGCGATCGAGGCGCTGCTGAGATCCCGGGCGGTGATGGACGAGGCGGAGGCGATCGCGGCCCCGGTCGCGGACCGGTGGGAGGAAGCCGCACAGCATGGCCTCGCCAGTCTCGAAATACGTGCTGCGGCAGTCGGTTTGCTGGCGCTAGCGGCGGAGGCGTCGCCGGACATGAGATTCACGGCGGCGCTCGATGCCGCGGCGGTCCGGTGCTGCCGCGGTCGCGGACCGGAGGATCAGAGCCGGTGAGCGCGCTGCGGGCACAGGTGATGAGGGATCTCGCCCGCGCCCGTGTCCGCACGGCTGCGCTGACCGACCTCGACGACGCGGAACTGACGGCGCAGCATTCGCCGCTGATGAGCCCGCTCGTCTGGGACCTCGCGCACATCGCGAACCAGGAGGAACGCTGGCTGCTGCGCGAGGCCGCCGGACTGGAGGCCGAGCGTCCCGACATCGACGACCTGTACGACGCGTTCCGTCATCCGCGGGCAACCCGGAACGGTCTACCGCTGCTCGATCCCGCACAGGCCCGCCGGTACGCCGACGACGTGCGGGCGCGGGTGACGGAATCGTTGGAGAAGTGTGAATTCGACACCGACCTCACCCGCGACGGATTCGTCTACTCGATGATCGCGCAGCACGAACAGCAGCACGACGAGACGATGCTCGCGACCCACCAGTTGCGTTCGGGCCCACCGGTGTTGTTCGCCCCGGAGGCGCCGCGCACCGGACATCCGGTCGAGGCGGACGAGATCACGGTCCCGGCTTGCGAAGTCGAGATCGGGACGTCCATCGATCCGGCAGCACTCGACAACGAACGGCCCGCGCACCGCGTGCACGTGCCTGCGTTCCGCATCGACACCTTCCCCGTCACCAACGGCCGCTATCTCGAGTTCATGGCCGACGGCGGATACGACCGCCCGGAGCTGTGGAGCGAAACCGGCTGGGAGCACCGGCTCCGCGCGGGTCTCGAGGCCCCGCAGTTCTGGACGCGGCAGCACGACGGCACGTGGTGGCGCCGCCGATTCGGGGTCATGGTGCCGGTGCATCCCGACGAACCGGTCGTCCACGTGTGTTTCCACGAGGCCGACGCCTACGCACGGTGGGCCGGGAAGCGGCTGCCCACGGAGGTGGAGTGGGAGACGGCCGCGCGATGGAACCCTGTGGAGCAGCGCAGCACCCGATACCCGTGGGGCGACGTCGATCCCGGCCCCGAGCATGCGAACCTCGGGCAGCGTCACCTCGGGCCCGCGGTCGTCGGCGCGTATCCGGCGGGGGCGTCGCCGCTCGGGGTGCAGCAACTGATCGGTGACGTGTGGGAGTGGACGTCGTCGGGTTTCGAACCCTATCCGGGGTTCGTGGCGTTCCCGTACCGCGAGTACTCCGAGGTGTTCTTCGGCGGCGACTACCGGGTTCTGCGCGGTGGTTCGTTCGGTACGGACGCGGTCGCGTGCCGCGGGACCTTCCGCAACTGGGACCATCCGATCCGTCGCCAGATCTTCTCCGGATTCCGTTGTGCCCGAGATGTTCCCGACACTCCGGACGTCGCGGATGTGTAGGCATCTGGGCTACCTCGGCCCGGTGCGCACGGCCCGGTCGCTGATCACCTACGGTCCGCACTCGCTGTTCCGCCAGTCGTGGGCGCCGAAGGACATGCGCGGCGGCGGCACCGTCAACGCCGACGGGTTCGGAGTGGCCTGGTGGACCGCCGACGGCATCCCCGGCCGGTACCGGAGCGAGAAACCGATCTGGTCGGATCCCTTTGTCACCGAAGGCTTGTCCTCGATCCGGACCGGGGCGATGGTCGCCGCGCTCCGATCCGCGACCGAGGGTATGCCGGTGGAGCGGTCGGCGGCCGCCCCCTTCACGGACGGCCGGTGGGCGTTCAGCCACAACGGGCGGGTCGTCGGGTGGCCCGGGACGCTCGTGTCGCTCGCGGAGCGGCTCCCGGTATCGGAGCTGCTGCGGCTCGAATCGCCCACCGACGCCGCGACTTTGTGGATGCTGCTGCGATCGCGCCTGCGCACCGACAGGCCCGAGGCCGCGCTCATGCGGCTCGTCCGTGACGTGATCGACCTTTCGCCGCACTCTCGTCTGAACCTGTTGCTGGGCAACGGCTCCGGGCTGTGGGCGACCGCGTGGTACCACTCGCTGTGGGTGCTCGTCGACGAGCGCATCGCGGTGGTGTCCTCGGAACCGTACGACGATGATCCGCGCTGGAAGCAGGTGCCGGACCGGCATCTGGTCAGCGCCCGACCGGGACACCTGATCGTGTCCCCCATGGAGGTCCCGAGCGTATGACCGTCGACGTCTATCTGACCCCGGCCGAACTCGACGAGGCGTTGCGGGCCGACGCGCGCCGCGGCCTGACCGCGACCCCGAAGTGGCTGTCGCCGACCTGGCTGTACGACGAGCGCGGCGGGGACCTGTTCGAACAGATCACCCGGCTGCCCGAGTACTATCCGACCCGCACCGAACGTGCTCTGCTGAAAGCGTTCTCGGCGGACATCGCGGACACGATGCGGCCCGAGCTGCTCGTCGAACTGGGGTCCGGATCGTCGGAGAAGACCCGGTTGCTGCTCGACGCGCCCGCCCCCTACCTGCACACCTACGTCCCGCAGGACGTGTCCGAGTCCGCCCTGCAGGGCGCGGTCGCCCGCCTGTCCGCCGACTACCCCGACCTCACGGTGCGCGGGGTGGTCGGGGACTTCACCGGTTCGCTGAGCCATCTGCCCGACGGGGGCCGGCGGATGATCGCGTTTCTCGGGGGCACCATCGGCAACCTGGTCCCGGCCGAGCGGGCGGAGTTCCTGGCCGAACTCGCCGCGACCCTCGACAAGGGGGAGTGGCTGCTGCTCGGCGTCGGTCTCGTCGTCGACCCGGAGATCGTCGTCCCCGCGTACGACGACGCGGCCGGCGTCACCGCCGAATTCGACCGCAACGTGCTGCATGTGCTCAATCACCGGCTCGGGGCGAACTTCGAACCGGATCGTTTCCGGCACGTGGCGCTGTGGGACGCGGACAACGAGTGGATCGAGATGCGGCTCGAGGCCACCGCGGCGATGACGGTGCAGATTCCCGGCCTGGACCTCGAGGTGTCCTTCGACGAGGGTGAGCAGCTACGCACGGAGATCTCCGCGAAGTTCCGGCTCGACGGCATCGCCCGCGAACTCACCGACGCCGGGTTCGTCGTCCGCCACGAATGGGTCGACCCCGACGACCGGTTCGCACTGATCGGGGCGTCGCGTCGCTGACCGGTTGCGGACTGTGGTTGCCGCGCACAGGATCACGGCGGTGCCCCCGACGAGGACGGGCACCGTCGGCGGTTCGCCGAGAAGCACCGCGGCCCAGCAGATCGTCATCACCGGCTGGGTGAGCTGGATCTGGCTCACCCGCGTCATCGGGCCGATCGCCAGACCCCGGTACCAGGCGAAGAAGCCCAGGAACATGCTCACCACCGCCAGATAGGCGAACGCCGTCCACTCGGTGGCCGTGCCGGTGGGCCGGTGGTCGGCGACGGCGAGCACGGTCACGGCGAGGGTGACCGGTGCGCTGAACACGAGCGCCCACGAAATGGTCTGCCAGGAACCGAGTTCGCGCGCCAGCAGGCCACCTTCGGCGTAACCGATCGCGGCGGCGACGACGGCGCCGAGCAGCAGCAGGTCGGCCGGGTGCAATCCGCCGAACTCACCCGACTGCAGCATGCCGAATGCCACCGCGGCGGTCGCGGAAACGGCGGCGGTGACCCAGAACGACGGCGCCGGCCGCTCCCGGCCCCGAACCACGGCGGCGACCGCGGTCGCCGCGGGGAGCAGCGCGACCACCACCGCACCGTGGGTCGCGGACGTCGCGGTCAGCGCGTATGCGGTGAGGACGGGGAACCCGACCACGACCCCGCCGGCGACCACCGCGAGCCGCATCCACTGCGCGCCGCGGGGACGTCGCTGCCGAGTGAGGGCCAGTGCGGCGGCCGCGAGCAGGGCCGCGACGACCGCCCGCCCGATTCCGACGAAGATCGCGGACATCGCGCCGTCGTGCACCGCGATCCGGGTCAGCGGCAGGGTGAGGGAGAACGCGGCCACACCCGCCAGACCCCATCCCAGACCGCTTCTCGGGGTCGATAGCACCTGGCTGTGCGCGGTAGTAGCGCTACTATTGGCTCTCATGTCCGACGATAGCAGTAGTGCCCGGATCGTGTCCGATCTTCGGCGCTGGATCGCGACCGCACCGCCGGGCGCGAAACTCCCGTCGACGCGCGCCCTCGTCGCGAAGTACGGCGCCAGCCCGGTCACCGTGCAGGCCGCGCTGCGGACGCTCCAAGCGCAGGGATCGGTGGAAAGCCGCCCCGGGGTAGGCACTTTCGTCCGCGCCGTCCGGGTGGCGGGACCCAGGGACTACGGGTGGCAGACCGCGGCGCTCGGTTCGCCGGACCGCCGTGTACCGCGGCTGCCCGCCTCGCTCCGCACCCTCCCGAACGATGTGATCGCGCTGCACTCCGGCTACCCCGACCGCGAACTACTACCGGAGCGGCTGGTGCGAAGTGCCTTCGGTCGCGTCGCCCGCAGCGACGCCGTCGTCGGGCGCCCACCGACCGCGGGTCTCCCCGAACTCCAGGCATGGTTCGCGACCGAACTCGGGGCCGCGACCCCGCTCGGTGTGGCACCCCCGACGCCGAGCGACACCGTCGTCGTCCCCGGCAGCCAGAGCGGGCTCAGCGCCGCATTCCACGCGCTGGTCGGAGCCGGCAACCCGCTGCTCGTGGAATCACCCACCTACTGGGGCGCGATGGTCGCGGCCGCGCAGGCCGGCGTGCAGGTCGTGCCCGTCCCCAGCAGCGCCGGCGGCCCGGACCTCGGGGAACTCGCCCGCGCGTTCGACCGCACCGGAGCCCGCGCCTTCTACGCGCAACCGAACTTCGCGAATCCCACCGGCGCGCAGTGGTCGCCGGACCTGGCCGACGACGTCCTCCGCCTCGTCCGTGACGCCGGGGCCTTCCTCGTCGAGGACGACTGGGCACACGACTTCGGGATCACCGCCGATCCGGTGCCGCTCGCGACGCGTGACGACAACGGGCACGTCGTCTACGTCCGGTCGCTGACCAAGAGCGTGTCCCCGGCCGTGCGGGTCGCCGGGATCGTCGCGCGGGGGCCCGCCCGCGACCGCATCCTCGCCGAAGTGCAGGCCCAGTCGATGTACGTCAGCGGGGTCCTCCAAGCGGTCGCCGTCGACGTCGTCACGCAACCCGGGTGGCGCACCCACCTGCGCGGCCTGCGGCCGCAACTCGCCGCCCGCCGGGATCTGCTCGCCCGGTCCCTGCGCGAGCACGCACCCGGGCTGCACCTCGACGCGCTGCCCGCGGGCGGGCTGAACCTGTGGGCGCGGCTGCCCGAGCACACCGACGTCACCGCGCTCGTCCGCGACTGCGAGGCCGCGGGGGTCGTCGTGACCGCGGGCGACGAATGGTTTCCCGCCGAACCCACGGGCCCGCACCTGCGGATGAACTTCTCCGGTCCCGACCCCGGGGCGTTTCCCGACGCGGCCCGGATCATCGGTGAGGTCCTCGAACGTCAGCGGAAGGACTGAACAGACGGGCCGGTTGGACAGACACGGGTGGGGCACGGAAGCCTGGTCGGTATGGCTTCACCGCGACCCGCACTGACGACCCCGGTCCTGCTGCTCATGGCGCTGGCGACCGGATTGTGTGTGGGCGCGAACTACGTCAACCAGCCCCTGCTCGACACCATCGCCACGGCTCTCGGCACCTCGCACTCGGCAGCCGCGTTCACCGTCACCGTCGCCCAGGTGTCCTATGCGCTCGGCCTGCTGTTCCTCGTCCCACTCGGGGACATGCTCGACAAGCGACGACTCGCCGTCGGCCTGATGATCCTCGCGGCCGCCGGGCAGGTGGCCAGCGGATTCGCCCCGAACATCGGGGTCCTCACCGCCGGTATCGCCGTCACCGGCCTGTTCTCCGTCGCCGCGCAGGTGCTGGTGCCGTTCGCCGCGACCCTCGCCGAACCGGAACGGAGCGGCCGGGCGATCGGCACCGTGATGAGCGGGTTGCTGCTGGGGATCCTGTCGGCGCGCAGCGTCGCCGGGTTGCTCGCCGAACTCGGCGGCTGGACCACCGTGTACCGGGCCGGGGCGGTCGCGCTGATCGTCGTCGCGGTCGCGCTGTGGCGGAAGCTGCCGAGCTCGCGGCCCACCGCCTCGACCGGTTACGCGGCGACGCTGCGGTCGCTCGGCACGCTCGCGCGCACACATCGGCGGCTGCGCACCCGCGCGCTGCTCGGCGCGGTGTCGTTCGGATCGCTGGCGGCCCTGTTCTCGACGATGACGTTCCTGCTGGCCGGCGAACCTTACGGTTTCGGCGACGCGCAGATCGGCCTGGTCGGTCTCGCCGGGGCGGCCGGTGCGCTCGCCGCGAGCGTCGTGGGAAGGGCCGCGGATCGCGGATACGCCCGGCTCACGACCGGGATCTCCGTGGTCCTGCTCGTCGCGTCGTGGGCTGCGCTCGCCGCCGGTGGCCACAGCCTCGCGTGGTTCCTGATCGGGTTCGTCGCCGTCGACCTCGCGGTGCAGGGCGTGCACATCACCAACCAGAATGTCGTCTTCGCGCTGGAGCCGGCGGCGCGGGCCCGCATGAACTCCGTGTACATGGTGGCGTACTTCGTCGGTGGGGCCTCCGGTTCGGCGCTGGGGACCGTCGCGTGGACGACGGCCGGATGGTCCGGGGCGTGCATCGCCGGAGTTGCCCTGGCGGTCACCGCGGTCGGCGTGTGGGCACTGGATCTGCGTGCCGAGCGCCTCGCGGCCACGACACCGCCGCAAGACACCGTCACCGCCGGCCGGAGGTAGCCCCGACGATCAGGGCCGCGCTCCCACACCGGTGGCCAGTTCCTGTATCCGGCCGCGCACACTGTCCGGCGCCAGCGGCGGGGTCGGCAGGCCGGCGCCGGAGCGCAGTCCGTCGACGAACTCCCGGAGAACCTCGGCGGGGGAGTGGGTCGGCGACCAGCTCAGCTCGGATCGTGCCCGGGCACAGTCCATCAGCGGCAGCCGCAGCACGGTGTCGAACAGCCCGGGCTCGGCTGGGGCGAGGTGGGTGTGCCACGCGGCGGCCGCCGCGGACCGGACGAGACCGCTGCGCACCGGGACGACCCGGGCACCGAGCAGATCACCGAGGGTGTGGGCGTCGACCGGGGGTTCGGCGGCGAGGTTGAAGGGACCGCGCACCGGTCGCAGCACGGCCCGGACGTAGGCGTCGGCGACGTCGTCGGCGTGCAGAATCTGCATGCTGAGACCGGGCATGTCGGGGACCACGGGGATCGCGCGCACCAGCGAGCCGGGGACGAACGGGCCTCCGAAAATTCGGCGCTGCGCCGACGCCGAGCCGCGCTGGAAGATGAAACCGGGACGCATCCGCACGACCCGGATCTGCGGGTGGTCGCGTTCGAACACGTCGAGCCACCGTTCGAGATAAGCCTTCTCCCGCGGATACGCCGCGCCCGGCCAGCCGTGGGTCGGCCACGACTCGTCGACGGCGTGCCCGTCCTCCGGGCCCGGCGAATAGGCGCCCACCGACGACGCGACCACGATCACCGGAACCTGCGCGTCCGCCGCCGCGGTGAGCGTCCGGATCGTGCCGAGGACATTGTTCTCCCACGTCTTCTCGGGTTTGTGCGTGGGATGGAACAGCCACGCGAGATGGATCAGCGCGCCGGCGCCGCGCATCGTGGAGTCCAGCTCCGCGGTCGCGACGTCGACCGCCTCGAACCGGGCCTTCGGAGCGGTCCATTCGGTGGCGCGGCGCGCAACGCCGAGTATCGATTTCACGGCGTCCTGCTCGCCGAGCGCCCGTACCACGGCGGTGCCCACGTTACCCGTCGCACCGGTCACCACCACGTGGAGTCCGGACGGTGCCGCCTGTGTCTCCTCGCGCTGTGTCTCCTCGCGCTGTGTCTCCTCGGTCATGGACCGGGGCATACCCGCAGCCCGACGCGGCCAATCGGCGCGCCGCGACGGTCAGGTCAGGTCGGTCGTGGGAAGCAGCCGCAGCTCCCGCGCGCGGCCCACCGCTTCGTAGCGCGTGTGCACACCGAGTTTGCGGTAGATGCTGCGCAGCTGGGTCTTCACCGTGTTCGGGGAGACGAACAGTTCCTTGGCGATCTCCCCGAGCGTCGATCCGCGCGCGAGCAGCGCCAGCACTCCCGCTTCCCGCGGCGACAACTCGACCCGGGCGATGGTGTCGACGAATATCGACTCGACCGGTCCACCCGGCACCGCCGTGCCGCTCCACGCGACCAGCGTCTCGACGTAGCGCGGGGGCAACGTCGTGAATGCGCGGCGATTGCCGAGCCGGACGGAGAGCATGCACGCGCGGTTCCAGGCACGCACGGCGTCGTCGTGCCCGTCCCGATCGACCTGGGCCGCAGCCTCGAGCAACAGGGCCTCGAGGTGGGCGCGCGGATAACCGCAGTCCGTCCAGGAGACTCGTTTGAGCAGTTTCGACGCGACCTCCGGGTGACCGGTGAGCAGTTCGACGCGCGCGGCCGCCACCACCAGGAACGGGTGGTTGGACGGCTCCTCGTCGACCGTCGCACGAGCCAGATTGCCGTTGCCGAGCGCGAGTTGCAGGTCCACCTCGACGGCGGTGAGCAGTACCCGGGAGAACGCACCGGCCGAGTGCTTGTCACTGTGCGCAGCGATGGCCTGGTGCAACCAGGTCAGACCCGAGTAGGCGTCGTGGGTGGCCAGCGCGTACTGCGAGTGGGCGTAGGCGACGAACGCCCACAGCTCTTCGCGCACATTCGGCCGGCCGAGGAGTTCGAGCGTTTCCTTCGCGGGGGCGAGGTCGAGCACATCGAGATGCTGCAGGACCGCCGCCGTCCGGCCGGAAACCTTGGCTGTGCCGGACCACGACCCGGCGTTGTCGTAGCGGCGGGCCCGGTCGAGCCATTCGCGGACCCGGGTGTTGTCGCCGGCCAGCGCCCAGCCCAGCGCCGAGCCCCCGGCGGATTGGTGTGCCACGAAACCCAGTTCGTACGACACGCCACTCTGGTAGGCGCGCCGAAAGATGGTCGTCGCCTCGGGCAGGTGCCCGGCGAGCTGCAAGGTCAGGGCCCACTGCATCCGCAACAGCGGCAGCTGTTCACCGAAGGCGGCGGGCCGGCGAGCCGTGATGCTCGACACGAGCGGTTCGAACTGCAGGGTGCGCGTCGCGGCCTCCGCGATGCGGCCGCCCCGGCGCAGCGCGATCGTCTGCGCGGTCGCCACGTACAGGTGGTTGACGGCTTCGGTGTGGCGGGCCGGATCCGTGAGGGTCGCGGGGTCGTCGACGAGTTGCTCCCCCAGGATCGGATGGTCGTCGATCATCGAGGTGACCAGGGCCCGCCCGGCCCGCAGCTCGGGATTGTCGACGAGCACGTCGTCGGGCAGCGCCCGCATCACCCGGACGAGCTCACCGAACCGGTTCGAGGCCATGTCCACCCAGGAACGCCGGACGATTTCCGCTGCGAGAGCCCAGTTCCCGGATTCGGCTGCATAGAGCGCCGCCGCCGAGGGCCTGTCCGCATCCATCTCGGACCGGGCGAGCCGGGCCAGCAACTCGTCGAGACGGCCGGGGTTCTCCCGGCGGGACACGGCCATCACCCGCTCACGGAGGGCCGGCGGCCACCACCAGGTGGGGGCGTCGACACCGAACGAGCCGACCATCAGGCCGACCGTCTCGAGGTGCACCATGAGCCGGCCCGCGTCCGGGCGCCCGGTCAGGGTGACGGCGTCCTCCGGGGTGATGCGGCTCGCGGCGGCGATCGACAGCGCGAACGCCCGATGTTCGGGGCCGAGGCGCGCGAGACGCTCGTCGACGTACTTGTCGAGGAGCGCGGCCACACCCGGATCGGGCAGACCGTGCTGACCGGTACGGCTGGTCGGGCGGTTGCGCACGACCGCGGCCGCGGCGGACACCAGCGCCGGCACCCCGCCGAGCGCGTTGTGCAGGTCGCCGAGCGCCGCATCGTGCAGGGTGACCCCGTGCCGGTGGAACAGTTCGGTGGTTTCCTCCCGGGTGAACGCCAGGTCGTCGGCGGAGACGAACGTGGAGTCGATGCCGCGGGCGGTGATGCTCAGCAGCGCGGAGGTGCTGCCCTGCATGCACGCGATCACGTCGACGGTGTGGGACTCGTCGAGCAGATCGAGCAGCGGGGCGATGAGGGTCCGTCCGGTCGTGACGGGTACCCCGGACAGGACCAGCACGATCGGTGTCTCCGACGAGTCCAGGACCCGGACGAGAAGATCGCGCGGACCCGTGGTGGCTTCCGGCACGGCGAGCCCGGCGCTCCGGCAACAGTCCAGGACCACGGCCCAGACCTCGTCCTCGGTGGCATCGTCCGGCAGCGGTGGCACCCACAGCACGGAACGGTCGGGGGCGCCGCCTGCATGCAGCCACGACGCGACCAGCGTGCGTTTGCCGAAACCGGCCGGCGCGAAGACCATCGTCAGCGCCGACTCACGGTCGAGCAGGGCGGACAGTCGGGGTCGTGGCAGCGCACTGCGCAGCGCCCGCCACGACGGCACCCCGGCGCGACCGGGGGTCGGAACGCTCACGCGGACTCCTTCGACAAAGCACGAGCTGAACGAAGGCCACCGCTCCCGATCGGGGGCGTCCCCTCCGGGCCGTCGTCAGCTCAGCGTATCCAACAGCATGACGAATCGGACAATCTGCCCCCGATGTCGTCTCACCCCATGATGGTGGTGGTGGGCAGCGACTTTTGCAACGGCCCATATGCAAACCCGGCCTTCGGGAACGCTGTCGACACGAACTCGGGAGTTTTGGTCACGGCGAGAACATCCCTGGGCTTCGTGACCGGCGGGCGCAAGACTCCGTGAGGTGCGCTTCCAGATCCTCGACATCATCTTCAATCCGCCGCATCCGGTCACCGGCCGGGTCGTCCCGCCTGCCGACCGGCTCGAACGGGTCGTCGAGATGGCGGTGCTGGCCGAGCAGCTCGGCATCGACAGCTATTCGGTGGGGGAACGGCACGCGGGCGACGTGCTGTCGTCGAGCCCGACGGTCGTGCTCGGCGCGATTGCGCAGGCCACCGACCGGATTCTGCTGTCCACCGGCGTCACGGTCCTGTCCGTTCTCGATCCGGTCCGGGTCGCCGAGGATCTGAGCACCGTCGACCAGCTCAGCCGCGGTCGCCTCGAGATCGTGATCGGCAAGGGCAACGAGGTACTGCAGTATCCGCTGTTCGGGCTGGACATCGGCAGGCAGTACGAATACCTGACGGAGAACTACGAACTGCTGCGCACCTTGCTGCGCGAGGAGCACGTCGACTGGACCGGGGACCACCGGCCGCCGCTCACCGACGTGACGACCCTGCCGCGACCGTTCGACGGACCCTTCCGCATCTGGCACGGCTCGGCGACGTCCGCGCACGCCGTCGACCTCGCCGCGAAGTGGGGCGATCCGATCGTGACCGCGAACGCGCTGCAGCCGCGGGAGAACTACAAGGTGCTCATCGACCGCTATCGCGAGCAGTACGCCGCGTACGGGCACGACCCCGAGAAGGCGTACGTCGGTTCGGGTTCGGGCGGATTGTTCCTCGCGGACACCACCGAGCAGGCGATCGACGAGTACCGGCCGATCTACGAAGGGATCGTCCGCCAGGCCGATCAGCGCAAGCACGATCCGGCGGCGGTCGGGAAGGTCACCAGCTTCCGCACCATCGAGGACGCGGTCGAACGGGGGCCGGCGCTGGTCGGTTCCCCGGAACGGGTCGCCGAGAAGATCCTCGACTACCACGCGAGTTTCGGGCACGTCCTGCAGTCGGTGTCCATCAACCACGTGCTGGATTTCGAGCAGCAGAAGGACACCCTGCGCCGCTTCGCGGAGGAGGTGATCCCGCTGGTGCGCGCCGAACTGCCCCCGACCACGTTGTGGTCCGACGCGGACCCCGACCGTGCGAAGGGCTTCGTCGTGGCCTGACGAACCCGCGCGAGTCGACGGCCGGCAATACCATCACGAGATGGCGACCGCCCTCTACTACGGTCTCGGTACTGCGCTTCCGATGCTCGTCGGTGCCGTTATCGGCCTGCGCTACGACCTACCGAGGCCACTGCTGGCCGGACTGATGGCCTTCGGTGCCGGAGCGATGGTCGCGGCGGTGTCGACCGAGCTGTTCCAGCCGGCGTTCGAGTCGGAAGGGGTCGTCGTCGCCGGGATCGCCCTGATGCTCGGTGCCCTGGTCTATGTGGTTGCCGACCACCTCATCGAGAACCGACTCGGATCTGCGGCGCTCGGTTTCGCCCTGATGCTCGGCGCACTTCTCGACGGGATCCCGGAGAACACGGCCCTCGGTGTCTCGCTCGGCGCCGAGGGCGGCGGTCTCGTCCTGCTGGTGGCGATCGCGGTGGGCAACGTGCCCGAAGCGGTCGCGGGTGCGGCGTCCATGCGCGGGCGCCCGAACTTCGACCGCAGCCGGGCAGGTCTGCTGTGGACGGCGACCGCAATCGTGCTCGTGCTGGTGGTGGTCGCTGCGAATGCCGCGGCGGACTCGATCTCGGCGCAGTCGATCGCGGTGATCCAGGCGTTCGCCGGTGGCGCGACGATCGCCGTGCTCGCGGATTCGCTGATGCCCGAGGCGTACCGGGAGGGTGGCTGGTGGGTCGGGTTGTCGACCGCGGCGGGCTTCCTGGTCGCCTTCGCGCTCGGTGGCTGACGGCCGGCGTCCACCGAACGCTCAGCAGCAGCGGGCGCCGGGATTCGAATCGGTCGCCGCGTGTCGGTCCCGCCAGTACTCGCGTTCGGTCGGCACCGGTTCGCCCGGGTGGAGCCGCCGGTGCAGTTCGACGTACCGCGCGTAGTCGTGGTCGCCCATCAGCGCGCCGACCCACCACCAGACGCGGCGCAGCACGGCGGTCACGACGCACCGTCCTCGCTGTGCGGGTGCGTATGCTCCCGGTGTGCATGATCGGGGTGCACGTGCGCCGCACCGGGCACCCGGACCTTCCCCGCATGGATCAGCTCGTCCCACTGTTTCTGCAGGTCCCGTTCGGCAGGGGTGGGCACGAATCCGGCGGGCGCGAAGATCTTCGACGGGACGTCGGGGGTTTCGGTCGTGGGCAGGCCACCGGCCCGCACCGCACGCACGCACACCACCACCCCGGCGGCGACGACGATGAGCACCAGCCCCGCGAACACGATCGACAGGGTGCCCTGGATGAACGTGTTGCGGATGACCGCGTTGATCGCCTCCGGGGTGCGCGCCGATCCGAAGCTGGTGGCGCCCGAGTTCTTCGCGTCGACGAACGCGCGGTGCTGCGCCCAGTAGCCGACCGCCCGATCGGACGAGAAGATCTTCTGCCACGACGCGGTCATCGTCACCACGAGATCCCACACGAGCGGCACCCCCGGAATCCACGCCCACTTGACCAGGCCCTTCTTCACGACGATGGTCAGCACCACGGTCAGCGCGATCGCGGCGAGCAACTGGTTGGCGATACCGAACAGCGGGAACAGCGTGTTGATGCCGCCGAGCGGATCGGTGACGCCCATCAGCAGGATCGCACCCCACAGCCCGACGACGACCAGCGTGCAGAACCAGGCGCCGGGACGCCAGGACGGATCCTTGAACCGGCGGGCGGGCCCACCGAAGTTGCCGAGCGAATCCGACAGCATGAACCGGGCCACGCGGGTGCCGGCGTCGACGGTGGTGAGGATGAACAGCGCCTCGAACATGATCGCGAAGTGGTACCAGAACGACTTGAGGCTGTCGCCCCCGAACAGGTCGCTGAGCACCTGCGACATACCGAACGCGAGGGTCGGCGCCCCGCCGGTGCGGGAGATGATCGACTCCTCGCCGACCGCTTCGGCGGCGACCGCGAGTTGCTCCGGCGTGATGTCCGGGCCGCCGAGACCGAGGCCGTTGACGTAGGCCGCGGCGGTCTCCGGGGTACCCCCGGTCAGGGCCTCGGGGGCGTTGAGCGCGAAGTACAGGTGCTGATCGATGATGCACGCGGTGACCAGCGCCATGATGGCGACGAACGACTCGGTCAGCATGCCGCCGTAGCCGATCAGCCGGATCTGCTTCTCCTTCTCGAGCAGCTTCGGGGTCGTGCCCGACGCGATCAGCGCATGGAAACCGGACAGCGCGCCGCACGCGATGGTGATGAACAGGAACGGGAACAGCGATCCGGCGAACGCGGGTCCGTTGCCGGCGATCGCGAACGGGGTGATGTCGGGCATCTCCAACGCCGGGCGGGCGATGAGGATACCGATGGCGAGCAGCGCGATCGTGCCGACCTTCATGAACGTCGACAGGTAGTCGCGCGGGGCCAGCAGCAGCCACACGGGCAGCACCGCCGCGGCGAAGCCGTAGGCGATGAGCAGCCACGCGATCGTCACCTTCGACAGCGTGAACCAGTCCGCGCCCCACTCGGTTTCGGCGACCCAGCCGCCGCCGATGATCGCCAGCAGCAGCAGGACCACGCCGATGGCCGAGACCTCCGCGACCTTCCCGGGTCGCAGGTACCGCAGGTACACGCCCATGAACAGCGCGATCGGGATGGTCATGGCGATGGAGAACAGGCCCCACGGGCTCTCGGCGAGCGCGTTGACGACGACCAGCGCGAGCACCGCGATGAGAATGATCATGATGACGAACACGGCGATCAGTGCGGCGACGCCGCCGATCGGGCCGAGCTCGTCACGGGCCATCTGGCCGAGGCTGCGGCCGCGCCGCCGCGACGAGATCCACAGCACCAGGAAGTCCTGGACGGCCCCGGCGAACACGACACCGACGATGATCCAGAGGGTTCCCGGCAGGTAGCCCATCTGCGCGGCCAGGACCGGGCCGACGAGGGGACCGGCCCCGGCGATCGCCGCGAAGTGATGACCGAACAGCACCCGGCGGTCGGTCGGCATGTAGTCCTTGCCGTTCTCCAACTCCTCGGCCGGTGTCGCCCGGTCGTCGCGCGGCTGCACGATCTTGCGTTCGATGAACCGCGCATAGAAGCGGAACGCGATCAGATAGCTGCACACCGCAGCGATCACGAACCACACCGCGTTGATGTTCTCGCCGCGCACCAGGGCGATCATCGCCCACGCGATCGCACCGAGAATCGCCAGGACGAGGAAGACGACGCGGGCGGTGGGGGAGATCGGCGTCCGGTCCACGACCCCGACCGGAGGGAGGTCGGGATCGGTCCGCAGATGCTCGATGTCCCCGCGTGTTCCTGCCGGTTCGACTGCCATGTCGGCTCCTCCCCGGGTCGACCCGGGTCGGTGGTCCGATCGGCGGGACGAACCTCGTCGGCTGCACGTGATGTGACAGCCGTCACGCTACCGTCTGGCGGCGGGCGGGAACGGGAAAAACCGGGGATGCCGCTCCGGCGGCAGTGGATCAGGACAGGGCGCTGAGCCGTGCCTTCTCCAGCGCGCCGAGCGTGCGCATGATGGTGGCCTTCTGCTTCTCGAGGTCGCTGCGGCGGGCGCGCGCCGCCAGGCCGGTCTGCTCGGCGACGAGCGCGAGCTGCGCGTCGATCGCGGAGAGCTGGTCGAGCAGCGCGAGGGCGCGAGCCTGGATCTCGTCGACGTCGACGGCGTCGGTGCGCACGGGTGCGGGAGCGGGCTCGGAGGAGCTGCGGGACGACGAGGGGCGCGGCGACGAGGTGCGCGGCTTCGAGGCGCGGGCCGGGGCGTTCTCGGCGACCACGGCGGCGGCGCGCGGACGGAGGGCCTTGCGCACGAGCGCCGGATCGGGCTGCTCGGCGAGCCGAATGTCGTTGAGGGCGCGGCGGGCATCGCGCGCGGCGAGGCGGTGCTCGTACTCTTCCTCGTCGTCGGACTGGAGGGTTCCGCCGATCGGGCGCAGGCCGTACATGCCGACGAACTTGCGCGCTTCCTCGATGATGTCCTCGTGCTTGCGGCAGGTCGCGCAGCGCGGCTCGTTGCGGTACTCCTCGACGGCCTCGACGTCGCCGCACCATACGCAGGCACCGGGTGTCCACCGTCGTGCTGTCCGGATTGTCGCGGATTCGGTGGGGGCCTCGAGAGTCTGCGCGTCGATCACGAGGAGCCACCTTAAGTGAAAATCGGGCGGCCACGGCGCGTGGGACGGACGTGACCTGCGGGGACGGACGGGAAAGTGACGAAGATCATGCTAGCGGGGCGACGCCGGAAGGCAAAGTGTTGCGGCACAGCACTTTCCGTACCGGACGGTCTGCTGGCTTCCGTCGGGGGTCAGGTCGCGGTCGCCGCGGTGAGCCATTCCACGAGCGGACGGAAACGGCGCCAGGCGTCACGGACCTCGTCGAGCGTGCGGCCGCTGTCGAGCCACGGGGGCGACTGTTCGGTGCGTCCCGCGGTGAGCGCCTTGTGGCGCATCAGGTCGAGCCGCGGATGCTCCGGGTCGACCCCGCGCGGACGCGTCTTCAGTTGTGCGCCACCGATTTCGAAACCGTCGCGGCGAAGTTTCCGGACCAGTTTCTCGAGCTGGGTGCCGCGCCGTTCGTCGTCGACGGCCGCGCGGTACGCCTCGATCTGCGCACCGGATCCGGCGTAGAAGCCGCCGGCGACGACCAGACCCGCCGCGTCGACCTGCACGTAGTAGCCGACGCCCGGGGCGGTCTGCACGAAGCCGCCCTGGTGCGTCTTGTACGGCGTCTTGTCCTTGCTGAACCGGACATCGCGATAGGGCCGAAAGACCTTGCCGGCACCGAATTCCGGCTCCAGTTCGGCGAGCAGCGCAAGCATCGGGCCGCGCACGCAGTCGTCGTATACGGCCTTGTGCGCGGCCCAGAATGCCTTGCTGTTGTCGGCTTCGAGATCCTCGTAGAAGTCGAGTGCGGCGACGGGGAATCCAGTGAACACCCCGACAGTGTGCCCTGTGGAACGGGTTTCAGGCCACGCCGTTGAACAGCGACGTCACCGAGCCGTTCTCGAACACCTCGCGGATCGTCTGCGCCAGGAGCGGAGCGATCGACAGCACGGTGAGGGTCTCGAACTGCTTCTCCGGCGGGATCGGCAGCGTGTTGGTGACGATGACCTCCTTGGCACCGCACGCGGCGAGGCGCTCGGCGGCCGGGTCGGACAGCACACCGTGCGTCGCGGCGATGATGACGTCACCGGCGCCGGCCTCCTTGAGGACCCGCACCGCGCCGGCGATGGTGCCGCCGGTGTCGATCATGTCGTCGATCAGGATGCAGGTGCGGCCCTCGACCTCACCGACCACGCGATTGGACTTGACCTGGTTCGGCACCAGCGGATCGCGGGTCTTGTGGATGAACGCCAGCGGGGCACCACCGAGGGTGTCGGCCCACTTCTCGGCGACGCGGACGCGACCCGAGTCGGGGGAGACCACGGCGATGTTGTCGACGCCGTAGTGGCCGCGGATGTACTCCGCGAGCTGACCCTGCGCGTGCATGTGGTCGACCGGGCCGTCGAAGAAGCCCTGGATCTGGTCGGTGTGCAGGTCGACAGTGATGATGCGGTCGGCACCGGCGGTCTTGAGCAGGTCGGCGATCAGGCGAGCCGAGATGGGCTCGCGGCCGCGGTGCTTCTTGTCCTGACGGGCGTAGGGGTAGAACGGCAGGATCGCGGTGATGCGCTTGGCCGAACCACGCTTGAGCGCGTCGATCATGATGAGCTGCTCCATCACCCACTGGTTCAGCGGGAACGGATGGCTCTGCAGCACGAAGGCGTCGGAGCCACGCACCGACTCCTCGAACCGCACGAAGGTCTCGCCATTGGCGAAGTCACGCGCGGTCTGCGGCGTGACCTGGATGCCCAGTTCCTTCGAGACCTGCTCCGCCAGCTCGGGGTGTGCCCGGCCGGCGAAGAGCATCAGGTTCTTCTGATTGTCGATCCAATTGGTCACTGGTCCAGGCCGTCCTTTTGCGGTTCGTTCTCTTGCTGCTGCTGCGACGCCAACGATGCTGCCTCAGCGGCGGGGGTCCCGGCTCGATTTCGCTGGACCCATCCTTCAATATTGCGCTGTGGCGCACCCGACACTGCCAGCGCCCCCGGTGGAACGTTCCGCCGGAGCACCGTCCCGGCGCCCGTGTACGCGCCGTCGCCCACCGTCAGGGGGGCCACGAACATGGTGTCGGAACCGGTCCGCACGTGCGATCCGACGACGGTCCGGTACTTCTTGACCCCGTCGTAGTTCACGAACACGCTCGACGCGCCGATGTTGGAATGCTCACCGATCGTCGCGTCCCCGACATAGGTCAGGTGCGGCACCTTCGAATGCGCTCCGATCTGCGCGTTCTTCGTTTCGACGAACGTGCCGATCTTGCCTTCGGCGCCGAGTTCGCTGCCCGGTCGAAGGTACGCGAAGGGGCCGACGGACGCGTCCGCGCCGATCACCGAATCCGATCCGTGGGTCCGCACCACCGACGCTCCGGCACCGACCTGCACATCGGTCAGGGTGGTGTCCGGTCCGATCACCGCGTCCTCACCGATCGACGTGCGCCCGTGCAGTTGCACACCCGGGTGCAGTGTCACGTCCGGTGCGAGGGTGACGTCGACGTCGACCCACGTGGTCGCCGGGTCGATCACCGTCACACCCTCGCGCATCCAGTACTCGAGGGTGCGGCGGTTCAGTTCGGCCGCGAGCGCCGCGAGCTGCACGCGGTCGTTGGCTCCGGCGACGCTCACCGCGTCGTCGGTGTAGTGGGCGCGCACGGTCAGCCCCTCGCCGCGGGCGATCGACACGACGTCGGTCAGGTACAGCTCGCCTTGCGCATTGTCGGCGCTGAGCTTGCCGAGCGCCGAGCGCAGCGCGGCGACGTCGAACGCGTACACCCCGGCGTTCACCTCGGTGATCGCCAGCTGGGTCGGGGTCGCTTCCTTGTGCTCGATGATCGCGGTGACGTCGCCGTCGGTGGTGCGGAGGATCCGGCCGTAGCCGGTGGGGTCGGCCGCGGTCGTGGTGAGCACGGTGACGGCCGCAGCTTCGGGTTCGGCGTGCGTCTCCAGCAGGGCGCGCAGCGTGTCGCTGTCGAGCAGCGGGACGTCCGCGGCCGTGACGACGACGGTGCCGGCGAAGTCGTCGGGAAGGGTGGTCAGTGCGCACTCGACGGCGTGGCCCGTGCCGAGCTGCTCGTCCTGCACGGCGACGCGAACGTCTCCGTCGAGGTGGGCTGCGAGATCGGTGACGGCGGTGGAGATGCGTTCACGGTCGTGACCGACGACCACGACCAGGTGATCCGGGTCGAGCGCCGCCGCCGCGCGCACGGAATGCTCGAGCATGGTGCGGCCGCCGAGCGAATGCAGCACCTTGGGGGTCTTGGACCGCATCCTCGTACCCGCTCCGGCGGCCAGGACGACTATTGCGGTCTGCACTTGCATGAAGCTCCCTCGACGTTCGACATGCGTCATGGACGAGCGTGTGAGGGCCGGGTCGGCCCCCGTTCGCCTTGCTCCGCCGCCAGGACTCGAACCTGAACTATCTGAACCAAAATCAGAGGTGCTGCCGATTACACCACGGCGGATCGCCGCACGTCCGCGAAGTGAACCCCGGGGCGTGCGGTGTGATCCTCGCATGCCGATACGGTCGGCGTCGAACGCGGGGCGGAGACGAGGCGGTCCGCACGGCCCGCAGATTAGGCTCGGCTCCGGGGCCCAGCGTGCAAGCAGGTGTGGCGCCGGAAAGGAAACCGTCGTGTCGCGAACACCGCAACATCAATCGGAGCGGACCCCGCGTATCCGCATGACCGGAACGCAACGCCGCGAGCAGTTGATCGAGATCGGCCGGGCCCTGTTCGCCGAGCGCGGTTACGAGGGCACGTCCATCGAGGAGATCGCGCAGCGCGCCGCCGTGTCCAAGCCCGTCGTCTACGAACACTTCGGCGGGAAGGAAGGGCTCTACGCCGTGGTCGTGGACCGCGAGATGACCATCCTCATGTCGATGGTCACCGAGAGCCTGACGCGGAACCGGTCCCGCGTCCGCGTCGAACGGGCCGCGCTCGCGCTGCTCACCTACATCGAGGAACGCACCGACGGTTTCCGCATCCTGGTGCGCGACTCCCCGGTCGCCGCCGAGGAAGGCACCTACTCGAGCCTGCTCAACGAGGCGATGCGTCAGGTCGGCACCCTGCTCGCCGGCGACTTCGCCCGCCGCGGCCTGGACCCGGACCTTGCGCCGCTCTATGCGCAGGCCCTCGTCGGCATGGTCGCGACCACCGCGACCTGGTGGCTCGACGAACGCAGCCCGTCGAAGGAGGTCGTCGCGGCGCACCTGGTGAACCTGTGCTGGAACGGCCTGACCCGGCTCGAAGCCGATCCGACGCTCGGCGCCGATTGATACAGTCGAAAGTCCGCGAATACCGAGGTAGACGACACCGCGGTGGTACCGTTGCCCGGCCGATTCGTAGAAGCGACGGGATTGAGGTGACAGTGGTTTCCCGCACGTCGATTGCCTGTGCCGAGCGTGTCCGGGCCGAGCGCCCTGTTCCCGTTCGCCGGGGGCGCTGAGATGGCACGTCAGGTTCGCGCCGAGGCCACCCGGGAATCGGTGCTGCGCGGCGCCGCCGAGGTCTTCGTGCGGCTGGGATACGCGAACGCCAGCCTCAACGAGATCATCGACGAATCGGGCGTGACCAAGGGCGCGCTGTACTTCCACTTCGGCTCCAAGGAGGAGCTTGCCCGCGGCGTCATCGACGCCGGTTTCGCCCGCTCGGCGGAGGCCGGTCTCGCCAAGATCGACGAACGCACGCCGGCGCTGGAGACGATGATCGAGCTGTCGGTCCTGTCCGTCGACCTGTCGGTCTCCGACCCGGTGGTCCGTGCGATGTTCCGGCTCGTTCTCGAGATCGGCGACTATCGCGGCTCCGGCGACAACCTGTTCGAGATGTGGCTGGCCACGTTGCAGCAGCTGGCGCGCCGGGCGCAGGAGGAAGGCGACCTGTCCCCGGATTTCGATCCCGATGCGGCCGGTCTGATGGTGCTGCAGATGGTCGTCGGGGCGCGCACCGTCGCCGCCGGTCTCGGTCGCCGCGACCGGTCGATCGAACACATCGAGCTGATGTGGACGAACCTGCTGCCGTCGCTGGTTCCGGCGACGAAGGTCGAATACTTCCGGCAGTTCGCCGCGCGACGCCTGCGCGTCTGAGCCGCCCGCGGCTGCGCGTCTGAGCCGCCCGCGGCTGCGCGTCTGACGACGCCCCGGCGGGTTATCTGTATCCGTCGGTAACGGACTGTTACTGTGCCGTGAACTGCGCGCTGCGCCGGGGGCAGCGCGCAGTTCACCACACAGTGACAGGAACGTATCGATGCGAGTCTTGCGACAACTCGTGGCGACCGGCGCTGCTGCCGCGCTGGCCCTTACCCTCACCACGGCTGCCCTGACCACGGCGACCACCGCCGGCGCCGAGCCCGTCCAGGTCGACGACGTCTTCAACCCGTTCGTGGTGAGCACCTTCCGCGACGGGCAGATCGCGCATCCGGCGCAGTGGACGCCGCGCCCGGCCTCCACCGACCCGTGGTTCGACCCGCCCGCCCTCGGCGACGGGGACGTCCCCGGCACCCTGCTGCGGCACCGCCCGGTCACGGTGCAGGTGTACGGGGTACAGCCGGGCCACGTCACCGCTCATCAGCTGATGTACGTCACCACCGATTTCGACGGCTCGCGCACCGTCGCCACCGGCATCCTCATGCTCCCCGAGGACGGCACGCCGCCGCAGGACCGCAGACTCATCGGCTATTCCGAGGCCAACGACAGCCTCGGCCCGAACTGCATGCCGAGCACCCAGTGGACCGGTGGCAACCAGACCGATCCGTCGCTGTTCTCCGCGCTCGGACCCGTCGCGCAGATGTTCGGCCGCGGCTGGGCCGTGATGATGAGCGACACCGCCAACGACGGCGACACCGCACCCAACGGCTTCTCCATCGGCCGGTTCAGCGGACCCGCGACCCTCGACGGGCTGCGCGCAGCCATCGCGCTGCCCGACGCCGGGTTCGCGCCGGACGTCCCGGTCGGGATCTTCGGGATCGCCGGGGGTGGGGTGGCCGCCGGGTTCGCCGCGGAGATGGCGGGCACCTACGCGCCGGAACTCAATCTCGTCGGCACCGTGCTGCAGGCCATGGTCGTCGACAGCGCGACCTTCGAACGCACCGCGGACGGCGGTATCGGTTCGGGATTCGTGTTCGCCAACTCGCTCGGCTTCGCGGCGAAGTACCCGGAGATCGACCTCGACGCCGAACTCACCCCGCTCGGCCGGGCCGCCGCCGACCTGTTCCACAGCACCTGCCAGGGGCTGTATCTGATGTTCCCGTTCGTGCCGCTGTCCGCGCTGTTCACGCACGGGCGGCCCGCCGACAACCCGGCGTTCGCGCGGGCCTACGCCGAGAACGCGCTCGGCACCCGACCGAACGAGATCCCGACTGCGCCGGTGCTCGTCACCTCGTGCCGCGACGACTTCCTCGTCCCTTACGAGGACGTGGAGAACCTCGGCAACTTCTGGCGCGCGCACGGCGCCGATGTCGAATTCGATCCGTCGGTGTGCGGGATCGGCGACGTGCTGACCGACCCGGTCCGGGTGGGCGTCGAGTTGCTCGGCATGCAGAACGTCGACTGGTTCGATCGGCGCTTCGGGGAGGCCGGCCGATGAGACGTCTGCTCGCCACCGCTCTGACCGCCGTGACCCTCGCCGTCGGGGCCTCCGGAACAGCCACTGCCGCACCCGATCTCGACGCTGTCCTCGATCTCGACACCGTCCTCGACGTTCCCCGCAACAACCTCGACTCCGAGCACGGCGGGGGAGTCGCGACCGATCTGTCGGCCGACCCCGAGGTGCTGCGGCCGCTGCTCGACCGGGCCCGCGCCACCGGGGTCGACCCGGAACGCTACGCGGCCCTGCTGCACCAGTACTGGCTCGCCATGGCCGCCCGCAATGCCGGGATCGACCTGAATCGGTGGGATCCGCAGCTCGGGTTGGCGGCCAACGAGCAGAATCTGAAGAACACCTTCGCCTACTACCAGAAGCTGCAGCGCGAGCATCCCGACTTCCTGTGGACCGGACAGGGGGGCCTGGCCGGACCGTCCTTCGGTGCCGGCGTCATGGACGTCGACCTGGTCGGGGTGGTCATCGGCGTCCGGGAGCTGCGTGACGCCCTCGCCCAGGTCACCCGCACGCTCGACGACGCCGCAGCCCCCGCGGCGGCGGAGCTGCCCGAGGACCTGCGGGCGGTACTCGCCGTCGGGCACACCATCACCCCCGAGGACATCGCGGACTTCCAGGTCCGGGTCATCGCGATGAGCAAGCACATCTTCACCGACCTGCTGCCGCAGCACGAGGCATACCTGGCCGGTGGTCTCGACGCGATCGACGAGTTCCGCCGGGCGGGCATCATCGACGACCGCGCCGTCCGGGCCTGGCGCGATCTCGCGACCGGGGACCCGGAGCTGGTGGTGCGCGGCAACGCCGAACTGCTGCACCGCGAGCAGTACCAGTCGATCGCCGACCAGTGGGACGCCACCCGCGAGGCCCGCGGTCCCGTCGGCCGGGCGCTGACCTACCTGTCGACGTTCGGCGCCGACCCCGCGATCCCGGGCGTGCTACCGCCCCGGGAGGCGTTCCCGCTGACGCTGACCGCGGGCGATCCCGCCGTCGGCCCGCAGTGGCGCCTGCAGACACCGCTGCCCGCGTTCAACTGGTCGGACCGCGACGCCCGCTGGGAGTACATCACCACCCACATGCTGCCGAAGTACCGGTCGCTCGCCCAGGATCGGCCGGCCGAACTCGCGGTCGCCCTGAGCAAGCCGATGGATCAGCAGTTCCTGGAACAGCGGGCACTGAATCGGCTGGTGCCCATCCTGCGGTCGGCGGCCCGCACGACGCAGGTGCAGTACTACTGAACGCGCTCGCTCGTTGCAATCGGCGGCGCGGCCTGACAGCATCGCCGCCGTGACCTTCGGACCGTTCGATGCCGAGCATGCCCCCGCCGCGCTCGCCCGCGTCCTCGACGACCTCGGTGCGGACGCAGCGGTCACGATCACCGCCGTGCCGCCGCTGCTGACCGTCACCCAGGCGGCGGACGTGCTGGGTGCCTCCCGCGCCGAGGTGGCGCGCCTCGTCGACAGCGGGGCGCTGCCCGCCGAGTTCCACGGCCTGCACCGGCGGGTGGACCGCGCCGACGTCGTCGCACTGGCGCAGCGTCGCGCGACGATCCGCACCCAGGTCCTCGACAACCTCGCCGACCTGGCCCGCCGCGACGGCCTGTACGACGAATTCTGATCGGAAAGCAGGGGGAAGATGCCCGTACGGGTGGTGCTCGGTGCGTCGGTGCTCGCCGACGCGCGGATACGGGACGTCGTGCTCGCATTCGCGGAAGACGGTCTGTACCAACCGTATTGGAGCGACGGTGTCATCGCCGAAGTGGATCGCCGGCTGCCGGCGGAACTGCCGCGACCGGCCCGCGACTACCTGTTCGCCGAACTGGACCGGGCGTTCCCGGGCGCCCGCGTGACGTGGCCGACGACGGTGCTGCGGGAGGTGCCGTACGTCGTCGACCCGCGCGACACCCACCTGACGGCGGTCGCGCTGATCGCCCACGCCGACGCCGTCGTCACCACCGACCCGGCGATCGCCGCCGCGCTCGAACGCTCCGGAATCGAACCCTGGACCCCCGACGCGTTCGTCACGTTCGTCGTCGACGCCGACCCCGGCCGCGCGCGGGCCACGCTGCTGCGGATGGTGCGCAGACGCTGGCTCCCCGGCGCCGACGAGACCGACGACGCACTGCTGTCGCGCCTGGTGACCTGGGCGCGCCGTGCGCTGGGGGACAGCAGCGCCGACCTGCTCGCGTCCGCGGACTGAGGCACCCTGTCCGCGACGCATAGAATCGAAAAGTTCTCGTCGTACACCCAGGAGCGACTGTCACGTGTCTGCTGTGCCCGCCACCCCTCTGTCCGGACTGGCGCGGATCGCGCTGGCCGACGACCAATTGCAGCGGGTCGCCTCGCTCGCCGGCACCGCCGAGCAGGCCCTGGTCGCCCCGCCCGCGGCCCGCCCCTTCGTCGCCGCCGCGCTCGCGGAGAAGGCGCCGCTGCTGGTGGTCACCGCCACCGGTCGCGAAGCCGACGACCTGACCGCCGAACTCACCGAGATCCTCGGCGCAGCCGTCGCGCAGTTCCCGTCGTGGGAGACGCTGCCGCACGAGCGGCTGTCGCCGAGCGCGGACACCGTCGGCCGGCGGCTGCAGGTGCTGCGCCGCCTCGCCCGGCCCGACGACCGCGACTACGGCCCCGAACTGCGCGTCATCGTCGCGACCGTGCGGTCGCTGGTGCAGCCGATGGCGCCGGGGCTCGGCGAGATCGATCCGATCACCCTGCGGGTCGGTTCCGAACACGACTTCGACGAACTCGTCGAACGCCTCGTCGAACTGGCCTACACGCGCGTCGACATGGTCGGCAAGCGCGGCGAGTTCGCGGTGCGCGGCGGCATCCTGGACGTGTTCCCGCCGACCGCCGACCACCCGGTGCGCGTCGAGTTCTGGGGCGACGAGGTCACCGAGCTCCGCCCGTTCTCCGTCGCCGACCAGCGCTCGATCCCCGACGTCGAGGTCGCCACGCTCATCGCGCCGCCCTGCCGCGAACTGCTGCTGACCGAGGAGGTCAAGGAACGCGCGGCGCAGCTCGCGAAGGACAACCCGGCCGACGCGGCGCTCGTCGAGATGCTCGACAAGATGGCCGGCGGTGTTCCGGTCGAGGGCATGGAGGCGCTGCTGCCCGTGCTGCAGTCCGGTGAGCTGCAGCTGCTCACCGAGGTGCTGCCCGCCGGCACCCACGTCCTGCTCTGCGACCCGGAGAAGGTCCGCACCCGCGCCACCGACCTCGTGCGCACCGGCCAGGAGTTCCTGGAGGCGTCGTGGACGGCCGCGTCGATCGGTGGTGCCGCGCCGCTGGACACCGCGAACCTGACCGGCGCCGACGGCCGGAAGATGGATCTCGCGGCCTCGGCGTACCGGTCGCTGCGGCAGGTCCGGGAGGCCGCCGAAGCGCAGGGCGTGCCGTGGTGGACGCTGAGCCCGCTCGCCTCCGGCGCCGACACCGAGGTGGTTCTCGAGGTGCAGCCCGCGCCGGAGGTGCGCGGTTCCGAGGAACTGCTGTCGATGCTGTTCGTGAACCTGCGCGCGCACGTCACCACCGGTGGCCGCGCGGTGATCGTGGTCGCCGGTACCGGTACCGGGCTGCGCGTGCTCGAACGGTTGAAGGACAACGAGGTTCCCGCCGCGAAGCTCGAGCCGGGCGCCGAACCGGTCCGCGGCCAGGTCGGCGTGATCAAGGGCGCGTTGCACGAGGGCCTCGTGCTGGCCGGCAACGGCGACAACCAGGTGCCGGGGCTCGTCGTCGTCACCGAGGCGGACCTGACCGGCAACCGGGTCACCACCGCCGAAGGTCGCAAGACGCCGGTCAAGCGGCGCAACCAGGTCGATCCGCTGGCGTTGACCGCCGGCGACTACGTGGTGCACGACCAGCACGGCATCGGCCGGTTCGTCGAGATGGTCGAACGGACCGTGGGCGGTGCGCGCCGCGAGTACCTCGTCATCGAGTACGCGGCGAGCAAGCGTGGCCAGCCCGGCGACCGGTTGTTCGTGCCGATGGAGTCGCTCGATCAGCTCTCCCGGTACGTCGGCGGTGAACTGCCCGCGATCAGCAAGCTCGGCGGCTCCGACTGGGCCAACACGAAACGCAAGGCGCGCAAGGCGGTTCGCGAGATCGCGGGGGAGCTGGTGCGCCTGTACGCGGCGCGGCAGGCGTCGCCCGGTCACGCCTTCGGCCCGGACACCCCGTGGCAGAAGGAGATGGAGGACGCGTTCCCCTTCACCGAGACCCAGGACCAGCTCACCGTCATCTCCGAGGTGAAGGCCGACATGGAGAAGCCGGTGCCGATGGACCGCGTCGTCATCGGCGACGTCGGCTACGGCAAGACCGAGATCGCGGTGCGCGCCGCGTTCAAGGCCGTGCAGGACGGCAAGCAGGTCGCGGTGCTGGTGCCCACGACCCTGCTCGCGCAGCAGCACCTGCAGACCTTCACCGAGCGGATGGCCGCGTTCCCCGTCACCGTCAAGGGCCTGAGCCGATTCACCGATCCGGCCGAGTCCCGCGAGATCGTCGCGGGCATGGCCGACGGCGAGGTCGACATCGTGGTCGGCACCCATCGGCTGCTGCAGACGGGAATCCGTTGGAAGGACCTCGGTCTCGTGATCGTCGACGAGGAACAGCGCTTCGGTGTCGAACACAAGGAACACATCAAGGCGCTGCGCACGCACGTCGACGTACTGACCATGTCGGCGACCCCGATCCCGCGCACCCTGGAGATGAGCATGGCCGGCATCCGCGAGATGTCGACGATCCTCACCCCGCCCGAGGAGCGGCACCCGATCCTCACCTACGTGGGCGCGTACTCGGACAAGCAGGTCGCCGCCGCGATCCGTCGCGAGCTGCTGCGCGACGGCCAGGTGTTCTACGTCCACAACCGGGTCAGCTCGATCGACAAGGCCGCCAAGAAGATTCGTGACCTCGTCCCCGAGGCCCGGGTGGTCGTCGCGCACGGCCAGATGAACGAGGACACCCTCGAGAAGACCGTGCAGGGCTTCTGGGAACGCGAATTCGACGTGCTGGTGTGCACCACGATCGTCGAGACCGGCCTGGACATCTCCAACGCCAATACGCTCATCGTCGAACGGGCCGACTCGCTCGGTCTGTCGCAGCTGCATCAGCTGCGCGGTCGCGTCGGCCGGTCCCGCGAACGCGGCTACGCGTACTTCCTGTACCCGCCGGAGAAGCCGCTCACCGAAACCGCGTACGACCGGCTCGCAACCATCTCGCAGAACTCCGACCTCGGCGCCGGCATGGCCGTCGCCATGAAGGACCTCGAAATCCGCGGCGCCGGAAACGTTCTCGGAGCCGAACAGTCCGGTCACGTCGCCGGCGTCGGCTTCGACCTGTACGTGCGCCTGGTCGGCGAGGCCGTCGAGGCGTACCGCGCGGCGGCCGACGGCACCCCCATCACCACCGAGGAGGCGCCCAAGGAGGTACGGGTCGACCTGCCCGTCGACGCGCACATCCCCGCCGACTACGTCACCTCCGACCGGCTGCGCCTCGAGGCCTACCGCAAGCTCGCCGCCGCACAGGACGACGCGGCGATCGCCGCCGTCGTCGAGGAACTCGTCGACCGGTACGGCCCGCTGCCCGAAGAGGTCGGCCGGCTCGTGTCCGTCGCGAAGCTGCGGCTGCTGTGCCGCGAATACGGGCTCGAGGAGGTCGCGGTCGTCGGCACCCAGCTCAAGATCTCCCCGATGGAACTCCCCGACTCGAAGCAGATGCGGCTCAAGCGGATCTTCCCGGCCGCCCAGTACCGCGCGACCAGCGGCATCGTGCAACTGCCGCTGCCGCGCACCGGCGGGGTCGGCTCCGACCGGGTCCGCGACGTCGAGCTGCTCCAGTACATCGCGGACTTCCTGCTGGCCATGGACGGCAAGGCGCAGGGGTCGGTGGACGTGCGGGTCGCGGCGGGGGCGAACGCGTGAGCGTCGTCCTCCTCGACCCGCGCCGGCCCGGGGTCGTGCCCGCGGCCGCGGTGAGCCTGCTGCGCGGGCCGGTCGAGTACGGCGACGAGGTCCCCGACGAGATGCGCGCTGCGCTCGGTCTCGACCACGAACCGGGAGCCGACGTACTCGTGGCCCTCGACGCCGGCAGCGACGCCGTGGCGGCACGGACCGCGCGCGGGGAGACCGTGGTCGCGGCGGACCCGGTGCCCGGCGACCGGTTGCTCGAGGCGGTCGACGTCATGGACCGGCTGTGGGGGTTCGGCGGCTGGGAGGTCACCCAGACCCACGACTCGCTGCGGCGCTACCTGCTCGAGGAAACCTACGAGCTTCTCGACGCCATCGACGAGGACGACCGGGCCGGGCTGCGGGAGGAACTCGGCGACCTGCTGCTGCAGGTGCTGTTCCACTCGCGGATCGCCCAGGAGTCGCCGACCGACCCGTTCGACGTCGACGACGTCGCCGGCACCCTCGTCACCAAGCTGTCGCAGCGGAGCCCGCACCTGACCAACGGTCACACCGGCCCGCTCGACGTCGCCGAGCAGGAAGCGGCGTGGCAGGCGGCCAAGGCGGCGGAGAAGGCCCGGGAGTCGTGCCTCGACGGCATCGCGATGGCGCAGCCGGCGCTGGCGCTGGCGGAGAAGGTGATCGAACGGGCATACGCGGCTGGAGTACCGAAGGATCTGGTACCTGCAGAGGTGACGCTCGTGCATCTGGACAGTGCAGGCGGCGCCGAGCAGAGACTGCGCAGCGCGGTGCTGGCGTTCGCTGACCGCATACGCGCCGTCGAGAGCGCGGCTGCACGGGATCGTGGGGGCAGGGGCCCCATGTCTACACAGGAATGGCGGGATTACTGGCTCTAGAGTCGACACCGATCCGCCTGGACGGCTGTCTTCTCGTCGCCATGCCATGATCAGCAGTCCTGGCGAAACCACTCCACGGTCTTCGTCAGGCCGATCTCGAGACCGGTCCGCGGCTCCCATCCGATTGCGGCGCGGGTGCGGGCCACGTCGGCAAGCAGTGTGCGTTCGAACGGTCTGTCGTCCAGGACCCCGAAGCGTGGTGCAGCCGGCCCATCGATCATCTGCGCGATTCGCTCGACGACGCTGCGCACGGATACAAGTTGTCCGGATCCGATGTCGAGGGATTCGCCGACCGTCTCGGACGAGTGGGCGGTCTCGGACGAGTCGGCGAACATGACGAAGGCGTCGACCACGTCGTCGACGTAGACCCAATCGACCTCCCGGCCGCCACTGCTCAGAGCGGGGGATTCGCCGCGCAGCAGGGACTGAGTCACGTAGGGCACGAGCTTGGTCCCGTCCTGCTGCCCGGGCCCGTAGACCATGGAGATGCGAAAGGTGAACGTCGGGAGACCGAACCGCGCGCTGAAGGTACGCGCGTAGGTGGATGCGGCTACCTTCGCGGCAGCATAGGGGGATGCAGGTACAGGATCGGGGTCACGGGGTGGGGGCTCTTCGGCGGAACCGGCCAGCACCACAAGAGGACGATCCACCTCGCATGCGGCAGTGAGCAGATTGACCGTCGTCAGCAGATTGGCCCGGAAGGTCGGCAGGACCGCACCCAAATCGCGGCTCCCGGTCACGTAGCTAGCCAGGTGGAACACCATCTCGGGCCGGACGGTGCGCAGGAGTTGCCGCGTCGCCTCGTGATCCGTCAGATCGGTCGTCCACCAGCGGACACCGTCCGTCGCGTTCCGGCGTGTCCGCGAGACGGCATGAACCTCCGGGCCGGAATCTGCGAGCCTCCGGCACAGGTGGGAACCGATGAATCCCGATCCACCGGTGACCAGTACCCGGTTCACACCCATCGGTCGGTGCAACCTCCCGCTCGAATGCAATCGAACCTCGAACGCAATAGAACCAAGTGTGGGCGAATCACCATGGGGTGCGGAAGAACATGGAAATATTCGTAGGAAGTTCTCCCGCGTGGTCAGAGCGCCGTCGGCCCTGCAGTCGGCGGCGCGGATGTCGTTTGCCGCGACGACGAAGCGACGCTCGGCGGCGACGGTCACCGAAGGATGTTTCCGCACCGGCGATTCGCATGATGGGTGTCGCAACCACGCTTCAGGTGCGATGCTTGTTTGCGCAGTGGATCCGGACGCGCCGCAGGGGGCGTGGATCCGCACAACTCACGGATTGGGTGTGCGGCAATCGCGGCAACAGCGATTGCGATGGCGTACGCAATCGGGGAGGAGCGACGACGATGACCTGTTCCGAGACGGGCGCCGCTGCCCGACCGTTGCGCGTCGGAGACGTGGTCGAGGTTCGCAGCGCCGAAGAGATCCTGAAGACACTCGACGAGCACGGGGAGACGGAGAACCTGCCGTTCATGCCGGAGATGCTCCAATTCTGTGGCCGGCGGATGACCGTACACAAGGTGGCACACAAACTGTGCGACACCATCAACCGGAGTGGCATTCATCGGATGGAGAATGCGGTGCATCTGACGGGTGCGCGTTGTGACGGCTCCTCCCACGGTGGCTGCCAAACCGCCTGCTCACTGTACTGGAAGGAGGCCTGGCTCAAACGTGTCGAACCCGGAACGACCCCACCGGCGTCCGATGGCCGCGTCGCTCTTCCTCTGTTGGAGATCAACACCCGCAAGGATCCGGGTCCGAACGGCGAGGTCCGCTACTCCTGTCAGGCAACCGAACTGATGCGGGCCGCGCCGAGTTGTCTGCCGTTCCGCGATCTTCGCCAGTACGTGACCGACGTACGGACCGGCAACGTCGGGGCACTCGCATCGTTGCGGGCATTCCTGATCGCTCTGTTCAATCGAGTGCAGGGGTACAGCAAGCGCGTGCTGCCACGGAAACTGTGGATCCGTGGCGGTCTGCCGTGGGGGTTCGTCGAGGGCCGGGCAGGTGCACGGACCCCGACCGAGCATCTCGGTCTGCAGCCGGGCGAACTGGTCCGGATCAAGTCCAAGGAACAGATCAAGGACACTCTCAACGAGAGCCGGCTCAATCGGGGCATGGGATTCGAGGAGGAGATGGCCAGATACTGTGGTCGCACCGCCCGGGTGAAAGCCCGCGTCACCAAGTGCCTGGACGAGAGAACCGGCGAGCTGTTGACGATGAAGAACCCTTGTATCGTGCTGGAAGACATTGTCTGCGCGGGGGTGTACAACGCCAACTGTCCACGTGAGTTCGTACCGTTCTGGCGTGAGATCTGGCTCGAGCGTGTCTGACCGTGGTTGACGAGGAGGTAGCGCCCGAAGGATCGACTGCCGACCAGGTCGGAAGCATCGGTCGTAAGGCGGGCCGCGGTCTCAAGTGGAGTCTGCTCGGCAACTTCTTCCTCAAGCTGGGCTCGTTCGGCATCGGCCTCATCCTGGCTCGACTACTGACTCCGGACGATTTCGGCGTGTATGCGCTGGCGTTGGCGGTCACGGCGCTGCTCATGCACGTCAACGACTTCGGAATGATCGCGGCAGGTGTGCAGTGGCGCGGCAGGTTCGAAGAGATGGCGCCGACCGGATCCGCGATCGCGCTCGTCTTCAGTCTCCTCGGCTACGGCGTGGTCTGGATACTGGCGCCGACATTCGCCTCGCTTGCAAGCACTCCCGAGGCTGCACCGGTGGTGCGGCTGCTGGCGGTCGTCATCATCGTCGACGGCGTCACCGCGATGCGCGTGTCCGCTCTGCAGCGCCGGTTCGAGCAGGATCGGTTGACGATCGCGATCATGGCCGGCTGGGTGGCCAATGCGGCGTTGGCTGTGCCCCTCGCCTTCGCCGGAGCCGGAGCGTACAGCTTTGCCGGTGGCCAGGTGTTCGGGGCCGTTGTTACAGGTGTGGTCGTGTTCAAGGCGGGACACCTCCCCGTGAGGTTCGCCTTCGACAGAGCGATCGCGGTGAAGCTGCTCACGTTCGGTGTTCCGCTGGCAGCCAGCCTCGGCGTCGAATCCGTACTGCTGAACGCCGACTACATCATCATCGGCAACGCGCTTGGGCCTGCGGCTGTCGGCTATTACCTGCTGGCATTCAACATTTCCAGCTGGGTACCCGGATTGATCGGGACTGCTGTCCGCGTCGTATCCATCGCCGGATTCTCGCGCCTGGCAGAGCGCGATGCGGATGTGCTCGAGGAAGGCGTGCGCCGCTCGGTTCCACTGCTCGTGACGGCAATTCTGCCGATCGCTGTCGTGATGGCGACATTGGCGACGCCGTTGATCGACTTTCTGTACGGCGATCAGTGGGGTCCGTCCGCGGCGGTGCTGCGCATCCTTACCATCCTCATGATCGTCCGCATGCTGACCTCGTTCGCATTCGACATCCTGACCTCGCTGGGTGCCACCAAGGCGACGGTTTGGGTGAATCTCGGCTGGGCCGTGGCCCTGCTTCCTGCACTCTGGGTCGGAACCCGGTGGGGTGGAATCCAGGGGGCAGCGGTGGCACACGGCATCTGCGCGATCATGGTGGCGCTTCCCCTGGCGATCCTCGCTCTCCATCGTCACCGGATCAGCCTGGTACCCGCGTTGCCCGGACTCGTTCGGCCCGCGGTCGGCGCGGTGCTGTCGGCGACGGTGATCCTCCTGATCGAACCGTTGATCGATGCGGGATCGTTCGTGCAGCTTTCGCTTGCCGGGGGAGCAGGTTGCTGCGTTTTCGTACTTGTCGTGGTCCCCTTCGACGAGATCCGGCGCCTTCCGTCGAGGTTGTGGGCCCGAAATGCGAGTCGTCGAGGAGGTCGGTGATGGCAACCGCCGATACCTTGGTCTCGGTGGGACTTCCGGTCCGCAACGGAGCCGACCGGATACAGAACGTGGTGGAGTCCGTGCTCGGTCAAGATCACGAAAACCTGGAACTGGTGATCGGCGACAACGCCTCCACCGATGGCACCGAGGAGTTGTGCCGCGATCTCGCCGCGCAGGACAAACGAATCGTCTATCACCGCAATCCTGTGAACACGGGTTTGCTGAACAACTTCGTCGGTGTCATGCGGTTGTCGAGAGGAACCTTCTTCCGGTGGGTCGGTGACGACGACTGGTTGGCACCGACCAATGTGTCCCGCAGCCTCGAGGCATTCGCGGCAGACGAGCGGTCGATTCTGGTGACGACGCAGCTGGAATATGCGGCTTCCGACGGCTCCGTACAAACGGCCGAGTTCCGCGGCGATTCACTTGCTTCCGAGGATCCGGTCACGCGGTTTGCCGAAATGTTACGCCTGCTCAACGAAAGTCACTTGTTGATCGACCCCCTGTACGGGCTCTTCCGGCGCGCGGTTGTCGCTGAAATCGACCGGCGCAACATGATGCGCGAAGACGAGGTGTTTGCCACGAAGCTCGCGCTCGCCGGGCCGTGGGGACATGTACCCGAGGTGCTCGGACGGCGTCACTGGGAAGCGGAGAGCGTCTCCGCTCTCGTTCGGAAGCTGGACTTGCCTCCATGGCACGCGTGGTTCGTGACGACGCTGCAGTGCAGGGAGATCTTGCACTGGCTTGTGGGGTGTGACCTCAGCCCCGCCGAACGCAGGCGGGCGCAACTCGAGGTGGCGCGAATGTACGCACGGCGCCAGAAGATCATTGTGGCGCGGCGCGGGCGAAGACTCGCGCGCATGGCCGGCATCCGTGTTCGGGCAACTGCGTACTGATTCACGAACGAGCCGGCACCGAGCGAGTGTCGTCGTGGCAATCGGGGCGAATCCCACTACCCCACAGGAAGATGGGAACCGCAGCCATTTGGGTGGAGCGCAGACGAGAGTGGTGGTTCACTTGGAAGCCAGGAGGCGAGGGTGGCGTTGGGTCCTCGCGGGGATGGTGGTGGTTCTGGCACTCGTGGTGGCAGGCTGGTTTGTTTACGTGCGCCCGCCACGAGACGAGGTGCACCCGGCCGACGTGATCGTTGTGCTCGGCGGTCCGGGCGTCGCGCGGTACTCCGTCGGACTCGAGTATGCGCTGGACGGGTACGCCCCCCGTGTAGTGATATCCAATCCGATCGGATCCGAAAGTGTTTGGCTCACCGACCTGTGTACCCACGAGCGGTACGACTTCGCCGTTTCGTGTTTCGAACCCGATCCGCCTACGACACGGGGGGAAGCGCGCGAGCTTCGCAGCTTCGCGCAATCGGAGGGGTGGCAAAGCGTCATCGTGGTGACGCAGACCCCCCACATCACGCGAGCACGCTACATTCTCGGGCGGTGCTTCGACGGTGACCTGATGGTTGTCGACAGCCAGGAGGATCTGTCCGCCTGGGATTGGGCTTGGGGCTATGCGTACCAGACGGCCGGGTACATTCGAGCGGCACTGCAGTCCGGGTGCTGACAGACGAAAGTCCCCCGACAGCGGGGTGCCGAGAGTCGATCATGCTGTCCACGAACACCCCGCTCATTCAGCGCATGTCGGCTACTCTCGGGGTGTGTCCACCGGCATCACGGTCGCGATCGTCGGCATCAACTACGCGCCGGAGCCGACCGGAATCGCTCCCTACACGAGAGGACTGGCGGTTGGACTAGCTCGACGTGGGCATCGTGTCCACGTGTTCACCGGTCAACCGCACTACCCGCAGTGGACCCGGATGGACGGTTACCGTTCCATGCGATCGGAGGAATCGCTGGAAGGGGTGCGCGTGAGGCGATTCCGCCATTTCGTCACCCGTCACCCCACGGCGATCAAGAGATTGATCATGGAACTGACCTTCGGACTGCAGGTGAGTACGGCGAAACTCCTTCGGCCGGACGTTGTGGTGTGCATCAGTCCGCCGCTGCTGACGTCCGCCATGTGCGCGGCCCGCATCCGGCTGACACGTCATCGACCACCACTCGGGATCGTGGTTCACGACGTATACACTCGCGCCTTCGCTGAGATGGACATGGGTGGCGGGTTTGTCGAGCGTGCTGTCGAAGGGCTGGAATCGTGGACTATGCGCGCGGCCGACGGAATCGCGGTGATCCACGGCGGATTCGCAGCCGACATGATCGACCGGTATCACGTCGATTCGCGTCGGGTCCGAGAGTGCCGCAACTGGACTCATATCACCCCGTCCGATCCCGCCGCCAGTGCCGCGTTCCGCGCCCGGCGCGGGTGGAGCGACAACGAATCTGTCGTTCTGCATGCCGGGAACATGGGTACCAAGCAGGGCCTCGAGAACGTGATCGCCGCGGCGCAGTTCGCTGCTGCGCAGGGTCTACCCCTCCGATTCGTATTGCTCGGAGACGGCCACCAGCGGCAGTACCTACAGAGAATGAGCACCTCCGTTCCATGCCTCGAACTGGTCGAACCCGTACCGGAGAAGGACTTTCCGGCGGCGCTGGGTGCAGCAGATCTGCTGCTGGTGAACGAACGCCCAGGGGTTGCCAGGATGTCGATGCCGAGCAAGTTGACCTCGTACTTCGCTGCCGGCAGGCCGATCCTTGCGGCAACCGGTGAAGGAGGCTTCACTGCGCGGGAGGTTGCCGCTTCAGGGGCAGGGGTGTGCATTCCGGCCGGGCGTGCGGACATCCTGGTCGAGGAAGCGATGCGAATTGGACAGGATCGTGACCTCGCACGCCGGCTCGGTGAGGCCGGGCGCCGCTATTGTGACGTGATGCTGTCCGAATCTGCGGCTCTCGACCGGTACGAAGAGTGGATCAGAGGCCTTGCTGCCGGTCGGCTCGAGGAGCAGCGTTGACGCCACGACGCGCCCTCATCACCGGCATCACAGGTCAGGACGGGTCGTACCTTGCCGAGCTACTACTCGGTAAGGGATACGAGGTGCACGGCATCATCCGCCGAAGTTCCACCTTCAACACCAGCCGGATCGACCATCTCTACGCCGACCCGCACCAGCCGGACGTCCGACTGTTTCTGCACCACGGCGACCTTCTCGAAGTGTCGCGAATTATGGTACTTCTCAATCGAATCCAGCCGGACGAGGTGTACAATCTCGCTGCGCAATCCCACGTCCGTCTCAGTTTCGACGAACCCGAGTACACATCGGAGGTGACCGGACTCGGCACGCTCCGCCTCCTCGAGGCGATACGGCAACTCGGCCTGGAGTGCCGCTTCTATCAGGCGTCGAGTTCGGAGATGTTCGGAAGTTCCCCGGAGTCTCAAGACGAGCGATCTCCGCTGAGCCCGCGATCGCCGTACGGGATTTCGAAGGCGTATTCCTACTGGGTGGCTCGAAACTATCGTGAGGCGTACCAGCTCTTCACGGTGAACGGCATCCTGTTCAATCATGAATCACCAAGACGCGGACCGACTTTCGTCACCCGCAAGATCACTCGAGCTGTTGCGAGAATCAAGGCGGGATTGGACCGGTACCTGTACCTCGGGAATCTCGATGCCGTGCGCGATTGGGGCTATGCCCCCGAATATGTGGACGGAATGTGGCGAATGCTCCGAGCGGATGAACCTGACGACTATGTGCTTGCAACGGGAACAGGTAGTTCGGTTCGGGACTTTCTGGCGCTGGCATTCGAGTACGCCGATCTCGACTGGGAACGTCATGTTCGATTCGACGAAAGCTACCTCCGCCCGGCGGAGGTCGATTCGATCATCGGGGACGCGTCGAAGGCGCGTTCCGAGTTGGGGTGGGAACCGCAAGTTACGCTTCCGGAACTGGTGAGAATCATGGTCGACGCCGATATCCGGATGTTGGAAGCCGGTAGAGATTCCGGATGGATCGATCGACCCCGCTGGCCGGACAACGAGGGTTACGTTCGATAGTCCTGCTGGTGTTCGACAAACCACTGGTAGGTCGACTTGATGCCGTCCTGCAGCGGAATGCCGGCAGTCCACCCGATCTCCGTCATCCTTCGGATATCCAAAAGTTTTCGCGGTGTTCCGTCCGGCTTCGTATCGTCCCAACGAATCTCGCCGCGATACCCACTGACTTCAGCGACAAGTTGCGCCAGCTCGGCGATACTGTGGTCCACCCCGGTGCCGACATTGACGGGCTGATCGTCGTCGTAGTGTTCGAGCAGGAAGTGACACGCGCCGGCGAGGTCGTCGGCATGCAGGAACTCGCGGCGCGGACGGCCGGTACCCCAGCACGTAACGTAGTTCGAACCGTCCGCTGCGGCGCGATGAAATCGCCGAATCATCGCCGGAAGCACATGGCCGTTCTCGGAATGGAAGTTGTCGTGGGGACCGTAGATGTTGGTCGGCATCGCGCTGATGTACGGCAATCCGTACTGCTGCCTGATCGCCCTCACGTGCTCGATACCGGCGATCTTTGCGACTGCGTAGGCTGCGTTCGTCGGCTCCAACGGACCGGTGAGGAGCGCATCCTCGGAGATCGGCTGAGCGGCGAACTTAGGGTAGATGCAACTCGAGCCGAGGAAGAGGAATCGTTCGACTCCGGTCGCCGCGGCAGCGTCGAGCAGATTGACCTGAATCCTGAGATTGTCCGACATGAAATCCGCAGGTCGGCGCATGTTGGCCCCGATGCCGCCGGTGCGCGCCGCCGCGTCGATCACGACCTGCGGGCCGGTGGCCTCCAGGAAATCGAGCGTCTTGTCCCGATCGCGGAGATCGAGTTCTGCGGAGTCGCGACCGATCAAGTGCCGATATCCGGCACGGCTGAAGTGCCGCCAGAGCGCCGAGCCCACGAGGCCCCGGTGTCCCGCGATGTAGATGCGGGTATCGAACGGCAAGTGACCGGCAACCACAGATGATGATTGTTCCAGACTTCCGGGATCGAGCGTCCGGGATCGGTGTCTTTGCTACCTTGGTCCGTTTCGGTATGCGAATCCTCGAATCGTCGGCAGTTCGTGCACCCCTGTTTCCACATCCGGGCAGGCCCGTTCCGCCCGCGTCGGCGACATCCGTCTCGCGGAGAAGGGGTCGTCCGGCGCTCGTCGGCAATGGTGAAGCAGCACGAAGCAGCACGAGCGTGACGATCGAGCCGTTACGATTGAACGACCCGATGCCGACGACCGGGACGCCGAGGAGTGGCGATGGATCTATTCGACGTCGCAAAGTCCTGCGCTCGCCGCTGGTACGTGTTCCTGCCGCTGATGGTTGTCACCGTGTTGGTCGGTTACCGCGTGTACGCGGGTGTCGAGCCGGTGTACTACTCGACCACTACGCTGGGGCTGGCGAATCCGAGCGTTTCCGTGGTGCCCGCCGACAATGAAGTTCGCAGCAATGGACTGGTCGATGCAGGTGGAGCGGTTCTACTCATCAACTTGCTGGCGATGAGCCTCAAGGATCCTGCTGTGACTCAGCAGATAGCCGAAGCCGGTGGCATCTCCGACTACACTGCCACCGTTTTCGAAACGGGGCTTCCGGGAAACCAGTTGCCTCTCGTGACGATCGAGGCAACAGCCTCCGATCCGGAAACATCCAAGAAGACAGTCGAGTTGGTTGCTGCTCAGAGCGGACCGTTGCTCGAGCGAGTGCAACGGTCGGCCGACGTCCCGCCGGACCGGATGTTGATCTCTTATACCGTGGTACCGCCGGTGGACCCGCAACCTGCCACACCCAGCCGAACGCGCTCGACTGTTGCTCTGATGCTCGTCGGCACCGGGTTGTCGGTATTCGTCGCGGTACTGTTCGATGTTCTCGTCGTGCGTCTAAAGACGAAACGCAACGATCGGGATCGGGTGTCGGACGTCGTGGAGGGCGGTCAGGACCGAGATACGGACAGCGATCGAGAGTGGACGCGCGTCGGCTCTCCGGCAGGTAAGGGTTCGCCCGGGGGCGAACGGCCGTGACGTTCTCGGGGGAACGCTCGTTTGTACCGGACCTCCCACCATCGGCTCCGCCGCTGCCCGAACGCGAGAAGACACCGTGGCTCGCAGCGGCGTGCGCCCTGATCGTGCCGCTCATCCCGACGCCGGCCGTCTTCCCCGGGCCACTGCGGGGCCATGGATCGCCGGCGCGGATGCTGGGCTATCTCTGTCTTGCGCTCGTTGTCGTCGGATTCGTTCTCGCGCGCCGGAACTCGGCCGAACGGACTCGCAATCCGGGCACGATGATCATCGTCGCGTACTTCCTCCTGCTGTTTCTCACATATGGAACGGGTCTGCTCGATCCGAAGAATGCCGTCATCGAAGCGAGCAAGACGCGCACGATGCTCGTGATGTGCGCCCACGTCGGGGTCGCGTTGTATGTCATGAAGTCCGTCAGGACTTCCCGTCAAAGGTCGATCGTCGTAGGGTGTCTCGTCGCGAGTCTGAGTTATGCGTGTGTCGTCACACTGTTCCAGGCGTTCAGCGGAGTCGATCTGCGTGATCTGCTTGTACCCCCCGGCTTCACCGAATCCTTGGAGGAGATCGATTTCTCCAGCCGCGAAGGATCCCGTCGGGTGTTCGGAACCTCCCAACACGCGATCGAGTTGTCGGTCCTTGCGGTGGTAGGGGTCGTCTTGAGCCTGCACCTCGCGCGGTACGCGATCAAACCGTTGCATCGACAGCTTTCGGTGATCGCGTGTGTCTTGGCTGTCGTCGCGATCCCGACCGCGATCTCGCGGTCGGGAGTCGTCGCACTCGCAGCGGCATTGCTGGTGTATATGTTCGCGTGGAATCTGCGGGCGATCGCGAACGCTGTGCTGGTGGGACTCGTCATGCTGGGTATCTACCGGCTCCTGTTGCCGAACTACCTACAAGCCCTCTGGTATTCGATCATCTACGCGGAGCGCGACACCAGTATCTCGACCCGTACCGAGGATTACGCGGTTGTGGGTGAGCAGTTTCGCGAGACCCCATGGTTCGGGTTGGGACTCGGCGGCTACCCGCCGACCGAGTATCGGTATCTCGACAACGAATGGTTGCAGGCGATCGTGCAAGGAGGGCTCGTGGGGGTGGTGGCCCTCATGCTCCTCTTCGGGGGTATTGCCGTCGCGATGACCGCGGCACTGCGTCGTGTCGCCTCCGCCAAGGACCGCAACATGGCTTACGCACTTGGTGCGGCTCTCGTCGGAATTGCTTCGTCCAGTTTCACTTTCGATCTTCGTTCCTTCCAGCAGATCACGCTGGTCTTCTTCCTCCTGTATGGACTGCTGTGGTCCTTCGCTTCGGTCCCGAATCCCCAGCCCGCGCGTGACAGCTAGAAAGAACATCACGAGTCGGCGGCAGCCGACACTATGTACCGGCGGATGTCTGTGGGTGTATTGGAACGGGATTGAATGTGTATTGCGACGTCGTCAGCCCCGATCGATTCCAGGAACCGATCCGCGCCGGTCTTGTCGAGCGGAGCGGAACCCCAATGGCTGTGACACAGCGTGCTGGAGCGTGTAAACGATCGCTCTTCAGGGGTGCCGAGATGGTCGACGAACACGCCGTACAAGAAGTACTCGGAGAATCGCAGCTCCCGGGCCACCGCGGACTGCCAGTCGCCGGTAGTCGTGTCCTCGACACGCCGTTGTACCTTCCTGACGATCCGGGGATCCCAGGGAACGAATGATGTGATGTAGTCGGTAACCGAGTCCGACTCGTGCGCCTCCAACCCGAGAAGTCGGGTTGCTGTGCGGTGCCATAGGTGATGCTCGCTCATTTCGGCACCGATACCGCCCGGCAATCGGTAGAACCTGACCGTGCCGTCACGGAGGAAGTCGGATACATCGATCGGACGGATCAGGACAACGTCGGAATCGATGATCAGGACCACATCGGCGTCGATTCGGCTCGCCGCATCGAGCTTGAGGATTTGCTGGAGGATCCATCCGCGTACCGGTGGCCATGGCCGGGCGAGGTTGACGGCCGTGATTCTGGGGAGTTTCGACATTCGGGGTATGTGCCGTAGCAGGCCGGCGAAGCCGTATGTCGATATGAAGGTGGACGGTAGATTTTCGTCCTCCGGATGGACCCTGAGTTTGGGAGAGTCGATCTGCGAGAACGCCGCGAAATCACGGTTCGGCACGAGGACGTGATGAACAACGTCGTCGGCTGTGTAACGGCACACCGACGCATGCAGTTCCGTGAAGTACGGCAGGTCCGGGAGATAGCTCGGCGTCAAGATCGCGAGGACGGCCACTTCGCGCTCCTTTCGGTTCGTCGACCCGAGCGGGTCGTGCGAGAGCGGTGCCTGCGGACTGCGGCTCGCGCAAAGGGTCCCAGCGGTGAGAACTCGAGTGCGGACCGTGCCGACGCTTGCATCTTGTGGATGCCGCGCAAGCCCGGGCCGGCTACGAGACCGTAGGCGACGTCGACATACCCGGTCATGACCCGTCGCTTGTACTCGTCATCACCGCGGCCGAGGTCGATACGAGAGACCCCGGTGGCTACCGCGTTGGCTATCAGCTCATGCATCAGAATCCACCCGGGGGCGTACGCGCGGAACTCGGGATCGTAGACAGGGAACCACCAGTGAAGCACCGATGCCGACCGGATACCGAAGTGACCGGCCACGATTCGGTCTCCGACGAAGACACCGGACAGGACACCCGAGAAGTCCGGATCGCGGACGCCGAGCAGGACCTCCAGCAATTCGCGTCTGCCCGGTGCAGTGAAGTGATCCCGTGCCCCGCTTGCCCGATACTGCGCACGTTTCATCTCGATGACCTGCAGCAGCACGTCCCTGTCCGTCGAGTTCGGTTCGAACCTCAGTTCACCGTATTCGTTGGACAACTTGCGGGCACGGCGCCGCGCTTGCGCGAGATTGGCCCGGCCCGACTTGGACGCGCGCGCAAGATATCCGTCCAGACCGCCGTCGACCTCCACGTACGGTGATCGACGGAAACCGTCCACATACTGCGTGAAATGTAGACCGGGGTCGACCAGGTGGTCGAAGGCGAGCGCACGCACTCCCAGTGCGCTCAGCGCGGCCCGAGGATCGAAAAAAGCTCCCGGACCGACCATCGGTCCCTGGAAGTCGGCGCCGGGCCAGCCCACCGGGCGGGCGGTGCGCGCCGAACATTGGACCGCGAATACGACGTCGGCGCCGGCCAGTACTGTGACATCGCCGTGGACCGAGTGCACAGCGGCTGCGAACCGCGGGTCGAAGTACGGGCTGTCGTACAGGGGGCTGGTTGCACGAAGTCGGCACCAATCGGCGAGGACGTCGGGAGGCAGCTTATCGAAGGCGTACGCGGTGATCACAGCATCCGCTTCCAGCTCGGCGTCGAGGGACATCCATCTGGCCGCTCGGTTCCGGAAGGCACCGCCTTGTCCAAGTTCACCACCCGATGCCGAAATAGGACTTCTCTTGTCGACGTTCCTCGGCGCCTGGCAGGCGAACCAGGTCGACTATCACGCATTCGTCACCGACACGGTCGGCAGCCGCTGCCACAGAAGCGTCGCTCGATCCAGCGATGAATACCTCACAATGATCGAGAACCTCGTCGACATCGTCGGTGAGGACCTTCTCGAGGTGAGGTAGACGGTCCTCGATGCAGGCCCGATTCGCACCGATCAGCCGCGACACGGCAACTTGCGAATCGTAGACGCGGACGTTGTATCCCTTGCCGATCAATTGCTCGGCGAGTTCGACCATCGGGCTCTCCCGTAGGTCGTCGGTACCGGACTTGAAGGCGAGGCCGAAAATTCCCACTCGTCGACGGCCCAGGGAGATCACCAGGTCGATCGCGTGGCGGATCAGTTTCTCGTTGGAAGGCAATATGTTTGCAAGGACGGGGACTTCGACGTCGTGTCGACGCGCAAGATAGTTGAGCGCGCGCACGTCCTTGGGTAGGCACGAGCCGCCGAACGCGAACGCCGGCCGTAGATAGGCGGGACTGATGTTCAGTTTCGAGTCGGCGAGAAATATCTCCATGAGGTCGTAGGAGTCGAGGCCGAGAGCCGCACACAGGGAACCTATTTCGTTCCCGAAGGTCACTTTCAGGGCATGAAAGCTGTTGTCCACGAATTTGGTCATCTCGGCGATGGGGATGGGGACGTGAAATCTCGGTCCTCCCAGCCCATCGAAGATGCTCATGACCTCGCTGCCGCTGCGGTCGTCACTCTGTCCCACAACTGTCTTCGGCGGATCGAGGAAGTCGCGCACGCTGCTGCCTTCGCGGAGGAACTCGGGGTTGACGCAGACGCCGAAGTCCTTCCCGGCCTGTTTTCCGGAGGCGCGTTCCAGAAGTGGAATCAGAAGGTTCTCGCAGGTGCCGGGCAGCATCGTGCTGCGGTAGGACACCACATGCCAGCCGTCCTTGGTCGCCAGGGCCGCGCCGATGGCGCTGCTGACCCGCTCGAGATATGCGGTGGACAGACCTCCTCCGGATGTGGAGGGCGTGCCGACGCAAACGATCGTGATGTCCGAAGCACGCACTGCGTCTGCGGGATCGTCGCTGACCGTCAGGAGGCCCGATGCTACGACCTCCGCAGTGAGCTCGCCGATACGTTCCTCTATGACGGGAGCCCTACCCTCCCGGAGGGCTGCGGTCTTGGCCGGGTTGACGTCGACTCCGATGACTCGGTGACCTCGGGAAGCGAGACACGCGGCCGAAACGCAGCCTACGTATCCGAGTCCGAACACGCTCAACACGGGTTTTTCTGTAGCGGTCACGTCGACCTCGCTGTGCGTCTCCACGGCTCCGTCGTACTGCGATTGAGCGAACGCATTAGCTCTCGCTCAACGCAGTTGTTCTCGACTCGGCGCCCCGGTGTATTGCTACCTGTGGTGGTCGCGCAGGTGGCGGATTATCGATCCAAGGTATCACGGTTCAGAAGCCCCAGCAGTGCCCTCGGCCGAATCGGTTTCGTTCCTCGAGGAGACCATCGCGGCCGACGATCACCGGTCCGGAACAGTCGGTCATAGAAGTCGACCAGGTTGTTGCTGGAGACGTTCCACGAAAGTTCGCTCTCCACGCGCTCCCGACCGAGTTCGCCCATCTTCCTGCGCCGGTCCGGATCCTGAAGCAGATCGTCGATGGCGGTCGCGAATGCTGCGGTGTCGTTCGCCGCTACGTAGAGCGCGGAATCGCCGGCAGAAACGCGTGCTTCCGCCAGGTCGAACGAGACGATCGGGCGCTCCATCGCCATGTACTCGAGAACCTTGTTCATCGTCGACACATTGTTCAACGGGTTGAGGGGGTCCGGAGACAGGCACACGTCCGCGGTGGAGAGGCATCGCTCGACGAACTCGTCCGCAACGCGGCCGGTGAATTCGACGGTGTCCGAGAGTTCGAGTTTCTCGCTGAGCGCGACCATCGCATCGAACGAGTCGCCGGAGCCCATGAAAATGCAGTGCGCATCACGACGGCCGAGTTGGTACTTCAAGTGTGCGAGCGCATGAAGTGCATAGTCGACGCCGTCCTGCGGTCCCATCACGCCGAGATACGCGAGAAGGAAGCGTTTTCCGCGGAGCAGTTCGGGATCGCGGTCACATCGTACGAAGCGGTCGAGGTCGGGGGCGCTCCGAACCACCGTCACATGCTCGGGTCGCATGCCGCCGCGGTCGATCGCTGCGCGCCGGTAGCTCTCGTTGGTCGATATCACCGCGTCTGCAGTCGCGAAGGTGAGGCGCTCGAGAATTCTTGTCCCCCAGTACAGTATGCGATGTCTGTTGCCGAAACGGGACCGAAACAGTTCCGGCACGAGGTCGTGATGATCGAATACGAACTGCGCTCCGGTCAGGCGAAACATCAACCCCACGAGGAAGAGGAGATCCGGAGGATTGCATGCGTGTACCGCGTGCACGGGCTCCTTCCTTTGCACCTGAACCGCGAGTCGGAAGGTGTGCCAGAGGGCGAGCGAATATTCGCGTAGATATCCCGAGGGCCCGCCTTCGGCGGCCCGAAGCGGGTATCGCAGGATGCGAACGCCTTCGATGGTTGTCTCGGGTTCGTCGTCCCGTCCGCTTCCCATAGGGCAGATAACCGTGACCGTGTACCCGGCAGCGACGAGTGTTCGGCTTTCCTGCCACACTCGACGGTCGAACGGAACCGACAGGTTCTCGACGAGGATCAGGATATGGCTCATCCGTGGGTCACCGCCTCATCAGCCTGGGCTCCCGGATGTGGCCCCGACGTTCTCCGCGGTTCCGGAGTGACGACATCGAGGCTGCCGGTACAGTGACGTTGCCACCAAGAATAGTAGACGGTCGTTGATGCGCATGACCTTTTCGCGACCGCCTGGTCCTCGGGACCGCAGGTGAATCGAGAGAACCGGAGCGTCCGGTGGGCAACGAGGGATGTTTCGTATCCGGCGACGAGTGGGCCGACGTCGCTGTTGTCGTCGTGACCTACAACAGTGCACGGGACATCCGGAATCTCCTGTCGGATCTCCGGCGCGACGCGCGGCACCTGGCACTTCGCGTGATCGTTGTCGACAACGAGTCGGCGGACGACAGCGCCGACATCGTCGCCGCCGAGACCGACGTCATTCTCGTCCGTGCCGGGGGCAATCTGGGGTACGCGGGAGGAATCAACCGGGCTCGGCGCCATATCGGTAGGTGCACGGGCGTGCTCGTGCTCAACCCGGACCTTCGATTGCGTAGGCATGCGATCGACAGACTTCTCGACTCGCTGAGCACGCCTGGCATCGGAGCTGTGGTGCCGCTGAACATCTTTCAGCACAGCAAACAGATCGATCCGACACTGCGCCGCGAACCGTCCATCTCTCGTGCCCTGGGCGACGCGATTGTCGGTGGACGCCGATTTCCTCGGCGTCCATCCTGGTTGTCGGAGACCGAGCTCCTCCCGGAGTGTTACACGTTCGCACATTCTGTCGACTGGGCTACCGGCTCGGCCATGATGATCCGTGCGGACGTCGAACGGGCAGTAGGGAACTGGAACGAGAACTATTTTCTGTACTCGGAGGAGATCGACTATTGCCGTCGCATCCGCGAACAGGGAAGACTGGTCTGGTTCGAGCCGGCCGCCGTCGTCGAGCATGCCGGCGGCGGCTCGGGAACATCCGCCGCTCTTTCGATGCTGGCAACGGTCAACCGGGTCCGCTACATCGAGGATTGCCATTCCCGGCCGTACGCCCTCGCCTTCCGCGCAGTGATCGCATTCACCCAAGCGATACGGGCGCACCGTCCTGTACCGCGGGCATCCCTCCAAGTCGTCCTCAACCGGGAGCGATGGAGGGATCTTCCTCACGCAACACAGAGTTGATAAGATTCGCCATGCCTTCGTGTGAAATCTGAGGGATCTCATGACGAGTGTAGTCATCGCCGCACACAACGAGGCCGCTGTAATCGAGCGTTGCCTCGCTTCGCTGCTGGCGGACGCAACTCCAGGTGAGTTCGATGTGATCGTTGTCGCGAACGGTTGCACCGACGACACCGCGACGCTGGCCGCGCGGAGCCCAGGGGTGCGCGTCGTCGAAATCCCCGAGGCCAGCAAACCGAAGGCGCTCAATGCCGGAGATACCATCGCGGCCGGGTTTCCCCGGGTGTACCTTGATGCCGACATCGTTGCGGGTACGCATGTCGTACGCGCCATGCGAGACGCACTCGCCGCGGACGCGCCGCAGCCCGTTCCGCTGGCTGTGGTTCCACGCCGCGACCTCGAATTGACAGGAAGATCGTTTCTGGTCCGCCAGTTCTTCGCGATCAATTCGCGTCTTCCCGTCTTCCACGAGGGGCTGTTCGGGCGGGGTTTGATCGCGCTGTCGGCTGAAGGACGGCGTCGTTTCGACCGGTTTCCCGACATGGTCGCCGATGATCTCTTCCTCGACTCACAGTTCACGCCGCAGGAAAAGCGAGAGGTCGACGGAGTGTCGACGGTGGTCGAAGTGCCGTTGCACACCCGGGATCTGGTGCGTCGGCTCGTCCGGGTGCGTCGTGGCAACGCTTCGTTGCGGGCGGCCGGCCGGAGCGGAACGATCGCGGGGAAGGTTCGTCCGGTCGACCGATTTGCCTGGCTACGCGATGTCGTCATCCCGAATCCGCGCCTGGTCCCGGCAGGAGTCGTATATGCCGGTATCACGAGTCTTGCCGCCCTCCTTGCGCTTCGTACACCTACCGAAGGGCAGGCGTGGGGTCGCGACGAGTCGACGCGCCGTGAGACGACAGCCGATGACTGAGATCGGTCCGGCGAACGTGAGCTTTCACGGCATCGGTACTGCCCGTCGTGAACTCGAATACGGTGAGGATCGATTCTGGATCGGAATCGACGAGTTCCGGCGAATTCTGGACGAGGTTGTCACCTGGCCCGATGTCCGGCTGAGCTTCGACGACGGCAACAGTTCCGATATCGAGATCGCGCTCGACGAGTTGTCCGAGCGAGGGCTCACCGCCACATTCTTCGTGTTGGCCGGAAGGCTCGGCGCGGCAGGAAGTTTGAGTGAGAGCGATGTATCGGAACTGCGCCGGCGCGGGATGGGAATCGGGACGCACGGCATGGATCACCGATCCTGGCGCGGGATGGACGAGGTGACGCGTCATCGTGAACTCGTCGAGGCGCGACAGCGAATCTCCGAGGTTGCCGGAGTGCGCGTCGACGAGGCCGCGTTGCCGCTGGGACAATACGACAGCAAGCTACTCGCCGATCTCCGGCGGCTCGGCTATGCAGCAGTGCACACCAGCGACCGCCGTCCTGCCCGGCGTGATGCATGGTTGCAGCCGCGCTTCAGCGTCCGGGCGGACCACACTGCAGAGACGCTTCGTTCGGAAGCGCTCGGCGCATCCACCATGGGGCGAAGGGCTTTCGTGGCAGCCAAATGTGTCATCAAGCGGTGGCGGTGACATGGATCGGAAACAGAAGGCGTGGGAAGCGGTGTCGGAGCTGGCTCCGGTCTCGTCGGTTGCTCTCCGAACATTGTTGGTCGCGGTGCTCACTCTTCCGCTGCTGTCCGGTTGTGACAGCGAGCCGGATCCGTGCGGTAACGGCACATCGCCCGAGTGTGTCCCGACGCCACCGAATCCGGCAGCGTTGGGCAGGTCCTGGCGCGTCGCATTCTCGGAAGAGTTCGAGGGGGCCGACTACGACCACGGCAAGCTCACACCGTGCTTCGATTGGAACTACGACGGGGCATGCACGAGCAGTTTCAACAACGGCAAGGAGACCTACCGGCCGGAACAGGTACAGGTGAGCGACGGTACTGCGATCCTGACTGCCGAACCGCTCGCGACCCCCGAACCCAACGATGCATGTTTCCAGGGCATCTGTACCTACAAGGCCGGATTGTTGTCCACTGCTCGACCGGACGCGGAATCGGGGCAATACCTGTTTTCTTTCACGTACGGATACGTGGAATCGCGTATGAAATTTCCCGGTGAACCGGGTTTCTTCACCGCCTTCTGGATGGTGCCGGCAGATCCCTCGTACAACTATCGGAGCGAGATCGACATCATGGAGGTCTTGGGAGGTCAGCCCGAGACAATTCACATGACCTACAGTTACAACGGCCGCACCGAGTCGTACTCGGTCAACGCCGGGCCGGAGGACAACGGTGCATGCGGAGTGCGTGACTATTCCGGCGAATGGGTGCGATACGGCGTCGACTGGCAGCCCGACTATATTGCCTGGTACATCAACGGAGTCGAGTGCGGTCGATTCGTCGACAGCGGCCGGATAGAGAACGAGCCGATGCAACTCATTCTGCACATGATGGTCGACAACGACTGGGAGCGCGATGCGGATTCGCTCCTGACGGATCAGACACGTGTCGGCCGCCTCGAAGTCGACTACATCCGGGTGTACCAGCAGCAGTGACCGATGGTCCCGCCGACAAGTCGTCCATCACCGAATTCGTTCTTGCACGCGGCTGTCGACGGGTTCGATGGGGTAGGCCGGTCGGCGGGCGGTAGTCGCGGTATCGGCGTCGACCTGAACCGTACCGAGCAGTGGAGCGCCGGTGTCGCGCAGACGTTCGGTTGCCTCGACGAGGTCGCGTCGCAGCGTGACATCGAACGAGATTGCCAGGAGGACTGCGTCGGCATAGTCGCTCATCACCGATGCAGTGCATGTCGCCAGTACAGGCGGAGCGGCGACGACCACATGCGCGTATTGCTTCCGCAAGCGATCTGTGAGTTCTCCGAAGGCAGTCGGTAGGTCGCCGGAATCCGAGCCCCATTTCGTCGGAGCAATCGGGGCGGGTTGGTCGGCGTTCGTTCGCAGGGATGGTGACCCCACGCCCTCCGAGTCGCGAGAGTCTTCCTCCCCGAGGCCCGCGGCAGTTTCTTCGGCGGCATCGATCACCGTCACTCGTCCATCGCGGAGTTCCAGGGCCCGCCCGAGATTCGCGGCCAGTACCGAGGAATCGGCTTCATCGGCGACGCTTGCAATCATCCACACCAGGCCTGATCGGTCGGACCCGTGCAGTCGATCGATCGTCGATCGTAGTTGAGCTCGCAGGCGTCGGTACCTCTCGAAATCGGACCCCTCGGCATTGCTTACTTCGGGCACGGATCCGAGCACTGGCACGGCCGAAAGCTGCGCTGCACGAGCTGCAGTTCGGACAACACGATCAGTCTGTGCGCGAACCCATACCGCGATCGCACCGAGTACCAGCCCGGCGAGCGCCGCGATGACCGCGAGGCCGATCCGTTCGACACGTCGCTCGTGGGGTTCGGTCGCGGCAGTGATCACCTGCGCATGCACCTTCTGTCCGTCTGCTCCCGTCGGAGTTTCCGATGCATCGGCGTACTCGATGAACTCGCGCGCGAACGTGTCTGCGAGAAGCTGTGCACGAGTAGGGGATTCGTCTGTCACCGCGACGTCGATGATCGCAGTTCTCGGCGGCACGATAGTTGCGCTGACCTGCTCGGCGAGCTCCTGAGCAGTTTCGGGCAGGTCGAGCTCGTCCACCACGCGCTGACTCACCACATCGCTGGTGAGCAGCGCAACGTAGGAATTGACACGCCCCGCCACCACCTCGTCGTTCTCGTATGCGGTTGCTGTCGTTGTTCCCTCGATCGACACCATCAGTTGGGTGGTGGACACGTACGGGGCAGGATTCAGCGCAATCCAGCTCAGTCCTGCGATCACCACCACTGCACAAACGGCGCCGAAGGTCTTGCGGTACAGCTTGATCGTCGCGAAGAAGGTCGCCAGGTTCACTCGATCTCCTCCCCATCTCCGAGAGAGTGGACTCCACGGTCGAAGACCACGGCACTCACCACGGACTTCGGTAGGAGCATCGCTGTGTCGCGCAGTTGCTGGTGGGTCGTCACGCCTTGCTGGACGGCCAGCACGATTGCATCCGATACATCGGCAAGCGCAGCAGCATTCGTTGCCGAAGGGCACGCAAGGATGACCCAGTCGTAGCGGGTACGCAGCCTCCGGATTCTTCTTCGCAGTTCGGTCGAGTCGATCACGTCCGCCCGTTGTCTGTCGAGATCGGCGATGACGGCCGAGGAGTCCCGCACGGCGAGAGCACGCGCGAGGTGGCGAGCCGTGGTGGCGGTTGTCGACGCTCGACTTCCATCGGTGACCGTGATGACTCCGCGGGACGGATTCCCCAGAAGCGGGAGTAGTCGGAGTCGAAGCCCGCGCTCGTTCGACGTGACCCGATCGGCCGTCCCGTCTCGGATCGACCCGATGAGGGGGCTGCCGGATATCCGGGCGGCGTCGCGGGGATCGTGCAGCGAGTGGTCGAAGATCGACCGGACGACCGCGGCGGTCGTCCCGAGAAACAACCCGGCAAGAACCGCAGCCAGAAGCGCGCTCGGCAGTGGCACGTTCCAGGCCACGATTCGGGTCGGTCGGCCGGGCTGTTCGACGACGGCGAGTTCCGCCCGGGGGACCAGTGCACCGGGAACTTCCTCGAGGGCGTGCACCATCGTCGCGAACTCGGTAAGCAGGACGGTCGTTGTCTGCACTGCCTCTTCGGGGGAAGGAGCGCGAACGTAGACGTCGATGAGCGCGGTACCGGGACGATCGGCCGCGTCTATACGATTCGCGAGCGCGTCCGGAGTCAGGTCGAGCCCGAGATTGTCGATCACGCGTGCTGCGAGATCGGTGCTGTCGGCGAGTTCGGCGTACGTCGCGGCGCGACGCTGTGCGTACGAGTCACCGCCGTCGACGACTCGACTGACGTCGCCCGGTGTACGGACGAAGACGGTTGCCTGTGTTCGATAGAGCGGGGGACTCAGCAGCAGGAAGGCGGTCGTAGCGCCCACTGCCAGAAGCACTCCCCACGCGACCCATCGCCACCGCTTGCGCAGCACGTTCCCATATTCGGCCATCACGCTGGTCATAGCTCACCGGCCATGCCTCGGACGGCCAGCGACTCGAAAAGGGCCTCTGCGATGGCGTGATCACCGTGTTGATTCGGATGCGTACCGTCGGCCGCCATCATCTCGGATGTGTCTGTATCGGCGAGAGACGCAATCGGGTCCACGAAAATCACCCCGTCGGCGGCCGGGTCGGACTGCAGCCGCGCCATGAAGTCGTCGTCGAACTGGATTTCGTCGCGCGGATCGTTGAGGAGTCGCGGCCGGATGAAAACGACCCGGGCGGTGGGCCAGGTCCGGCGGACGTCTTCGATAGTCGATCGCATTGCGTTGAAGACGTCCTCACGAGGCGGGAACCGATCGTTTCGTCCACCGTCGAGAACGACGGTGTCGGGGGCATAGGCAGCGGCGAGGTGGGGGATGCGTTCGGCAAACGAGGTCGACTCGCCGACATATGGGTCCACGACGAATCGGTTGGCCGGACCACCACTGATGTAGCCGGTACCGGCAATCGCCGAAAGATCGCACAGCCAGCCCAGCCGGATGGCTGCCACGCATGCGTACGACATCTCCGCCAACCCGTTTCCTGCGGTGTACGAATCGCCGAGGACCAGGGCAGAGGGGCGATCATCGTCCGATTCCGGAGTGTGAGCGATCCGAGCCTGCTCCGGTGTAGGTGGGAGGTCGGGTTGCTGGGACACGAAGGCCAGAACGACGACGATTGCGATGGCGAGTGCCAACGCGACCGAATCGAACCATCGGGTCCCGTTCATCTCGAAACCTCCGAGCGGACCCATTCGGCGATCCGGTCGGCGAGCGCGGACTGTCCGGCGTCTGTCGGGCCGCTGAGGTCCGGTTGCATCTGAGTTCTCGTCAGCAGCGGTGGCTCGAGGGCGTCGAGGTACGGTACGCCGGCGGCCTCGGCGACCTGGCGGACAGCGTCTGCCACGCGAACGACCGATTCCGGAATCGGCCGCTCGAACCACATCGGACCGACGACGAGAGCGCGTCTGCCACCGAGAGTGATCTTGTTGATCGCGTCGATCGCTCCGATGCCGACCGGATCCGGCGAGGACAGTCCGGTGTCGTTCAGACCGCCGACGATGAGGACGACCCGAGTGTTCGCGCCCTGCGCACGATCGACCTGGTATGTGAACGCGTGCCCGCCCTGGCCGTCTGCGACGTAGCCTGCGTTCGGCTGCGCGAAGTTCGCCACCGACCATCCGGTGCGTTGCGCCATGAGCGTCGGCCACACCGAGCGATTCTGCACACCGGCCGAATACTGGTCTCCTACCACGGCAATGCTCAGTGGGACGTCGGGTCCGGGCTCCTCCGGCCTCGTCGCAGCGAGAACCGAAGTGGCGACGAGCGCGCTGAGTGCCACATTGAAGACGATCACCCACATCGTGCGGGGGCTCCCGACGACCCTCATGGACCGCTCCCGAGCAGGCGTGAATAGACATCCTGCAGGCGCTCGACGACCGGCTGCATTCCGAAGTCGGCGTGCGCGACCGCCCGGCCTCGTTCACCCATCGCTCGGGCGAGTTCGCGTTCGGCGAGCACGGTCTCCACGGCGGCGGCAAGTGCCGGGACGGCGGGGTCGGTGACGATGCCGCTGCCCGTTCGTTCCACAACAGAGGCCAGACCGCAGTCGTCGGTGATGACCACCGGCAGACCGACCGACATCGCTTCGAGCACCGACATCGGAAAGGGTTCGCGCACCGACGGAAGAACATAGATGCCGGCGGCCGCCATCCGCTGGGGAACAGCGACGGGTGCGAGTGCACCTTCCCACGAGATCCTGGTATCGCCGCCTATCGCAGCGCGGATCGCGGGACCCTCGCCCTCGTCCGGACCGACAAGTGTGAACCGCGCGTCGACACCTTTCTCGAGCAGTGCCTTTGCCATCTCGACGAACGCGACCGGTCTCTTGCGGGGATGCATGCGGGCGACGAAGAGCACCTCCGGTGGTCCGGGACGCGCCGCGGTACTCCGATAGGTCGGTACGCCGTTGCGCAAATGGACGAAAGGGAGGTCGGATCCGGCGACTGCACCGACTTGCTCGCGTTCCGGAGCGTTCAGGTAGAACACCGCCCCGGCACCCCGAAGTATCCTCCGCGTGAGAGCGGCGTCGAGCGGCGCGGCCAGGGGGTGGTCGGACGGGCCGACCATGCCGTGCGTCTGCAGGACATAGGGGATTCCCGATCGCCGCATGGTCACTGCTACCGGGAGCACCACGAGATCACGGCCGAAATGGATGTGGACGACGTCGAAGCATGTTCGATTTCGGCTGACCCATCGGGTCATCGACGGGGCTCCGAGCCCGGCGAACCCGGATCCGGGCACGAGTTGCCGTGCATTGAACAGCCGGACCGGCACTTCCTCGATCCGGCTGGGTCCGAGCGGATAGTCCCGGGTCGCCGCGACGACGGTGACGTCGTTGCCTCTGCCGAGCAGTTCCGCGCTCTGGTTCAAGGCGACGCGGGCGGGACCGCCGTACGCCCCATCCCGGCTGAGCATCGTAACCACTTGCAGAACTCGCATCGGGAATCATCTCGGTGTGACGGCAGGTCGTGGAGGACGGACCACGTAGTTCGGGGGCACATCGTCCGTCACCAGCGCGGTGGCGCCGACCACGCAGTTCGATCCGAGGGTGACGCCACGCAGCACAGTGGCCCTGGCACACACCCATACACCGTCCTCGACCACAATCGGGGCGTTGTCGAATCCGAACGTGGGTGAGCGGCGGTCATGACTGCCGGTGCACAGATATGCACGTTGCGAAATACACACGTCGGATCCGATGACGATGTTGTCGATGTCGTAGAGTTCTGCTCCCGTTCCGATCCACGAGTCGTCTCCGATCGCGAGCTTCCACGGCCACTGGATGGTGACGTTGTGTTTGATCAGGACGCCCTGTCCGACCTCGGCACCGAACCAGCGCAGAATGGTGCATCGCAACCGATTCGGACACCACACCTGTGTGAAGATCAGTCTCGACACTGCTACCCAGAGCACCTGCGCAACCAACCCGCGTCCCTTGTCGTACGAGCGGCCGCGCGCTGCTGCCAGTGAGCGATTCGATCCGGTGCTAGGCATTTGCGACAAGTATGCATCGACCGGACTCGAGGCCGCTATCGTTTCAATGAGCGTCCATCGTGCTGAGGGGTGCTTGTTGACCGAAATGGCGTTCGTGCCTGCACAAACCGTGGCAGAACGGCAGCGTGCCCATCGCGCTGCGCTCACACGGGTAACCCTGTTCGTCATAGGCGCCACGTCATGTATCCAGCTCGCGAACGTGACGGCCACCGGACTGTCGGTGGTCTGTCTGCTTCTGGTGCCGGCCATGTTCCTGATGGAGCACCGGGGAGTGGATCTGATGCCGCTCGCGCTGGCTGTCCTCGGATGGATGTCGTTTCTCGCCTCCGGCATCGTCAACGATGTTAATCCATTGTGGCCGAACGCAATTGCTCCGGCGGCATTTGCGTTGTATCTCGCCGGTCTGACCGTGCTCACGGGCCGCGCGGTGGAACGGATCGGCACGATCATCGCAGGCATTGCCGCCGGTACTGTCGGCTTCTACGCCATCGAGGGCATCGAACTGACCCATACCGGTAACTTCCTCGACTTGTGGAAGTACGGAATCGCCTTCTCCGTGACGATCCTGGTGCTGTTCGCCTTGACGAAGATGCGTGTGCCAGGGTCCGTCTTCCCGTTGGTTCTTGCAATATTCGGACTTGCAAGCCTGGGACTCAACTTTCGCTCGCATGCCCTCGTCTGTCTGGTGGCTGCCGCGATCTTGGCAACCCGGCGCCTGGGTGTACGGATCGGCCGAGGATGGCAGTTCTCGATCGTGATCTGTTCAGGGCTGGTGTTTGCGTTCGTGATGCCGATCGCGGCGCGTGCGGGCCTGTTCGGACCGGCGCTCCAGAGGAAGACGATCGAGCAGGACGCGACCGGACTGCCACTGCTGTTGGCCGGTCGCACGGAACCGCCGATGACCATCACAGCGATCCTCGAGCATCCGATTCTCGGTTGGGGCAGCGCCGAGAACCTGACGGCACATGTATATACCCAGGCGGAGCATCTGGCGATTCGGATGGGCTTCGATCCGACCTTCCCGTTCGAGCTCTACTGGCGGCTTCCGCCGAGCGACTTCTCGGCGATGCACTCCATCCTGCTTGGATCGTGGGCCGAGGGTGGGTTACTTGCCATGCTTCTTCCCTTGTGGCTGCTGGTCGCGTGCCTCGGCGTGATCTGGAACTTCACGCGGTACGGAATGTGGGCACCGATAGCGGTCACAGCTTCTCTGCAAGGGATCTGGGATCTGCTCTACGATGCGTGGACATACAACAGCATTCCTCAGTTCGCATGTATCGCCCTGCTGTACTGCGCGATGCACTTCCGGACGCAGGCGGTCGATTCGCCATGATGCCGAGTGTCAGCGTAGTGATTCCCACTCTCGTCCGGCCGACGCTGCGTCGCGCCGTAATGTCCGTTCTGGGCCAGACGTTCCGAGTCGAGGAGATCATCGTGATCGCTCCACCGGACGTGCCCGTGCCGCTTCCGGTCGATGATCGAATTCTGGTACTCCGGGCGGAGGTCGACCTCGGTCCTGCGCGCCGAAGGCAACGAGGAATCGAGGCTGCACACGGCACCGTGATCGCTTTGCTGGACGACGACGACGAGTGGTACCCGACGAAGCTGCAGCGGCAATTGGCGGCCGTCGGAGTCGAGGCCGGGAATTGCTGGATCGCCTCTTCGCGCATGGCGGTGATAGGTCCGGGTACCCGACGACGAACATGGCCGCGTCGGCTCGTCGAACCCGGAGAGTCGATTGCCGACTACTTGTTCCGATTCACCGGATTCACTTCCGGTGGCGCGGTTCTGCAGACCTCGACACTCTGTTTTCCGGCCGAGCTCGTGCGTGCGGTTCCGTGGTGTGCCGATGGCGACGCCCCACACGAGGAACCGGACTGGTTGATCCGTGTCCAACGTGCGATTCCGCGTGTGGAGGTGATTCAACTTGCGGATGTTCTGAGCACGTACGACGTCAGTGGTCTGTCCGTATCACGCAGTACGGCCGACCGTACGGACGAGTACATAGCGTGGGGCCTGAGCATGCTGAGCATGGAAGCACCTCGCGTGCGAGGCGATTATCTGTGCACGAGTCCGGTCAGCGCGGCGGTGTTCGCGCGATCGCTGTCGGGAGTGCGGCGTTCACTCTGGTCGTCGCTACGACACGGCAGGCCGGGCCCGTTTGCGCTCACCTACGCCGTTCTCTCCGCGGTGCGGATCGTATTGCACCGGACACGTGCCTCGATCCGCTGATGGCGTCGGAGCGAGATCGGCTCGCGCCCGAGGAAAGCCGTGCCGTGGTCTACAGCACGGTGTACCGAGTTCTGGGCACGCCGATAGTCGCGGCGCTGGGACTTGCCAACACTGCCTTGATAGTGCGTGAAACCGGGTCCGCCGTGTTCGGGCTCGTGTCGTTGGTCGCGACCATCACGCTTCTCGTTCCGTTCGCAGATCTCGGGATCGGTGCGACGGTACTGAGTGCAAGTGCCATGCTGCACGGGCCGAACCGAGACCCGGAAGCCCCCGAGGTGATTCGGCGCGCGTATCGCGTATTGGGGGCGATTGCTGCCGGATGTGTGGTCCTGGCACTGGTCGTCATGGCTTTCGACGGTTGGGGGGTTCTCCTCGGAATGTCGACCGGCGCCTCGGACAGGTGGGCGATCACGGTCGCCGCCTCGGTCTTTGCGCTGACGATTCCTGCCGGTCTCGGGGTGCGCATTCTGATAGGTATCGATCGGAACCCTCTGGCCACGCTGGTGCTCATGAGTTGTCCCGCGTTTGCCCTACTGGTGACATTGATCCTGAATGCGATCGATGTCGATGGAATCTGGTATGCGGTCTCGTCTCTGGGTGGATTGCTCTGCGGCCAGATCCTGGGCACCGTGCTTGCTCTCCGCGCAAGCGGGTTGGGCCGTTCGGCGTTCGCGAGGGTTTCGACGACCTCGGCCCGGAGTCGGTTGCTGGAGGGAAGTGGGTGGCTCTTCGTGGTCGCGGTCGGGATGCCCGTCGGGCTGCAGGCGGGACGGATACTGCTCGCTCATCGGTCCGATCCCGCTGAGTTGTCGGAGTATGCGTTGATGGCCCAGATCTACGGTGTGTGCTGGTCGGTGTTGTCGACGGCAGCCTTGGCCTATTGGCCGGTGTTCGTGAAACGGAGATCTGCCGCGACCGAAACGGTCCGGATGTGGTGGCGTCTTACCGTCGTATTCGCTGGTTACGCGGTTGTCGTGGCGATCGGGTTGACCCTGCTGGGACCTGTGGTGACATCGATATTGTCAGGTAGGCAAATTGTGGTGTCACTGCCGCTTGCAGCGGCTTTCGGTGCCCTTCTCGTGGTGCAGGCGGTATACCTGCCTGCCAATGTGCTGCTTACCAGACCCGACGAGGCGCGCTGGCAGGCTCTGTGGACGGTGGTGATGGCCGCGATATGCCTTGGTGTCGGGGGAGTGGCCGCAGGACCGATCGGTGCATTGGGAGTGGTTGCCGCTTCCGTGTTGGGAATTCTCGTGGCGCAGGTAATTCCGTGTTTGCTGTGGGTGCCTAGGCTGGTTCGTCGACGTCCACTCGGCGACGTCTGAGGACGGTGGCCAGCGGGGCGACGACGGTCGTTCCCGGAGGTACGTCGTGAAGTACGGTGGCATTCGCCCCGACAGTTGCTCCGTCGTGCAGCGTTATCGGGCCGATCACGACCGCTCCGGCTCCTACGCGCACGTCGTCACGAAGCGTCGGCTTGCCGTTGGCATCGTGTCCGATGGTGACCTGCTGATTGATCCAGCAGTGGCTGCCCACGGATTCCGCTGCGACGATCGTGCCGACTCCGTGCTGGATGAACAGGCCGGGACCGATCCGTTCTGCGTCGAGTGTGAGTGTGGCCGCCGGCCGATAGAGCCGGCGAAGCAGCAGTCGAAGTGGCAGCGGTGTCCCGCGAAGCCGGTAGTGGACCAGCGTGCGGAACTCGGGCAGCGCTCCGGCCAGGTAAGCGAAGCGAGAGTACTCGTCGAGTGCCGAAAGGTCGGCGTCGCCGATGCATCGCATCCACCAGTCGATATCCTCGACGACGGCATCGGCCGAGTCGGAACGGCCGACGGCACACCACAACGGATACACCCATACCCGCGCACATTTCAGAAGTACTGCCCGTCTACCGTGCATCACGTCCCTCGGAGCACTGTGACGACAGGTCGGATGCCGGACCGGATACCGGTGCCGCGGTCGTGGCGGCGCATCGAATGGATCGGCCGTCGACCACCCAACGACCCTCCAGCGACGGGTATTGCCGCCCCACTTCGGGCAAGAGGTCGGGCAGGGTGAGCACGACCCGATCCGGTTCGGCGGCGACGAGTTCCTCCGGCGAGATGATCGGTACGTCGGTGCCCGGCATGCGGCGTCCCTGCTTGGCGGGCGAGGCATCGGCGACCGCCGTCACGAGCCTGCGGTCGATTCCGGAGAGATGGAACAGTGCCACCGCACGGGACGCCGCACCGTACGCATAAACCCGGGTACCGGAGCGGGTTTCGTTCTCGAGCCACGTGCGCAGCGAGTGCGCGTGGTCGTCGGCCGCGAGCTGCAGGGCGCGGACGGCACACGGATCGGTTGCCCCGGCTTCGTCGACGATGACCCGCTGCACCGAGTCGCCGGGTTTCCCACGCCCGTTCATGGCAGCCACCAGGACCGTGCCGCCGTACAGGTCGAAGGTCCATGCGTCCACGGCGCACATGCCGGCATCGTCGAGCAGTCGGACCAGTGCGGCTGTCGAGTAGTAGGCGAAGTGGCCGTGACGCAGTGCATTCCATTGGTCGAGCCGGACGATGGTGGCCAGTGAGTGGAACTGCAGCAGCAACAGTCCGTCCGGTGCGGTCGCCGCGGCTCGTTCGGCGAAGGCCGCACGCTGATTCGGATCGTGCATGATGCCGAAGCTGTCGATCACGACGTCCGCGGGTCCGTCATGCACGGTGAAACCGTGTTCGGCGAGTAGCGGCAGCCATGTGCCTCCGTGTGGGCTTCCGAACTCGCGGACCGTCGCGCCCCGGAGCCGCCCCGATTCGCGGACCCGCCGAACCGCTTCTGCTGCCTGCTCCTTCAGGGCCTGCGGTTCGATTCCACGAGGTTCGGCGGTGGTGGTGTCGTCGTCGGCAAGCTGTGCGAGGCCGCACACGGTACACAGATCCATCGCAAGGGAGTGGCAGGCCTCGTCGTCTCGGACGGAGTCGGAGACCCGGGGAAAACTGTCCGCCGCAGGAACCTGCCCGAGATCCAGTACTCGCTGCAGATTCGGCATCCCGCATCCTCGGCATGCGTTCATGGGACGATCTCCTCATGCGCATCGAGAAGGCGGACCTGTCCGACGTCCTGGTTCTTGTTCCGCAGCCTCACCGCGACGACCGTGGATTGTTCACCCGTACGTTCGACGCGTCGATCTTCGACGAGTACCTCGGCAGACCGGGCGCGGCCGCATCGTTCGTCCAGGATTCCCAATCCCGTTCCGGCCGTGGCGTTGTCCGGGGTATGCACGGACGCGCGGGTCGCGGGGAAGCGAAGCTCGTGCGGTGCGCCCACGGCGCGATTCACGACGTGCTGGTCGATATCCGGCCCGCTTCGCCGACTTTCGGGACGAAGCAGACATTCGTGCTCGACGACGACGAGTTCCGCCACCTGTACGTTCCGCCGGGATTCCTGCACGGTTTCCAGGCGCTGACGCCGACCGCGGACGTCTGCTACCGGATCGACCGGCCGCACGATCCCGCGGAGGACCTCGCCGTCGCCTACGACGATGCCGATCTGGCGATCGAATGGCCGCTGCCCGTGACGGTCGTGTCCGAGCGCGATGCGAACGCCGGGAGTTGGCAGGAATTGCTCACGCTGCTGAGGTGACACGGCGCATCGAGTCATCGAGAACTCCCGTTCTCCTGAGCATTTCGAGTCGAGCCAGCCGGGTGAATCGTTCGTCGAAGTCCTCCGCGGTGAGTCCGGCGAGCGTGTATTGCTCGTACAACTCCGCGGCTCCGTCGGCGACACTCCATGTCGCCTCGAACTCCAGTTTCGTGCGGGCAGCACCGAAGTCCACCCGGTACGAACGCGGATCGGATCCGTACTCACCGGTGATCATCAGTGTCGAATCGGGAACGGTGTCGACCACAGCCTGTGCGATCTCCGCGACGGTCTGATTGTTCATCTCGGCGCCGACGTTGAACGCTTTGCAGTGGATCGTCCCGACGGGCACCTCCAGACACCGCGCGAATGCCTGCGCGATATCCCGGGCGTGGACGAGCGGCCGCCAGGGCGTGCCGTCGGACAGGACCTTGACCTTGCCGGTGAGCACCGCGTGCCCCACCAGGTTGTTGAGCACGATGTCCGCGCGCAACCGTGGAGAAAATCCGAAGGCCGTCGCATTGCGCAGGAACACCGGGGAGAATCCGGAGTCCGCCATCGCCGCGACATCGTCTTCTACGCGCACCTTGCTCTCGGCGTAGGGCGTGAGGGGGCGCAGCGGTGCGTTCTCGTCGACCGGATCCGACCCGGCCGCACCGTACACCGAACAGGTCGACGCATAGAGGAAGCGGCGTACACCTGCCGCCTTCGCGCACCGTGCGAGCCGGACGGAGGCCTCGTGGTTGATCTCGTAGGTGATCTGCGGCTCCAGGTAGCCGAGCGGATCGTTCGACAGCGCCGCGAGGTGGATCACCGCGTCGAAACCCGTGAGGTGGGAGGCCGTGACGTCACGGAGGTCGAGGCGCAGCGTCGGAGGGTCGTCCGGTTCGGTGCCGAGTACGCAATCGGCGAAGAGACCGGAGTCCAGACCTGTGACATCGTGGCCGTGTGCCCGGAGTACCGGCACCATGACCGATCCGAGATAGCCCTGATGGCCGGTGACGAGAACGCGCATGATTCATGCCTTTCCGAAGGCGATGGTGGCCTTCTCCACGATGAACGCCTCGGCGTGCGGTCGCCGGCACTGCACGCCGCGGAGCCGCGACAATCCGAGGAACGCGTCTTCGTCGAACCAGTCGTGATCGGTCTGGGACGGGTAGTGCTTGAGCAGGATTCGTGCCTTCTCCTCGGCGATCTTGCGCGTCAGCGGGTGATAGATCGTCGTTCGAGGGGTGTCGGATTCCCATTTGAGGATTTCGTATCCGAGGATCAGGTGATCGCGGAACGCCGTCGGCACCAGTTCCGCGAGCAGGCGGTGGTCCTGATGAGCGTCCCCGCGTTGCGGCGCGAAGACCACGTCGGGTTCGCACGCGCGCCGGAACGCTTCGAGGGCGGTCTTGATGGCCTCCCAGTATCCCGGGGCGCGACCGTCCGGGACGTCGAGGATGGTGAACTCGATCTCGGCGCCGGGGCACAACGCCGCAAGTGCGTGCCGTTCCTCGATCTCACGCCGGGAATCCTCCCCGGCGATGACGAAGACGTGGACGCGTGTGGGTGCGGTCGCTCGTGCCGTCAGGGTGAGCAGTGTGCCACCGACCCCGATCGCGATGTCGTCGCAGTGCGCGCCGATCGCGGCGATCTCGCGTACGCCCGAGGCCAGGAGTTCGATCACGACTGCACCCCCGCGGGTTCCGATTCCCACACCGTCCACGGATGGATACCGCGCGCATAGTTGTCGTCGAGTTCGGCACGTTCCTTGAAGGTGTCCGCCGGCTTCCAGAAGCCGTCGTGGCGGTACCCGAACAGTCGCCCCTGGCCCGCGAGGGTCCCGCAGACGTCGGTGACCAGGTCGCCGCCCGGCGGTAGGAGGTCGAAGATCTCCTGACTCAGCACGAAGTACCCACCGTTCTCGAAGATCGGCAGGTTGCCGACGGGGATGATCTCCTTGATCTCGCCGTTCTCGGCGACGTTGACGCAGTGGAACGACGATTGGGGTGGAACGACGAGCATCGAGGCCGCAGCTCCGGATTGGTGGTAGCACTCGATCATGTGGTCGAGGGGAGCGTCGGTCAGTACGTCGGCGTAGTTGGCGAGGAAGTACCGTTCGCCGCCGAGATGAGCGCGGACACGACGCAGTCGCTCGCCGATCGCGGATTCGAGCCCGGTGTCGACGAAGGTGATCGACCAGTCGCTGATGTCGGTGTGGAGCATCTCGATCCGGTTGTCGTGCATGACGAAGTCGTTGGACTGTTCCTCGTGATAGTCGAGGAAGAACTCCTTGATCTTGGTCGCGCCGTAACCGAGGCAGAGGATGAAGTCGGTATGGCCGTAGTGGGCGTAGTACTTCATGATGTGCCACAGCAGGGGTCGGGGCCCCACCATCTGCATGGGTTTGGGAATCTCGTCGTGGCGATCGTTGCGCATGCGCATGCCGTATCCGCCACAGAAGAGTACGACCTTCATAATCTGACGCTCCTTACGAAGTCGCTGGGACCGATAGCGGTGTGCAGGGTCGGTAGGGGGAAGACCAGACGGCCACCCCACGCGTCGATGGTTCGGAGTTGTTCCGTCAGTTCCGGCTCGAGGTTCCACGGCAGCGCGACGACGACATCGGGCCGGTCCTTCTGGAGGTCCTCCGGTGGGTGGATCGGAAGCCGGACGCCGGGGGTGTAGCGGCCGTGTTTGTACGGGTTGCGGTCGACGGTGTACCGCATCAGGTCGGGGCGGATGCCGCAATAGTTCAGGAGGGTGTTGCCTTTGCCTGGGGCGCCGTAGCCGACGACCGTCAGGTCGCGGTCGCGGCAGTCCAGCAGGAACCGCAGGAGTTCCCTCCGGATCGCTTGCGCACGGGGCTCGAGATCCGTGTACCCCTGCGTCGCATGTAACCCGGCTTCCCGTTCCTGTTCGAGAACAGCTTCGACCCGGGGGCCTGGGGGGCCGGCGGACTCCTCGGGTCGCACCCACAGCCGAATGGATCCCCCGTGGGTGTTCAGTTGTTCGACGTCGACGACCTCCAGGCCGGCGGTCGCAAGCGCGCGCATCGCCGATAGAACCGTGTAGTACTGGAAGTGCTCGTGGTAGATGGTGTCGAACTGGGCCGCGCGGACCAGGTTCAGCGCGTGGTGGACCTCGATGCTGAGCCATCCCTCGTCGGCAACGAGGATGCGGAGTGCCCGCGTGAACTCGAGCAGGTCGGGGACATGGGCATAGACATTGTTCGCGACGACCAGATCGGCCGGACCGTACTCCCGGCGGATGTCCTCGGCGGTGCCCTCGTCGAGGAACGCGGTGAGCGTGGGCACCCCGATCCCGCGGGCGGCGGCCCCGACGTTGACCGACGGTTCGATGCCGAGGCACGGGATGCCGGCGGAGACGACGTGGCGGAGCAGGTATCCGTCGTTGCTGGCGACTTCGACGATCGACGAGTGCGGACCCAGTTCGAGGTCGTGGACGGCCCTCTCGACGAAACGGCGTGCGTGCTCCACCCAGGAGTCGGAGTACGACGCGAAGTATGCATAGTCCGAGAACGTGTCCTCGGGCGTGATGAGCGCGGGAATCTGCAGGAGGAGGCAGTCTTCGCAGAGGCGGAGGTGGAGGGGATAGGTGGTTTCGGGGAGGTCGAGTTCCTCCTCGAGGAGGAATCGCTCGCAGGGCGGGGTGGCGCCGAGGTCCAGCACGCTCAGCAGGTGTTCGGAATCGCAGAGACGGCATCTCATCGCTTAACCCCTCGGGCGCTGAGGATCCGCACCGACACTCAAATGGCGACGCAGAGTCCGACAAGCCCAGCTAACCATACTTGAAGGCTGCAGGAAAGACGAAAAGAGACTTCGAGATTGTTTTTGGAGGTTGTGGAGAAACCGCCGGAAAGCGGCCCTAGACTCGATGTAACTCACATCGTTCGCATTCGTCGGGGGACCACGCGGGATGTGTGCTGTTCGGAACCAGAGGGTTGGGAGGTTGCCCGATGTCGTTCCATATCGTCCAGCGAAAACGAACCCTGGTGGCGGGGTTGCCGGTCCGCAGCCCCCGCCGGCCGCTGGGAAAGCTGCGTGATCGAGACCTCGAGCGAGCATGGCATGCCGTCCTCAAGCAGGAGCTCGGCGGACCGCTCGCGTCCGCGTACACCGATCCTGCGGAGGAAGTCGGCTCGTACTACACGCAAACCGTGGGATACCAGTGTGATTCGCTCGACCAGGTGACACCGGGTCATATCGTGTCCTGGGTGCCTGCGGGCACGTATGCAAAGTTCTCGTCGACCGGTTCGTTCCCGGGTGTGGTCGCCGATCTGTGGGAGCAGATCCACGACGCGGAAAGTTCGGGTGCGATCGTCCGATCCTTCGTGGGCGATTTCGAGTTCTATCCGCACGCGTACGCGATCGATCTCTACGTGTCGATCAGTCTTCCGGACCACGTCGGATCATCGAAAGACGTTGGTGTGCAGTGAGTTTCGAGGTTGTGAAACTTCACTCGTTCGGAGTGGGAGGGCTGGTTCTCCCGGGAATGGCACCCGGTGCAGCGGCCCAGCGTTCGGAACTGATGGCGTTCACCGAGGACCGCATACGGGCACGTGGCATCGACGAGGTCGTCGTGGCGTACGTGTGCAATCCCGAGGTGGGCTGGTCCGCGGTGGTCGGGTACCGCTGCAATGGTGTGGACGACCTCCCGGTCGGGGACTCGATGGTGACGGTACCGACCGCATATTTTGCTCATTTCACGAACGATGCCGACGACGGCGATCCGGTCGAGGACGTCTGGGATCAGGTCGAACTCGCGGAGAAGGAGGGACGAATCGAACGCGCCTACGGCGGTGAGGTGGCGACCATCCGATCGGACGGTGAAACGGACCTGTTCATCCGGTTGGTCTGATCAATCTGATCAAAAAGAGAGGGATTGAGCCGTAAACGTCTCATCCCTCCAATCCGTACGCGATGATTGTTACGAGTCGGTCGTTGCAGCGGACGTGTGCACGCCGGCCGGGGGAGTGACACGTTCGGAGGGTGAACAATGAACCGAGCCGTGCGGCTTGCGTCGAAACCGGTGGCGGAAACGACGCAGTCGCAGGTTTCTGTTCACCGGGACCATGCGTCGGGATATCACTTCGTGGCCGCCCCGCCGCGCGCTGTGCCGGATCTGTGGCGCGAGTACATTTCGGGTGCGTTGCGCGCCTACCGGCGCTTCGGGGTGGAATCCGCCCTGGACTACGAGCGGGTGCGCAGCGGTGAGACGACGGCCCTGTTCCACGCGGCACTCGATTCGCGGGGCGTCGTGGTGGGCGGGTTGCGTGCCCAGGGGCCGTACACCCGGGCCGAGGAGTCCCATGCTCTTCACGAGTGGACGACGCCGCAGGACGTCGACCGGATCCGGAGGATGATCGAGGCCCGGATCCCGGCCGGAGTCATCGAGGCGAAGGCGGCCTGGGTCGCCGAGGGACTGCCGCATCGGCGTGAACTGACACTCGCGCTGGCGCAGATGGGTGCGATGTTCATGGACCTGCTCGACGTCCGGTTCATGATGGCCACGGCGGCGGACAACGTGCTCGAACTGTGGAAGACCTGCGGTGGCGTGGTGGACCACCGTATCCGCGCGACTCCCTACCCGGACGCGCGATACCGGACACGCCTGATGTGGTGGGACAGGCATCGCAACCGTCCCCAGGCTCCGGTCGTCGTCGCCGAGATGCGGGTGCCGCCGAGCGGCGGGGACGCGAGGTGACTGCGCTCGGGCGTTCGACCTGGGAAGCGTCCGTGCTCGTGGAAGGCCGGGCAACGGACATGGAGACCCTGCATGCCCTGCGCGCGGATCCAGGCGTTGCGGTCGTCGATCGTCTGGCCGATCAGCTGAAGGAAATGCGGGGGATACTGCCCTCCCCGGATTCCGACCTGCTCGACGAGGCTCCGCGGTGGGTGCACTATCCGTGGCGGCGGACCGTGGTGCGGGTGCTCGGTCCCCGATCGTTCCGGCGACTCCGATTCGATCGGAACCGGAACAAGCTCACGGTGCAGGAGCAGGACCGGTTGCGCGAGCAGACGGTGGGTGTGGTGGGGCTCAGTGCCGGTTCCGCGGTCGCGCAGGCGCTGGTGCTCGACGGTCTGTGTGGGACGCTGCGGCTTGCCGATTTCGATGCGATCGAACTGTCGAACCTCAACCGCGTGCCCGGTTCGCTGGTGGACCTCGGTGTCAACAAAGCCGTCGTCGTGGCCCGGCGCCTCGCGGAGCTGGACCCCTATCTCGAGCTCTGCGTGTGGCCGGACGGAGTCCGGCCGGACACCGCGGCCGCGTTCGTCGACGGGCTCGACGTGCTCGTCGACGAGTGCGATTCGTTCGACACCAAGATCGGATTGCGGATCGAGGCCGCGAAGCGTGGAGTGCCCGTCGTCATGGCGACGAGCGACCGGGGGCTGATCGACGTCGAGCGTTTCGATCAGGATGCCGCAACGCCCTTCCACGGACTGTTCGAGGACGTCCGGCCGGAGCGGCTGGCAACCCTGTCCGGCCGCGAGAAGATCCTGTTCGCACTCCGGCTGCTCGGTGCCGATCGGCTCTCCTCCCGGATGGGCGCCTCGCTCCTCGAGATCGATCGATCACTGACGACCTGGCCTCAGCTGGGCAGTGAGGTGATGCTGGGGGGAGCGGCGGTCGCAGCCGCGGTGCGACGGATCGGTTTGGGTATGTCCCTGAAGTCCGGGCGGTCCGGCGTGGACATCGACGATCTCCTCGACGGGCTCGTTCCTCCGGCCGGCCGGGTGACGGCACCCGATCGGCCCGTCGACCTCGGCGGCCCTCCCGACGACCCGGTGGACCGGGTGTTGTACGCGGCTTCCCGAGCCCCCTCCGGGGGGAACAGCCAGCCCTGGTCGATCACTGCGGACGACGATTGCCTCACCGTCACACTCGCGGCCGATTTCGTTCCCACCGCCATCGATATCCGATGTCGGGGCACGTATGTGGCGCTCGGCGCTGCACTGCAGAACGCCCGCATCGCCGCAGCCGCCCACGGCATTCTCGGACCGGTGCGGTGGGCCGCCGACGGCCTCGGCCGAGTCGGGGAGCCGTTCGCGACGATGGAGTTCGCCGCCGGCGCCGACCCCTCCCTGGCCGCCCGGTACGACGCGACGCTCGCCCGCTGCACCAATCGGCGACCGTGTGACGGGACGTCGCTGTCGGAGACCGAAATCGAGGCGTTGCACGCCGCGGCCCGGCAGGAAGGCGGCGACATCCGCGTCGTCGAGGGCGCCGAGAATCTGGCCGCCGTCGCCGAAATCCTCGCCGAATCGGACCGGATCCGCTATCTGACCGAGTCGTTGCGACGCGAGATGGTGGCCGAGCTGCGCTGGCCCGCCTCCGGTGGCCTCGAGAGCGGGATCGATGTCGACGCGCTCGGTCTGGACGACGTCGAGCGCACCATGCTCGAAGTGGCACTGCGAAACGACGTGCTCGAACAGTTGGAGGAGTGGGACCTCGGCCAGGGCCTCGGGCGCATCACCGGTGAGCGCATACGCCACAGTGCTGCGGTGATCGCCGTGACTGCGCCGGGACCGGATCCGGTCGACTACATGCGTGCCGGGATGGTCACCGAAAACGTGTGGATCTGCGCGCAGGAGCTCGGGCTGTCGGTCCAGCCGACGTCGCCGGTCTTCCTCTACGCGGAGGACGACGAGGATCTGGTCCGCCTCTGCGCGCCTCGGGTACCCACGATCCGCCGGCTGCGTTCCGCGCTCGATGACGTGCTCGGATCGAAACCGGGGGACCGGCATGCGATTCTGCTCCGGGTCGGTCACGGAACGCCGGAACCGATCCGTAGCGCTCGACGCTCGGATAGGGTACGAAGATCGTCCTGAATTCGGCGTCGTACGCGGTCGAGCGGAGTCGTTGACACAAATTTTCGGTGGTGAAAGATGGCTGTCGGAAGTGTCGAGAACATCGTCACACGTGTGGCCTCGTTCCTGATGCCGGTGGACGCGGTCACCCATCGGTCCGCGATCGAGCAGGTCTTGCGCACACTCGTCGAGTACTTCGGCGTGGACACCTCGTTCCTCCGGTACAACGACCACGACATCCACGCGACCGTCCTGGTGGCGGAGTGGCCCCCGCGACCGTTCGTCCCGGATCCGGACCCGTTGGGGGTCGTGTATTTCCGCGACGCCGACCCGATCTTCGCGATGACCGAGGACATGAAGGAACCCGCGGTCAGCAGTCCGTCGAAATCCGGCTCGGGTTACGCCGACCGGGTCTTCGCCGGGTCCGGCGTGCCCGCGGTCTCCGTCGCCGCGGTCCCGTTGATCTCGGGCACGGTCACGACCGGCACGCTCGGATTCATCAAGGCGGGCGAGCGGGACTGGAGCGAGGAGGAGATCAACACACTCACGATGATCGCGGCGCTGCTCGCGCAGGTGCAGGCGCGGGTGCGCGCCGAACAGGAACTGCGTGACGCGGCGTATCACGACGAACTGACCGGACTGGCCAGCCGTCGGGCACTGCTCGAACACCTCGAGCAGCGACTGCGGCCGGGGCAACCGGGACCGGTGGCGGTACTTTTCCTGGACCTGGATCGGCTCAAACCGCTCAACGACTTCCTGGGGCACGCGGCCGTCGATGTGTTCCTCTACCGCACTGCTCAGCGCCTGCTCCGCGTGTGCGATCCGGGTGATCTGGTGGCGCGGCTGGGCGGCGACGAGTTCGTCATCGTCCTCGACGGTCCGGTGTCCCTCGAAGACGCCCACCAGCGCGCCGACGCGTTGCGCTGGGCGGTCGGGATGTCGGTTCAGCTCGGAAGTCAGGTAGTCGGGCGCGGGGGCAGCCTCGGCGTGGCGGTCGGAGAACCGGGTCGCATCACGCCGGTGGCGCTGTTGGGGCGCGTCGACGAGGCGATGCTGATGGCCAAGAGCAAAGGTGGCAACAGTGTCGTCGCATACACCGAGGACATGCGGGGGGCCAGTGAACGCCGCAACCTGATCGAGCTCAGTCTGCGGACGTCCATCGACAGCGAACATCTCACCCTGGAGTACCAGCCCGAAGTCGATCTCGTCGACGGCACGATCGTCGGGGTCGAGGCCTTGGTCCGCTGGAACCATCCGGTGCTCGGGAGACTGCAGCCGACGGAGTTCATCGAGGTGGCGGAGTCGACCAACCTGGCCGGTGAGCTGGGCGCCTGGGTTCTGCACGAGGCGTGCGCACAGCTGGCCCAGTGGAAGAAGGAGATACCCGGACTGAACCTCCGGATGAACGTCAACGTCTCGCCGGTGCAGCTGGTGAGCCTCGATTTCGTCGAGACGGTGGAGAGCACCCTCGAGGAATTCGGTCTCGACAGCTCGTCGCTGGGCATCGAGATCACCGAGTACGTGGTGGTCAGCGATCTGGAACGCTCGCGCATGACGCTGCGCCGCCTCGACCGGCTGGGTGTCCGTTGCGCGATCGACGACTTCGGTACCGGGTACAGCTCGCTCGCGCACCTGAAATCGCTTCCGGTGCAGACACTCAAGATCGACAAGGTGTTCGTACTGAACCTGCAGCGCAGCAAGAGCGACCGGGTCATCGTCGAATCGATCATGGGCCTGGCGGCGGCGTTCGGTCTGGACGTGGTTGCCGAGGGGCTCGAATCCGAAGTGGCGGCCGCGGAGTTGCTCGCGCTCGGGTGCACTCGCGCGCAGGGTTTCCTGCTGAGCCGGCCCCGGCCTGCCGACGTGATCGGCGAGATGCTCCGACGCGGCCGGATCGATCTGCCGTGGCGGCGTGAGGGCAGCCGCGAGTCGCTCGCGGCCGATCGCATCGAGGATCGGCGATAGATCCGAGACCTCTGGGCGCAGGCACTACTCGTACTGGAGTGGATGCATTACATCGGTGAGGCGTGACCCGGTTCGAGAGCACGAAGTGACCCGGGTGGGGACCCGCAGTTCGTTATTGCGCCCAAAACAATCCTCAGGTAGGTTTTTAGGGAACTGGAGCCATTCATCCCCGGAATGGGGGTCCTTTTCCATGTACAAGAACGACAGAGGTGCAGGGGCCGGGGTGGGGGAATTCGTATCCCGGATTACATTCTCGTTCGAGCCGGCGGCGCCTGTGGCCCGCGGAGTGCTCCCGGGATGTGCTGCTCCGGAAAAGGTTTCGCGTCCGTGGTGGGAACGCCGATATGCGGTGCTCGCGTGCTGCGTCGATCTTCTGTGTGTCCTCGCGGCCGACGCCGTGGTGACATTCGGCTACCACCATCTGGCGTTTCCGGCCGGCCGCTCGCTCGGCCTCGTCGCGGTCCTGCCGATCGTGGCGATGATTGCCCTCGCGTCTCAGAGATCTTGGGATGCAAGGATTCTCGGTTCGGGAGCCGAGGAGTTCCGGCGGGTCGGCCGCGCCTACGCGCTCGCGATCGCGGTGCTCGCGGTGGCCGGCTACGCGTGGGGAACCGCCGCCGGTCAGTCGTGGATCTTCGGTGCCCTGCCGTTGGCCGCGCTCACGACGGTGTGCGCTCGTCTGGGGCTCCGCCATTACATCCGGAGGCGGCGACGGAAGGGAGCGTATGTCTGGTCGGTTCTGGTCGCAGGGGACACGGTGGAAGTACACGAACTGCTGGCGCGATCGTCCGAGTTCCTGGATTCGGGATGGGAAATCGATGGTATCTGCCTTCCGGCCGATTCGTTCCGCGGGAAGGCACCACTCGCGATCGACGACGTACCCGTCCTGGGCACCGAGGACGACATCGTCGGCATCGTCGCCCTGCACGGATTCCAGGCGGTTGCGCTGCTGCCGTCCAGTGATTGGACGCACTCGAAGACCCGGGCGCTGAGCTGGGATCTGGAGCGGACCGGCACGGACCTCCTCATGGCACCCGTTCTCATGGATCTGGTCGGTCCGCGGCTGCACATGGCTCCGCTCGCGGGTCTTCCCCTGCTGAAGTTCTCCGCACCGCGCTATTCCGGCCCGTCCTGGCTGGTGAAGAACGTCTTCGACCGGGTCGCCGCGCTGCTGATCGTCGCGCTTCTCGCCCCGGTGCTGCTCGCCATCGCCGTCGCGATCCGCGTGACGAGCCCGGGGCCGGCGCTGTTCAAACAGACGCGGGTGGGACGGGACGGTCGAACCTTCACGATGTACAAGTTCCGCAGCATGGTCGTGAACGCCGAGGATCGGCTGGCCGAGGTCGCCGACCGGGACATCGGGGCCGGTGTGCTGTTCAAGATCTACGACGACCCCCGGGTGACGCGGGTGGGCAAGTTCATCCGGAGGTACTCACTGGACGAACTCCCGCAATTGTTCAACGTCGTCACCGGCGACATGTCGCTGGTCGGTCCGCGTCCACCGCTCGAGTCCGAAGTCGCCCGCTACAGCGAGGACGGAATGCGCAGACGCCTGTTCGTCAAGCCGGGGCTCACGGGACTCTGGCAGGTCAGCGGGCGCAGCAACCTCTCGTGGGAGGAATCGGTGCGCGCGGACCTGAGATACGTGGAGACCTGGACCTTCGCCATGGATCTCGCGATCCTGTGGCGCACGATCGGCGCGGTGTTGCGCGGCAACGGCGCCTATTGACCCCCGGTGGGCCGTCCCACCCCTCGGCGGCCCACCTTCCCCCGCCTGCGTCGGTGATTCAGGGCGAAATCACCGGCGTAGGCGCATTTTCAGGCCTCGAACAGTTGCTGCCCCCAGTACCCGCCCTCGGTGGGGCCGGGTGGACACGCGAAGACAGCGGATCCGACGTGCTGAATGTACTCGTTGAGGGCGTCGGCCCGGGCGAGTGCGAGTTGCATCGGCACGAACTGCTTCTGCGGATCGCGGCAGAACGCGATGAAGAACAGCCCGGCGTCGAGGTGCCCGAAACCGTCGGAACCGTCCGTGAAGTTGTAGCCGCGCCGCAGGATGCGGATCCCGCCGAGGTTCTGTGCCGACGCCAGTCGCACATGCGAGGTCTCCGGGACGAGCAGTCCGTCCGGACCCTTCGATTCGAGGTCGAGTTCGTCGAACTCGTTCTTCTGACCGAGCGGGGCACCCTCGCGCTTGTCTCGGCCGATCACCGCTTCCTGTTCCTTGAGGATCGCGCGGTCCCACTGCTCGATGAGCATGCGGATGCGCCGGGCCACCAGGTAGGTGCCGCCGGCGAGCCAGGCCTGGTCGTCGGCGGCGTCGACCCACACCGACTCCGCGAGCGCGGCCGGATCCTCGGCCTTGAGGTTGTTGGTTCCGTCCTTGAACCCGAACAGGTTCCGCGGCGTCACCTGCGAGGTGGACGTCGACGAGGTGCGGCCGAACCCGAGTTGCGACCACCGCACCGACGCCGTGCCGAACGCGACGCGCGCGAGGTTGCGGATCGCGTGCACGGCGACCTGGGGGTCGTTCGCGCAGGCCTGGATCGCGATGTCGCCGCCGCACCGTGCCGGATCGAGATTGTCGGCGGGGAAGTGCGGAAGGTCCTGTAGTGCGGCCGGCGCGAGATCGGCGAGTCCGAACCGGTCGTCGAACAGCGACGGGCCGAACCCGATCGTGAGGGTCAGTTGCGACGCGTCCAGGTCCAGCGCCTCGCCGGTGTCGCTCGGCGGGTGGTACGCGCCGTCGCCGGTCGCGCCGTCCTCGGTGGCCTCGAGCCCGGCGGTCATCCGCTCGGCCATCGCGGTCCACGTCTTCAGCAGATCGATCAGCTCGTCGCGGTCGCGGGTGGTGACGTCGAACGTCACGAAGTGCATGCGGTCCTGGGCGGGGGTGACGATGCCGGCCTGGTGCTCGCCGTGGAACGGCACGACACCGTCGGTGCCGGGGCCCGGGTGCGGTGCGGTGGCCCGGCCGACCACCGCGCCGGCACCGGCGAGTACCGCTCCGGCGCCGACGGCGCCGAACAGCCGCCGCCGGGAGATTCCGGACGAGTGCTGCGGATCGGGTTCGGTGGTCGGCCGGCCGGTCATGCGCCCGACGCCTCCGCGACGACGCCCTGCACCTTGCTGACCTCGGCGGACAGCGCGTCGATCAGGCGGGACAGTTCCTGGCGCTGCGGCTCGGTGACGGTGTCGTAGGAGACGAACACATCGCCCTGGCGGTACTGCGCGAGCGCCGCGTCGAGATCCGCGAAGCGGGCGTCGATGGCTTGGCCGAGTTCGGGATCCTGCTCGTCGAGAATCGGGCGCAGCGCGGCGACCGCGGCCTGCGAGCCGTCGACGTTGGCCTGGAAGTCGTACAGGTCGGTGTGCGAGAAGATGTCCTCCTCGCCGGTGATCTTGGAGGTCGACACCTCGTCGAGCAGGCCCTGCGCGTCACCGGCGATGCGGGTCGGATCGACGGTGTAGTCGTCGGCGTTCACCAGGTCCGACAGCTCCTGGATGTCCACGACGAGCTGGTCGGCGATGGCGTTGGTGTCGGGCTTCAGGCCGTCGACCCACAGGTCCTTCTCGAGCCTGTGGAAGCCGGTCCACGCCTGGCCCGGTTCCAGGTCGGCTTCGCGCAGGTCGAGGCGCGGGTCGAGATCGCCGAAGCTCTCGGCCTCCGGCTCGATGCGCTCGTAGTAGGTGCGCGAGAGCGGGTACAGGCGCTTGGCCTCGTCGACGTTGCCGGCCTTGACGGCGGCGACGAACTCGCCGACGGTCGTGACCAGCGCCTCGGTCTGGCTGCGGATGTAGCGGCGGTAGCCGTCGGCGGCCTCGGCGAGCTTGCCGTCGGCGTCGGTGGCGGCCTTGGAATCACCGGTCACGGTGAACGCCTGCCGGATGCCCTCGCCGACCATCCCGGGGCGGCAGGACAGTTCGTAGTCGCCCGGCTCGGGGATGTTGACGATGAGCTGGCGGGTCAGGCCGGGGCCGATGTTCTCGACCTCGCCGAGCGCGCGGTCACCGTTGTCGAACACGTAGAACTCGGTGACCTTGGTTCCGTTGTTGGTCACCGCGAACGTGTTGTGCCCGGTGGTGCCCTCCGTGACGGCGACCTCGCACGTCGAGTCGGTGGCGGTGACCGCGACGGCCTCGGCGTCGGCCGACGACTTCTCGGTGCAGCCCGCGAGTGCGAGGGGTAGAACGGCGGCGGCCGCCAGGGCATAGGTGGTACGACGCATCGGGTCGGTGCCTTTCGGGAGGAGATTGTGCACGGAACGGAAGATTCAGACGGTGGCGGTTTCGTCGGCCGCAGGAGCCGGCGCGGGGGAGGCGGTCGGGCGCAGGAACAGGAACAGGACGACCACCAGATAGGCCAGCCAGGCGACGAACTGCAGGACCGTCGGGTCCGGGCGCACGTTGAGGATGCCGCCGAGGACGGTGCCGTACCAGCTGCCGGCGTCGTAGTGGGCCGAGACGTCGAAGGCGAGATTGCTCGCGCCGGGCAGCACGCCACCGGTCTGCAGGGCGCGGATCCCGTAGGCGAGGATGCCGGCGGCCACGACGACGAGGAACGCCCCGGTGTACTCGAAGAACTTGGCCATGTCGATGCGGACGGCCCCGAGATACATCAGGACGGTGAGGACGGCGGCCAGGGCGATGCCGAGCAGCAGGCCGACCAGCGGCCACACGCTGCCGGCGGTGTTCTCGGCGTAGCCGACCATCAGCAGCGCGGTCTCGAGTCCTTCGCGGCCGACCGCGAAGAAGGCCAGGGTCAGCACCGCGGACGGACCGACGATCAGGGCCTTCTCCATCCCGGACTTCAGATCGCCGGAGATCGAGCGGGCCGCCTTGCGCATCCACAGCACCATCGCGGTGACGATGACGACGGCAACGAGGGAGGCGATGCCGGCGGCGATCTCCGCGGCCAGGCCGTCGAGCGTCGAGGTGCCGAAATGAATGATGAGGAAGGTCGCGACGACCATCGCGACGGCGATGCCGACGCCGAGCCACACCCATTTCAACGCGTCGCGCCGCTCGGCCTTGACCAGGAACGCGACGAGGATCATCACGACGATGCCGGCTTCGAGTCCTTCCCGGAGTCCGATGAGGCCGGAGCCGGCGAGCTGCGTGGCGATGGACGGAGCGCCGGCGGCGGCAAACACGGACATATGGAACTCCAGCGCGGTTAGGTGAGGCGAACCTCTTCTTTTGGTGCGGAACGAAACATACACCGCGCGAGTGCGAATCGGGCAAGGGCCTTAAGCCCCTTTACCTGGCCTTTAATAGCGATGTGGAAGATGGGGACGTGCAGCCGACTGCGACGAATCCACCGCTCCCGCGGCCCGTGCGACCTCGTTCGCCGTGGCCGCGGCTGTTGTTCGGTGTGCTCGCGACGGTGGTCGTCCTGGCCGTCGCCGTCTCGATCCTGACGCCGAGCGAACCACCGATCCCCATCCCGGAAGGCGTTCCGCCGGGCGCGGGTTTCCCGGTGCCGGCCATCGACGTGGACGGATCGGGCCGCACCGCTGCGCAGCTGCGCGACTGGGCCGAACCGCAGGCCGAGGCAATGGGCATCCCCGTCGTCGCCCTGGAGGCCTACGGTCACGCGGCCGTCGTGCTGGCTCGCAGCCGCCCGGACTGCGGACTCGCGTGGACCACGCTCGCCGGGATCGGCAGTGTCGAGAGCGGGCACGGGCGGCACGGGGGTGCCCGCGCCGACGACAACGCCGCGGTGTCGCCGCCGATCCGCGGGGTTCCCCTCGACGGTGGACCCGGTCTCGAAGAGATCCGCGACACCGACGGCGGCCGACTCGACGGCGATCCCGTCCTGGACCGGGCGATGGGCCCGATGCAGTTCATCCCCGAAACATGGGTCCGGTGGGGTACCGACGCCAACGGCGACGGCGTCGCCGACCCCGACAATCTCGACGACGCGGCGCTCAGCGCGGGACTGTATCTGTGCGACCGCGGCGGCGACCTCACGACAGCGGAAGGCTGGACGGCCGCGCTGTTCGCCTACAACCGTTCGGCCGACTACATGGCTCTGGTTCGCGACCGCGCCGCCGCCTACAGCGTCGGGGTGCGACCGTGACCGGTCCGGTCGATTTGTACCGACCGGAGTCCGATCGGTCCGGGTTCGGTCGCGGCTCCGGGGCGAGTGGTGCCTCGTGCCCAGGTGGGGACCGTTAGGCTGTCCCCAGCGTGCAGACCCCGCAGCGTGAAGTCCATCGAAGGAGAATCAGCCAGTGGCCATCATTGAGCAGGTAGGAGCCCGCGAAATCCTCGACTCCCGGGGCAACCCCACGGTCGAGGTCGAGGTGCTGCTCGACGACGGAAGTTTCGCTCGCGCTGCGGTGCCGTCCGGTGCGTCCACCGGTGAGCACGAGGCGGTCGAGCTGCGCGACGGCGGCGACCGCTACCTGGGCAAGGGCGTCGAGCAGGCCGTCGAGGCGGTTCTCGGTGAGATCGCGCCGGCCATCATCGGCCTCGACGCCACCGAACAGCGCACCGTCGACCAGGCGCTGCTCGACACCGACGGCACCCCCGACAAGGGCCGGCTCGGCGCGAACGCGCTGCTCGGCGCGTCGCTCGCGGTCGCCAAGGCCGGTGCGGAGTCGTCCGGTCTGGAGCTGTTCCGCTACGTCGGTGGCCCGAACGCCCACATCCTGCCGGTGCCGATGATGAACATCCTCAACGGTGGCGCCCACGCCGACACCGGCGTCGACGTGCAGGAGTTCATGGTCGCGCCGATCGGCGCCCCCACCTTCAAGGAGTCCCTGCGCTGGGGCGCCGAGGTCTACCACTCGCTCAAGTCGGTCCTCAAGAGCAAGGGCCTGGCTACCGGTCTCGGGGACGAGGGGGGCTTCGCTCCGGACGTTGCCGGCACCAAGGAAGCGCTCGACCTCATCAGCGAGGCGATCGCCGAGACCGGCCTGAAGCTCGGTTCGGATGTCGCGCTCGCGCTCGACGTCGCCGCCACCGAGTTCTACACCGAGGGCACCGGCTACAAGTTCGAGGGCAAGGTCCGTACCGCCGACGAGCTCGCCGACTTCTACAACGACCTGCTCTCGGCCTACCCGCTCGTCTCCGTGGAGGATCCGCTCAGCGAGGACGACTGGGAGGGCTGGGTCGCGCTCACCGAGAAGATCGGCAACAAGCTGCAGCTCGTCGGCGACGACCTGTTCGTCACCAACCCGGAGCGCCTCGAGGAGGGCATCGTCAAGGGTGCCGCCAACGCGCTGCTGGTGAAGGTGAACCAGATCGGCACGCTCACCGAGACCCTCGACGCCGTCGATCTCGCACACCGAAACGGCTACAAGACGATGATGAGCCACCGCTCCGGCGAGACCGAGGACACCACCATCGCCGACCTGGCCGTCGCCGTCGGCAGCGGCCAGATCAAGACCGGTGCCCCGGCCCGCTCCGAGCGCGTCGCGAAGTACAACCAGCTGCTGCGCATCGAGGAGTCCCTCGGCGATGCCGCTCGCTACGCGGGTGAGCTGGCGTTCCCGCGCTTCAACCCCGAGGCGTGACCGGAGCGGTATGAGTCAACGCGGTAGATCCCGGCCCGGCGCCCGACGCGCCCGTTCCGAGGGTGCGGTGGGTTCGCGGCGGCCCAGCCGATCCCGTCCGTCGGGATCTACCACGTCGCCCGACCCGGTGGCCGAGTCGGCGGGTGCGCGTCCGGCAGGACGCGAAGATCCCGTCACCTCGGCGCCGGGTCGCAGCCGGGGTTCCGCCAACCGGGCCCGGCCCACCCGCGTCGGTGCGCCCCGCGAGGTCCGCAAGACCCGCACCGAACGCACCTTCCTGGGTCTGTCCACCGGCCGTGCCGTCGTGCTCGCGCTCGTCGTGTGCGGCCTGGCGCTGACCCTCGCGATGCCGCTGCGCACCTACGTCGGCCAGCGCGCCGAAGCGGACCGCGTCGAAGCCGAACGGGTCGCGCTCGAGCAGGAGATCGCCGCGCTGCGGGAGCAGAAGGCGCACATCGAGGATCCGGCGTGGATCCGGGCGCAGGCCCGGGAACGGCTGCGATTCGTGATGCCCGGCGACACCCCCTACCAGGTGCAGCTTCCCGGCGACGGCCGTCGGGTCGACGAGGAGAAGATCCAGGAACGACCCTCGACCGGCGCGTGGTACAGCGACCTGTGGCGATCGGTGTCCGAACCGCCGCCCGAACCCGAGCCCGAACCGGTGCCCCGGCAGATGCCCGTGGCACCCCCAGAAGCAGGAGAACCGACCGGGTGACCGATCCCGTCGCACAGTCCGACCTCGATGCCGTCGCCGCCCAGCTCGGGCGCACCCCGCGCGGCGTCCTCGCCATCGCCTACCGCTGCCCGGACGGCGCACCCGGAGTGGTCAAGACCGCACCGAAGCTGCCCGACGGCACGCCCTTTCCCACGCTGTACTACCTCACCGATCCGCGTCTGACCGCGGAAGCGAGCCGGCAGGAATCGGCCGGGGTGATGCGGGAGATGACCGAGCGTCTCGGCACCGACCCCCAGCTCGCCGCCGCCTACCGCCGCGCCCACGAGGCGTATCTCGCCGAACGCGACGCGATCGAATCGCTCGGCACCGACTTCACCGGCGGTGGCATGCCGGACCGCGTCAAGTGCCTGCACGTGCTCATCGCGCATTCGCTCGCGAAGGGCCCGGGGGTCAACCCGTTCGGGGACGAAGCGGTCGCCCTCGCGGCCGACGCGGGTTTGCGGGGCACCGCGATTCCCGCGGACTGGCCCACCTATGCCGAACTGCGCGGGGAGTCGGAATGAGCCGTGTCGCCGCGATCGACTGCGGGACCAACTCGATCCGCCTGCTGATCGCCGACATCGGACCCGACGGTCGACTGACCGACGTGACCCGGTTGATGCGGGTCGTGCGGCTCGGCCAGGGCGTCGACGCCACCGGCATGCTCGCTCCCGAAGCCATCGAACGCACCCGCGTCGCGCTCGCCGAGTACGCCGATCTGATCCGGGAAACGGGAGCGACCGCCGTGCGGATGGTCGCCACGTCCGCGACCCGCGACGCCGGCAACCGCGAGGACTTCTTCTCGATGACCCGCGAGGTGCTCGGCGCGGTCATCCCCGGCGCCGAGGCCGAGGTGATCTCCGGTGACGAGGAGGCCCGGCTGTCCTTCACCGGCGCGGTCGGCGAACTCGATTCCGCGCGTGGACCTTTCGTCGTCGTCGATCTCGGTGGCGGCTCCACCGAGATCGTGCTCGGCGACGCCGACGGCGTGCACGCCGCGTACTCCACCGACATCGGGTGCGTGCGGCTCACCGAACGGTGCCTGCACGACGATCCGCCCACGGCCGAGCAGATCGCCGAGGCCCGCGTCGTCGCGCGGGAGAAGATCGGTGAGGCGCTCGCGCACGTGCCGGTCGAGCAGGCCCACACGTGGGTCGGCGTCGCCGGCACGATGACCACGCTGTCGGCGATCGCGCACGGTCTCGAGGAGTACGACCCCGAGAAGGTGCACCTGTCGACCGTCGGGTTCGACCGGCTCCGCGAGGTGTGCTCGACGCTGCTCGGGCAGACCCACGACGAGCGCGCCGCCTACGGTCCGATGCACCCGGGCCGGGTCGACGTGATCGGTGGGGGAGCGATCGTCACCACGGTGCTCGCCGACGAGTTCGGTGCCCGCGCCGGGATCACCGAGCTGGTCGTCAGCGAGCACGACATCCTCGACGGGATCGCGATGTCGGTGGTGCGATAGCGGGACGCGAACGGGCGGTGCCGGTCCGCGGCGTTCCTGGACGTCCACGATTCTCCGGCGAGATCGTCGCCCTCGACCGGATCGACCATCCCGAGGCCGTCGCCGAATCGGTACGCGCGCTCGAAGTCGCCGAGCTCGCCGGTTAGGGTGTGAGGCGGTGCCGCGACCGGCCGACCGGTCGCGGCAGCGCCCCCATAGCCCAATTGGCAGAGGCAGCGGACTTAAAATCCGCCGAGTGTCGGTTCGAGTCCGACTGGGGGCACCGCGCCTGTTCGGTTCAGTGGCTCTCGGCGAGTTCCCGAGGACTCGTTGTGCTTCACAATCGTCTTCACGGCTTCTGTGAGGAATCGGCGTGCGGGGCTTGATCGTTGGTGGGTGCGCACGTGGCACCCCGCAGCGACATTTCCGGTCGTCGCCGAAGGACTCCTGCTCAGAGTCCGAGGACCCGCAGAACGGGGGATCCCAGCGTGCCCAACCATCGGGCGAGTGCGACCAGCGGTCCGTGAACGGCGGAACCCGCCGCTGCGACCGCGGTGACCGTCTGCGCGATTCGCGTCAGCCGGGCGGCGATACGCTCACGGTTCGGCGTGTGCTGCTTCAGTTCCCGCTCGACGTCGTCGGCTTCGTGTGCGCTCTCCGTGAGTCCCAGTTCGCGCAGGGCGCGGGCCAGTTCACCGGCAGACGCGAGCGCCTCCGCGGTGGTGAACGAAACATGTTGCCCACCATGGATCGTCTGATCTCCCGCGACGTTGTTGATCGCTCCCTGCTGTGAGCCGATGTTGAAAACCATGACGTGTCCCTTCATCTCGATGCGGGTGCGTTCCACGGATAGCGGGGGTCGGTGTCGACTCGCCGTACACGAGCGGCTGCGACGATCCACAGGATCAACCCGACGACGAGCACGAATTGACCGATGAACGCGATCATGAAGAAGATCAGTCCGGCCGGACCGAAACCGGTGTCCGGACCGAAGATCGGGAAACTCTCCGGTTCGATGCCCGTCTCGAACGCGGTGCTCAGGCTTCCGAGGGCGTCGACGAGGAAGTAGGCGTATCCCAGCGCCCCGACGAGCACCATCGTGAGCCCGATCCAGAACACGTACCGCGCCCGCGTTCTCGACGCAGCGACCTCGCGCAGGAAGCTCTCGCGCTGCTGGACGTAGCTGTTGTATTGGTTGTGGCCGACGTTGTTGATGTGGCCGGCCTGCTGGCTCCCCACGTCGAACCTGACCGGCGGTGGGTGGCGAGGCTCGATCCCGGGGAGCAGCGCCGTTACGTCCGCCGGAGCGAGTCGTGCCTCGACACAACCGAATGTGACCGACTCGCCCCTGTGCAGCTCGCGGATCCCCCGAATCCGCTCGCCGTCGATCCAGGTGCCGTTCGACGAGCCGATGTCCTCGACGAACACTCGACCGCCGAGACAGTCGATCACGGCGTGCCGTGCGCTGAGATGCCGATCGTCGATCTGCAGATCGGCGTGCGCGCTGCGCCCGACGACCTGCTTCCCCGGCCGGAGGCGCAGGACGGTCCCGGCGAGAGGGGGCGGTCCGAGGATGGTCATCGAAGGTGTGTCCGTGTCCATGACAGAAGCCTTGCAACGGCACGTCCGGAGCACACGAGTACACGGCTACCCGAATTTTCGAGTAGCGCATCGTCTCTCATCGCGCGGCGTGCGAATTCCAGGGATAGCGCGGGTCGGTGTCCACCCGCCGCACGTGCGCGGCCGCGATGATCCACAGGAACGAGCCGAGAATCAGCACGAAGTGGCCGACGAACCCGATCATGAAGAAGTGCGTTCCGACCGGTCCCAGGACGGTGTGCGGCCCGAACGCGGGGAATTCGTCCGTCGCGGCGGTCGCCACCGACGCGGTGCCCGGCTCGTCGGCTCCGTCGGCGAGGAACCAGGTGCACCCGAATACTCCGACGAGCACCATTCCGAATCCGACCCAGAACACGAATCGGGCCCACGCCCTCGCCGTTCTGACCTCGTGCAGGAAGCTCTCCCGCTGCTGGGCGTAATCGTCGTCCGGGTTGCGGTCGTCGGAACCGGCCGGCGGGGGTCGCGGATTCGCGCGGATCGGGGGGAGTGCTTCGTCGACCTGCTCGAGCCGGACCTCGACACGGCCGAACGTGACGATCTCGCCGTCGTGCAATTCACGAGCCCCGCGGAGACGTTCGCCGCCGACCCAGGTCCCGTGGGAGGACCCCAGATCCTCGACGACGACCCGGCCGCCGAAGCGGTCGATCGCGGCGTGACGTGCGCCGACCCGATGATCGTCGATCTTCAGATCGGCACACGCGTCGCACCCGAGGACCTGGCGTCCCGGACCTATCTGCAGGACGGTCCCGGACAGCGCCGGCGGTCCGACGATGGTCATCGACAACGGTTCCGTGTCCATGCCAGAAGCCTGGCAGCGGTGGAACCGGAAAACACGAGTAGGCGACTACCCGAATCCGCGTGCCCGTCGGCGGCCTCGGCGGGTATCGACCCGAGGATCGGTCAAGGCCGGTGTCAGGTCGGTTCGGAGCCTCCGAGCTGCTGCCACCGACCGTCCACCTGTTCCTCGAGAGACCACGGTCCCAGCTCCGACCGGGGATGGGTGGTCGCCCACGCGTGAGCCTCGTCGGCCGTGCGGAACGGCTGTTCGTCGATGACCCCGCCGTGTTCGTCGACGATTCGGAAGTGCTTCATGTGAACCCCCGCGTTCGGGACGTTGTGTGCCGACGCTACTCGCCCTGCTCGTCGACGGTGCCGTGATGGCGCGGGTCGGTACTCCCCGAGCGAAGCAGGCCCGTCACCGGACGGCAGCTCCGGTTGGGGGCGTGTCGATTTGGCGCGCTCGGTGACCGTGGCAGGCGAGCAGGACGAGTGCGTCCTCGGCCGGTCGCGGTGACAAGCCGACGATCACGCCGGTCCGCGCCGATCCGCGGGGCGGAACCTTGGGAACGACCTTCGCCCCCATCGTGATCGCCGGACAGCACGAAACATCACGGCAATACGGGGACCGGTGACGCAATCGACCGGTAACAACGTGGAACCGGTGCTGGGGGAAAGTATTTCGCCCGCACCGGTACGCGGCGGATGTCCTGGAACAGGCCTCAGGGGCGCGAAGAGAACAGCCCGTCGTAGTTCGGGGCGCTCTGCGGCTGCGGCTGCGTGATCTCGGGCAGCTGTTCGTCGTCCGGGTTGCTCGGCTGCAGGAACAGCGGACCGGTGAATTCGGTGTCGTTGCTCATAGCGTCCTTCTTTCGGGTACGGCTCGGTACAACAGGCGATCACGGGGTCGAGAAAGGTCCGTGACCGGGTGGAGACGTGCCAGGGTGGTTCTTCGGATGGTCGCGTGCTGCTCGGATGGTGATTGTGGACCATGGGAGCGCCGCCGACCTCGAACACTCGAAGCGAGCTGTCCGATGTGTCCACACTACACGTTGCGGCGATTCGCACCAGAGGGACACGAGACCGGCTTCGTCGTGTTTCCGTGCCTAGACTTCCCGGGTGCAAACTGTGCTCGAAACCCTCCGCTCGCCCCGGCGCCTCACCACGGAGATCCTCGCCGGTCTCGTGACCTCCCTTGCTTTGATCCCCGAGGTCGTGTCGTTCGCGGTGATCGCCGGTGTCGACCCGAAGGTCGCGCTGTACACCTCGTGCATCATGGCGATGACGATCGCATTCGTCGGTGGCCGGCCCGCGATGGTGTCGGCCGCGGCCGGCGCTACCGCCCTGGTGATCGCCCCGCTCGTTGCGTCGCACGGACTCGACTACCTCATCGCCGCGGTGTGGCTCGCCGGTGCGGTGCAGATCCTGCTGGCCGTCGCAGGTGTCGCGAAACTCATGCGCTTCATTCCGCGGTCGGTGATGATCGGCTTCGTCAACGCCCTGGCGATTCTCATCTTCACAGCGCAGCTCCGGCACCTGTTCGACGTTCCGTGGGCGGTGTATCCGCTCGTCGCAGCCGGCATCGCGATGATCGTGTTCATCCCCAAGCTCACCACCGCTGTGCCCGCAGCGCTGATCGCGATCGTCGTGCTCACCGGCATCGTGGTGCTGTTCGGCCTGGACGTGCCCGACGTTGCCGATCAGGGCGACCTGCCCAGCGGCTTCCCGACGTGGATGATTCCCGACGTGCCGCTGAACGTCGAGACATTGCGGATCGTCGCCCCCTACGCGGTCGGGCTCGCGCTCGTCGGACTCATGGAGTCGTTGATGACCGCGAAACTCGTCGACGACCTGACCGACAGCCACTCCGACAAGACCCGCGAAGCGTGGGGACAGGGCGTCGCGAACTGGGCCGGTGCACTGTTCGGCGGTATGGGCGGCTGCGCGATGATCGGCCAGACGATGATCAACGTCAAGGAAGGTCGTGCACGGACCCGCATCTCGACGTTCCTCGCCGGGCTGTTCCTGCTGGTGCTGTGCGTCACCATCGGCGAGGTCGTCGGCGCCATCCCGATGGCCGCGCTCGTCGCGGTGATGCTGGTGATCGCTGTGACAACCCTCGACTGGCACAGCATCTCGCCACGCACCCTGAAACTGATGCCGCTCAGCGAGACCCTCGTCATGGCGGTGACGGTGGTGGTGACGCTGCTCACCGACAATCTCGCGATCGGGGTGGTCTCGGGTGTGCTGACGGCGATGGTCGCGTTCGCACGACGCGTCGCGCACATGACCCGGATCCACACGGCCGACGCGGACGGTGTCCGCACCTATCGCGTCTCCGGCGAGCTGTTCTGGGCGTCGAGCAACGACCTCGTCTACCAGTTCGACTACGCGAACGACCCCGACCGCATCGTGATCGACCTCACCGACGCGGAGGTGTGGGATGCCTCGACGGTCGCGACCTTCGATTCGGTCCTGCACAAGTACGCGGAGAGGGGCAAGAGCGCCGAGATCGTGGGGCTGGACGGCGCGAGTCTGCGTCGCCTCGAACAACTGTCGGGCAAGCTCGACGTGTCCTGACGGGCCTGCGAGGCGCCGTCGCACTCTTGTTCGGCACATTCGCGGAGCGCTAGGGTTGACGGGCCTGCGTGTGCGTCGAACCGGAGGTCGATCATGAGGGTCGGCAGAGTGATCATGCTCGTGGTGGGCGTCCTGATGTCGCTGCTCGGCCTGGCGTTGCTCACCGCCACCGCGTTCCTCGGCTGGGCGTACGCATTCCAGCGCGACAACGGCTACTTCACGACGCCGACGGAGCAGTACCGGACCGACACCGCGGCCCTGGTCTCCGAGAACATCGAGCTGGTCGTCGACGAGAACATGCCTGCGGGGTTCGGGCCGGAGGATCTCGGCCGGATCATGCTGCGCGGCACCGCGGCCGAGCCGGACCGGGAGGTGTTCCTCGGCATTGCGCGGCAGGACGACGTCGACGGCTACCTGGCCGGTGTCGCGCACACGGAACTCGGCGACCTCGACTTCTTCCCGTTCCAACCGGGATACCGGCAGATCCCCGGCGCCGGGCAGCCGGCCCCGCCGGGGGAGCAGACGTTCTGGTCCGCGTCGGCCTCGGGACCCGGTACGCAGGAACTGCAGTGGGACTTCCAGGAAGGGAACTGGACGATCGTCGTGATGAACGCGGACGCCTCTCCCGGCGTCCGTGTGGATCTCACTGCGGGAGTGAACCTTCCGATCCTCGGTCCGCTGACGCTGTGGTGCATGATCGGCGCACTCGTACTGCTGGTCATCGGCGTGCCCCTTCTCGTGCTGGGCGCGGTCGGCATCGGCAGACACCTGCCGCCGCCGGTACATGCGCCGCATCCCGCCGTGGCTGTCGTGGGTCCGTATCCGGTGACGGTGCGCGGCGACCTCGACGCGCCGTCGCGGTGGCTGTGGCTCGTGAAGTGGCTGTTGGCGATCCCGCACTTCGTCGTGTTGTTCTTCCTCTCGATCGCGCACTTCGTGATCACGGTCATCGCGGGCTTCGCGATCCTGTTCACCGCCCGGTACCCGCGTCCCCTGTTCGACTTCAACGTCGGTGTGATGCGCTGGTGGTGGCGCGTGTCGTTCTACACCTATTCCGCCCTGGGCACGGACCGGTATCCGCCGTTCACCTTGCACCGCACGGACTATCCGGCAGACTTCGACGTCGACTACCCCGAGCGGCTCTCACGCGGCCTGGTTCTGGTCAAGTGGTGGCTGCTGGCCATCCCGCACTACCTGATCCTCACCGTGCTGGTCACCGGCTCGTCGACATGGGTGGTGAGTGGCGACCTGGACAGCCCGGCCCTGTATTACGCCGGGTCGCTGCTGGGGATCCTGGTGCTGATCGCCGCGATTGCGCTGCTGTTCACCGGCCGTTACCCGGATGGCCTGTTCGATCTCGTGGTGGGGATCAACCGGTGGGCGTACCGGGTGTGGGCGTACGCGGCGTTGATGCGCGACGAATACCCGCCTTTCCGGCTCGACCAGGGGCCGCGCGATCGCGCGGCCCCCGAGCCGGAGCATCCGGTCACTTCTTGAACGAGTCCTTCACGTCCTCTACGGCGTCGGTCACCTTGTCGCCGGCCTTCTTCAGGCCGCTCGCCGCCTGGTCGTTCTTGCCCTCGTCTTCGAGACGGCGATCACCGGTCGCCTTGCCGGTGTGCTCCTTCGCCTTGCCCCCGAGCTCCTCCGCCTTGTGCTTCGCCTTGTCGATGAAGTCGGCCACGAGTCCTCCTCGGTTTGTGTGATCACGGGGTTGTGATCGCTCGGGTAGGAGTTACCCCGGACGTCGGGAGTGAAACGTCGGGGCGCTCCGCGCCCGGTGTGTCTGGTGGGCACTCCGCGCCCGGTGTGCCTTTGTGGCGGCGGGGACCGCCACAAAGGCACACGGGCGCCGAAGGCGCACCTACAGCCACCCGCGGCGCTTGAACACCACGTACAGGAGTCCGGCGGACAGGACGATCACCGTTGCGCTGGTCGCGACCCCGCTCGAGCCGCCGAAACCGGGGAACGGGATGTTCTGGCCGTACCAACCGGTGACCGCGGTCGGAACCGCGATGATCGCCGCCCACCCGGTGAGCTTCTTCATCACCGTGTTCAGCCGGGCGTCCTGCAGCGACAGATTCGTCTCGAACACCGTCGTCACCATGTCGCGCAGCGATTCGGTCCACTCCGTCGCCCGCACCACGTGGTCGTACAGATCCGTGTACCAGCTGTCGAGCTCGACCGAATTACCGTGCTCGGCACGGTGTCTCATGATCAGCGCGACCACCTCGCGCATCGGCAGCACCACGCGGCGCAGTTCGACGAGTTCCTTGCGGACCCGGTAGGTGCGACGCTGGATCGTCTTGGTCTGCGCGTGATCGTCGAACAGTCCGTCCTCGAGGCCCTCGATGGCCTCGTCGAGCAACTCGATCGTCTCGAACTGACCGTCGACGATCACGTCCAGCAGTCCGTGCACCAGCGCCTGCGTGCCGTGCACCATCAGATCCACGTTGTCGTCCCAGCGGCGCACCAGCTCCTCGACGTCGAACGCGTCGCCGCGCCACACCGTGACGATGCCGCGTGGCAACACGAACGCCGAGACGCGGCTCGTCCGCAGCCGCGAGGCCAGGTCGTCGCCCGTGTCGGGGCTGCCGGAGTCGAGCCTGGTCGCGTAGACCGTGAGGAACGTGTGGGTCGCATATCGGGTCGCCTTGGTGCGTTCACCGTGCGCGAGGGAATCCTCGACGGCGTGCGGGTCGAGGCCGAGCTCCTCGGCGAGTGCGAGCAGCCGCTCGTGGTCGGGTTCCCACAGGTCGACCCACACCAGCGCGGAGTCGTCCGCGAGGTGGTCGGAGACATCGGCCAGCGGAAAATTCTCGTCGACGAGCCGTCCGCCGCGCCACAACCGCGTGCGGACCCCGTCGGTGTCTGCGGAGCTCACAGCTCGCAGTGTGCCCGAACCGGACGCCGAACTCACGACACCCCGTCGGTACCCTTCGCGACGCCCGCGATACGCGCCACTTCGTCGACGAATGCCTCGTCGACGGTGGGCCAGTCGGGCGGCCACCGATTCTCGCGCAGTCGCTTGTGCAGAAGCTCCAGCACGGCGATCGTGTTCGCACCTCCGTCGAGGAGATACCGCAGCATGCCGCGCTCGCCGCAGATGTGGACCACCTCGGCGAGCCTCCGCTCCGCCTCCTCGGTGCGTCCCGCGGCGAACAGACATCCGACGAGCAGACGCGTGGCCATCAGTTCCGCACGAGGCCGGTTCTGGGCGCGCACCCGCCGGTGCCACCGATGCGCCCACTCGCAGGCGCGTTCCAGCGACTCGGGATCGCCGCGATCCCAGAGCAATCGGATGGCGGTGGAGTCCTCGATCTGGGCGGTCGTCTCCACGACACCATTGGGAAAGACGGTGTTGTCGTCCAACATCGGTCGTTCGGGTGGAGCCGGTATCGGTAGCCCCATGCGCACCCGTTCGTTGTCGATCCGCGCGCGCAGTCGTGGCAGATCGAGATCGGCCGCGGTCCGAGTCCCTTCGTCGAGCAGTGCCACGGCGGTCTCGAGGTCACCGCGCGCCGTCTTCAACCGAGCGGCGGTGACGAACCGTGCGGTCATGAACTCGGGGGTGCCGCCCTCGCCACCCATGTGCCGGCTCTCGTCGAGCAGTTCCTCCGCCTCCGCGATCCGGTTCTGCTCGTACAGTAGTTCACCGAGCATCGACGCGGTGAGACGCGCCGAGTGGGAATGTGGTCCGCTGTCACGGCGCGCGGTGCGCAACCCCGCACGGAAGAGACTTTCGGCGGCGGCGACGTCGAGCTGCTCACTTGCGGCGATACCGGCCAGGGTCTGTCCGTAGACGGCCGCGAACGTGCCCTTCGTCAGCTTGTGGTAGCGCGCGGCCTCTTCCTGCCGGCGTCTGGCTGCCGCGAAATCGAACCGGTACAGATCGCTGTAGGTGCCGAAATCGACTGCGGCCGAAGCCACCCACGGCGGCAGGTCCTCAGGCTTCTCCATGCACTCCCGGATCAGTTCCTCGATGCGCTCGGGGCGGTCCGACTGCATCTCGATCGAGGCTTCGAGCACGTCCGCCTCGATCCGGAACAGGTCGATCTCCGATTCGGGGAGGTCGCTGTGGGCCAGAGCTTCCCGCGTGGCATCGAGTGCCCGTTTCGCCTGCGGGAGTCGTTGCAGCGGAACGTTTCCCCACCCCAGGTTCAACTGCAGCCGAGGGCTTTTCGCCACGGCTTGCGGCGGTAGCTTGTCGAGCAGCGCGAGCAGCGTCGTCAGGTGCGAGCGCTCGGCGAGGTACAGGCCGTCCGCGGTGACCAGGTCCACCGCCAACTGCTCGTCGTCGGCGCCGAATGCGTGGTCGACCGCCTCGCTGAGCATGTGGTGCCGCGCGAACCACCGCGCGGCCGTGCGGTGCAGATCCGCGACGCGGTCCGGATGGTCGCGTTCGAGACGGCGCCGCAGGAAGTCCAGGAACAGGTGGTGGTAGCCGAACCAGATCCGCTCGTCGTCGAGATGGCGCAGGAACAGATCGCGATCCTCGGCCTCCTCGAGCATCGCCTGCCCGCGTTTCGTGCCGGCGAGGACGGAGGCGAGACTGCCGTTGATCCGTTCGGGGATCGAGGTGGCCAACAGGAATTCGTACATGTCCGGTTCGAGGGCGGACAGCACATTGTCGGCGAGGAACTCACCGATCGCGTGGTGCCGGCCGGACAGGTGCTCGATGAGACCGGACGGATCGTCGCTGTCGCGCAGGGACAACGACGCCAGCTGCAGTGCCGCGGCCCAGCCGTCGGTGGTGCGGGTGAGATCGTCGACGTCCTCGTGGTCGAGGTGCAGACCGCTCACGTCCCGCAGGAACGAATCGGACTCGGTGACGTCGAAACGCAGATGGTCGGAGTCGATCTCGACGAGTTCGTCGCGAACACGCATGCGGCTCAGGGGGAGTCCGGACCTGCTTCGGCTGGTCACCACGATCTGCAGGTGGTGGCATCCTCGGTCGAGAAGAAAGTCCAGTGCGGCAACGGTTTCCGGTGACTCCACCCGATGCCAGTCGTCGATGACCAATGCCGTGCGCATGTCCTGCCGGTGCAGCTCGTCGATGAGTGCGCTGAAGACGTACCGCTCCGCCTCGTCGTCCGCGTGGCTTTCGAGGATCTCCGACAACAGCTGGGCCAGAGCCGGCCGCACCTGACGCAGCGCCTCGATGACGTGGGTGAGGAACCACACGACATTGTTGTCGTCGTGGTCGACGGCCAGCCACGCCACCGGAACGCCCTCCCCGGTGAGCACCTCACGCCACTGCGCCGCCAACGTCGACTTCCCGAATCCGGCAGGTGCGTGGATGGCCGTGAGCCTGCGGCGCTGCCCGGCTCGCAGCAGATCGATCAGCCGGGTGCGAGGCACGAGCTGACGTGTGGTCGAGGGAGGACGGAATCGGGTCGCCGGCGCCGTCGACGGTGTCGTCGCCCCCGACGTGCCGTACCGATGCGATCCGGTGGTGGGCATCGCTCCGGTGGGAATTCCGCCGGTCCGGTGCGTGGCGGAGCCGAGCGGAGGGCGGTCGGCCTGGCCGGGGTGGGTCGGCAGCGCCATCTCGTCGACGTCGAGCGAGTGCGCCTCCTCGACCTGCCGGAGGATGTCACCGAATGCGAACGCCGTCTGCGGCCGGTTGTCCGGATCGGTGGCCATGCCCTGCTCGATTGCCGCGCACACGTCGTCGGGGATGCCCTCGCCGCGCAGGTCCGGGATCGGTTCGGTGGTGATGCGCACGAACTGCGCCACCACTCGTTCGCCCTTGCGGCGCTCGAACGCCGCGTGCCCGGTCAGTGCGCAGAACAGCGTCGCGGACAGCGAATACACGTCGGAGGTCGCGGCGGGCGGTTTGCCCTCGAGGATCTCCGGTGCGGTGAACGCCGGAGATCCGGTGATCTCGCGCGACGTGGTGCGGAATCCGCCTGCGACCCGGGCGATCCCGAAATCGGTCAGCTGTGGCTCGCCGTACTCGGTGATGAGGATGTTCGCGGGCTTGACGTCGCGATGCAGGATGCCCGACCGGTGAGCGGTTTCCAGAGCGCCGGCGAGCTTGACCCCGATGCGCAGCACGTCCCGCCACGGCAACGGCCCGTGGCGGCGGATGCGGGCTTCGAGCGAGTCGTGGGGGTGGTAGTGCATCGCCAGGTAGGGCTGACCCCCCGGCGTCGAGCCGGCCTGCAGCACCGTCACGATGTGCGGATGTCCCGACAGGCGGCCCATCGCGCGCTGCTCGCGGAGGAAGCGTTCGAGATTCTCCGGTTCGAGTGTGGAAGCCAGGACCTTCACCGCGACCGTGCGGTCGAGGTCCTCCTGGCGGCAGCGGTAGACGACCCCGAAACCTCCGCGACCTATCTCCTGCGGGTCCGCGAACCCGACTGCCTCCAGATCGCGCGCGTTGGCGTCCTCGTCGTCGGTGACGTCGAGGAACGGTGCTCGTTGCGTCTCGAGCGGATTCTGTTCGACCATCGCTGCAAACCGCCTCGCCCGGTTTCTCCAGGATAGTCGGGTCAGGTACCGCCCGGCGCTGATCCATCCAGCGGATTCGTTTACCGTGTTGCCGCCGGGACTACCGGAAAACGACACTGCGACCAGAAGTGGGACATAGATGAAGAAGACTCTCGCGGCGCTGTTGGGTGCAGGTGCAGTCCTGCTTGCGGCGGCGTGCGGATCCTCCGACGAGGGGTCCGACTCGGCCGGCGACACCACCGCGGCCACCACCACGACCAGCGCGGCGGCCGCCGCCGGCGATTCCGGCGCCACCGGGTCCACCGGGGTCGAGCTCGGCCAGAGCTACGACGAGATCTGCACCGCGATGCTGCCGTACTTCGAGCAGCTCGAGGGCTGGGGACAGGACCGCGCGGAGGCCGCCAAGTCCGTCGCCGACGCCCAGCAGATGCTCCCGGGCTGGGAGGGCCTCTCCGAGGACCAGAAGGCCGACACGCTCCGCGCCATCGAGAACGCCGGCAAGGGCGAGTGCTGATCGACTGCCAGGAGTTGTTCGCCAGGTTGCGGCGCTTCCCCGACGTGGAAGCGCCGAACCTGGTTGCCGTGGATGCCGCCGATCGGCTGCTCCTCGACGAAGCCGGCGCCGCGCTCGCCGCGGCGCCGGCGGGCACCTTCGTGGTCGTCGACGACCAGTACGGTGCCCTCACGCTCGGTGCCGCCGTGCGATACGGCAGCACCGGTATCCGTGTCCATCAGGATTCGGTGGTGGGGGAGCGGGCACTGGCCGCCAATGCCGACCGCGAAGGCCTCACCGACCACTACACCCGGCACGGCCTCGACGCTGCCCTGGTGACCGGCGCGCGGGTGGTGCTGCTGCGGCTGCCGCGGTCGCTGAGCGCGCTCGCCGAGATCGCCGAGACGATCGCCCGCCACGCCGACCCCGACGTCGTCGTCTTCGCCGGTGGTCGCGACAAGCACATCTCCCTGGCCATGAACGACGTGCTGGGACGTTCCTTCGCCGACGTGCAGGCCTCCCGCGGACGGCAGAAGTCGCGGGTGCTCACCGCCCGCACCCCGATCCCGGGCCCGTTCACCTATCCGGTGACCGAGACCCTGGCCGACATCGACCTGACGGTCGTCGCGCACGGAGCCGCGTTCGCCGGTCCGCGCCTCGACATCGGCACCCGGTTCCTCCTCGAGTTCCTGCCGCGTATGCGTCCGGACGCGGCGGTGGCCGTCGACCTGGGCTGCGGGACCGGGATCCTCGCGGTGTCCCTGGCCCGGCAGAACCCGGACCTGCGGGTCGTCGCGACCGACCAGTCCGCGGCGGCGATCGCGTCGGCCGCCGCGACCGCCGCCGCGAACGGCGTCGCCGACCGGGTGGAGGTGCTGCGCGACGACGCCGCCTCGACGCTGCCCGACGACTCCGTCGACCTGGTGGTCTGCAATCCCCCCTTCCACGTCGGCGCCGCGGTGCACACCGGTGCCGCCGAGAAGATGTTCGATGCCGCCGCCCGGATCCTGCGCGACGGCGGCGAACTGTGGACGGTGTACAACTCGCATCTCAACTACCGGGGAACCCTGCGGCGGGTCGTCGGACGGACCGACATGGCGGGACGGAACCGCAAGTTCACGGTGACCAGGTCCGTGCGAACCCGGTAGAGTCCGGTTCGTCCGATCTCGAGTGTGCCGGGCCGGTGTCTGCGGGAACTCCCGCGACCCGCAGCACGTTGAACGGACAGAACCGACCACGAGAAGGGATGTGCACGGTGCGCACCACCAGTAACCCGGTGTTCCGCAACCTGCCCAAGCAAGAGGGCGGCGGATACGCCACGTTCGGCTCTGCGACGGCGGGCGCCGCGCAGGTCACCCAGCAATTCGGTCAGCCGCAGTACGCGCAGCAGGATCAGTGGGCCCGCCCCGCGACCACCCGCGCGATGACCATCGACGACGTCGTGACCAAAACGGGCATCACCCTCGGTGTGCTGACGGTCTCGGCGCTGGTCTCCTACTTCCTGGTCAACTCCAATGTGAACCTGGCCGCGCCGTTCGTCATCGGCGGCGGTCTGGTCGGCCTGGTGCTGGTCCTCGTCGCGACCTTCGGCCGCAAGATGGACAACCCGGCGATCGTCCTCGCCTACGCCGTCGCCGAAGGCTTCTTCCTCGGCGCGCTGTCGTTCATGTTCACCGACATCACGTTCGGTGGAGCAGGCGGATCGACCCTCATCGCGCAGGCCGTTCTCGGCACGTTCGGTGTCTTCTTCGGCATGCTCGTCGTGTACCGGACCGGCGCGATCCGCGTCACCCCGCGACTGACCCGCATGATCGTGGGCGCGCTGATCGGCGTGCTGGTCCTGGCCCTGGGCAATCTCGTCGCCGGCTTCTTCATCGACGGCGGCCTGGGCCTGCGTGACGGCGGCGCTCTCGCCATCGTCTTCAGCCTCGTCTGCATCGGCATCGCCGCGTTCAGCTTCCTGCTGGACTTCGACGCCGCCGACCAGCTGATCCGCGCCCAGGCGCCGGAGAAGGCCGCGTGGGGCGTCGCGTTCGGTCTCACCGTCACCCTGGTGTGGCTGTACGTCGAGATCCTGCGACTGCTGAGCTACTTCCAGAGCGAATAGTCCTGCCCTGAACCTCGCCTGCCCGTGCGTGTTTTCGGTAGTTCCCACTACCGAAAACACGCACGGGCAGCGGTGTTTCTGTCGTGTTTCCGCCCGGCCGCCGAGACGGCCGCCGGGCCGGACCACATCGTGAAATGAGAACATGGAGCCATGCGCATCGCGGAAACCGTCGTCGACCTGATCGGGAACACCCCCCTCGTCAAGCTCAACTCGGTCGTCAAGCCGGGCTCGGCGCTCGTCGCGGCGAAAGTGGAATACCTCAACCCCGGCGGCAGCTCGAAGGACCGCATCGCGGTCAAGATGATCGACGCCGCCGAGGCGTCCGGCGCGCTGAAGCCGGGCGGCACCATCGTCGAGCCGACCTCCGGGAACACCGGCATCGGCCTGGCCCTCGTCGCGCAGCAGCGCGGCTACAAGTGCGTGTTCGTCTGCCCCGACAAGGTGAGCGAGGACAAGCGCAACACCCTCAAGGCGTACGGCGCCGAGGTCGTCGTGTGCCCGACCGCGGTTCCGCCGGAACACCCGGACAGCTACTACAGCGTCTCCGACCGCCTCGCCCGTGAACTGCCCGGCGGCTGGAAGCCCGACCAGTACTCGAACCCCGGCGGCCCGGAAAGCCACTACGAAACCACCGGCCCGGAGATCTGGCGCGACACCGACGGCAAGGTCACGCACTTCGTCGCGGGTGTCGGCACCGGCGGCACCATCACCGGCACCGGCCGCTACCTCAAGGAGGTGTCCGGCGGCAAGGTCAAGGTCATCGGCGCCGACCCCGAGGGCTCGGTGTACTCCGGTGGTACCGGCCGCCCCTACCTCGTCGAAGGTGTCGGCGAGGACTTCTGGCCCAGCGCATACGACCCGTCGATCCCCGACGAGATCATCGCCGTTTCCGACGCCGACTCGTTCGAGATGACCCGGCGGCTCGCCCGCGAGGAAGGCCTGCTCGTCGGCGGTTCGTGCGGCATGGCGGTCGTCGCCGCCCTGAAGGTCGCCGAGCGTGAGGGCCCCGACGCGCTCGTCGTGGTGCTGCTTCCGGACGGTGGCCGCGGCTACCTGTCGAAGATCTTCAACGACAAGTGGATGGCGTCCTACGGCTTCCTGCGTTCGCCGCTCGACGGCAAGCCCGACGATTCCACCGTCGGCGACGTGCTGCGCGCCAAGTCCGGCGACCTGCCCGACCTGGTGCACACCCACCCGTCGGAGACCGTGCGCGACGCCATCGAGATCCTCCGCGAATACGGCGTCTCCCAGATGCCGGTCGTCGGTGCGGAACCGCCCATCACCGCCGGTGAGGTCGCCGGGTCCGTAAGCGAACGGGAACTGCTCAGCGCCGTGTTCGAAGGCCGCGCGAAGCTCGCCGACTCGGTCGCCGAGCACATGAGCCCGGCCCTGCCGCTGATCGGTGTCGGCGAGTCGATCGGTGCCGCGACCAAGGCGTTCGGCGACACCGACGCCCTCATGGTCATCGACGACGGCAAGCCCGTCGGCGTCATCACCCGCCACGACCTGCTCGGTTTCATCAGCGCCGGTTCCTGACGAACGAACACTGCAGTCCGGTGACGTCTTCGACGTCGTGGTCCGGTGATGTCTTCGACGTCACCGGACCGCGGTGTCTCCGATGTCGATAGGCTGGACCGCATGAGTGAGCAGCACAGCCACGGATTCTCCACCCGAGCCGTCCACGCCGGATACGATCCCGACCCGCAGACCGGCGCGGTCAATGTGCCGATCTACGCGAGTTCGACGTTCGCGCAGGACGGCGTCGGCAACATGCGCAACGGATTCGAGTACGCCCGGACCGGCAACCCGACGCGGCGACCGCTCGAAGCGAACCTCGCCGCACTCGAAAACGGAACCTACGGACGGGCGTTCGGTTCCGGCATGGCCGCCACCGACTGCGTCCTGCGGTCGGTGCTGCGCCCCGGCGACCACCTGGTGATCCCCAACGACGCGTACGGCGGCACGTTCCGTCTCATCGACAAGGTCTTCACCCAGTGGGGCATCGAGTACACGCCGGTCGCGGTCAACGATGTCGACGAGGTGCGCGCGGCGATCCGTCCCGAAACCAAGCTGGTGTGGCTCGAGACGCCGACGAATCCGCTGCTCAACATCGGCGACATCGCCGCGATCGCCGAGGTCGCGCATGCCGGTGACGCAAAGCTGGTGGTGGACAACACTTTTGCTTCTCCGTACCTGCAGCAGCCGCTGACGCTCGGCGCCGACATCGTGCTGCACTCGACCACGAAGTACATCGGCGGCCACTCCGATGTGGTCGGCGGCGCGCTGGTGACGAACGACGAGGAACTCGACCACAAGTTCGGGTTCCTGCAGAACGGCGCCGGTGCCGTGCCCGGACCGTTCGACGCGTACCTGACGCTGCGCGGCATCAAGACGCTCGCGCTGCGCATGGAGCGGCACAGCGACAACGCCGAGCAGATCGTCGATCTGCTGGCCGGCCACAAGGCCGTGAGCCATGTGCTCTACCCGGGGCTCGAGTCCCATCCCGCACACGAGGTCGCCGCCAAGCAGATGCGCCGGTTCGGCGGCATGATCTCGGTGCGCCTGGCGGGCGGCCGGGAGGCTGCGCTGGACTTCTGCAAGCGCACCGAGATCTTCACGCTCGCCGAATCCCTCGGCGGCGTCGAATCGCTCATCGAACACCCGGGTGCGATGACGCACGCGTCGACCGCCGGTTCGGTGCTGGAGGTGCCGGAAGACCTGGTTCGCCTGTCGGTGGGCATCGAGGACGCCGCCGACCTGCTCGCGGATATCGAGCAGGCACTGGGATAGACGACACGGTCCGCCGGTCGGTTGCGTCCTGCGACCGGCCGGCGGACCCGTACGATCGACAGTTGTGAGCACAGACCTCGACGCCCTCACCGACGCCGCACTCGATGTGCTCCGTCGGCACGGACCGCTGACCGACGACGACCTCGCCGCGCATCTCGCCGACGAGGGATTCGGTGACGCCGACGAACTGGGGTACGCGGTCGTCGACCTCGATCATCCGTACCTCGACCTGCTTCCGGACGGGCGCAACGTCGCCGTCGACACGCTGCTCGAGGGGCGAGTGTTCACCCACCGTCTCTCGGCTGCGGAGATCGCGGCCGACGCGACCGGCGCCGACGAGCTCGGCCTGCCGACGAGAGCGCTGTGGGGCAACCCGGACGAGGACCGCGTGGGGTACGTCTTCAACGACCCGGAAGACGAACGCCTCGTCGAGCGGGGTATCGGGGACGGTGACATTCCGGACGAGTACATCCTGCTGCTCCCGCCGGGAACGTTCGCGGGGTGGTCGCCCGGTGACGTGGTGGCGTTCACCGTGACCGACGGACGTATGCAGTGGCGACGCGTCGACGGCGACCTCGCTGCCGGGCCCGACCTTGCGGCCGGCATCGGTGCCGACACCGAGTTCCCGCTTCTGCTCGAAGATGTGTTGCTGAGTCTCGTGGCAACCGATCCGGCCGCATTCGCCGAACCGGCCGTTCCGTTGAACGAGTGGATCGACGCCGCCGGTTTCGACCGGCATCAGGACGACATCGCGCCGCGCGGTTTCGACTTCGCCGAATACCTGCGCGAACAGCGGCTCGCCGTCTATGCCGAGGAGCTCGACCTCGACCGGGAAGCCGTCCCGGACGTGCTGATGTTCGTCGGGCTCGTCGAGTCGCTCGAGGACGGTGACGAGCTCGACCCGCAGTTCGTCGAGCACGGCGCCGCGCTGTACCGGCATCTCGCCGACCAGTACGTCGCCGCGGTGGCGCTGGGGCAGGTCATCGAACACGAACTTGCGCCGGCGTCGCTCGCGCAGGCGGCAGAAGTGTTGCTGTCCTTCGGATCTCGCGAACTTGCCGCACCTGCGCACTGGTTCGCCGGACGGGCCGCCGAATACGACGGACGGATGCGGGATGCCGAGCGCCACTACGAGCAGTCGGCCGGAGCCGATGTCGAGTTCGTACCGAGCCTGATCGACCTCGCCCACTTCGCATCCGACCGCGGGGACGCGGTGCGTGGCCTCACCCTCCTCGACCGGATCGAAGGCGGCGACGAAGAGCCCCTGTACGAACTACTGCAGTTCTTCCGGCCCGTCGACCGGCCCGACCTCGGCCGCAACGACCGCTGCTGGTGCGGTTCCGGACGCAAGTACAAGGTGTGCCACCTCGGCAAGGCCGATCACCCGCTCACCGAGCGCGCCGCATGGCTGTATCAGAAGGCCGCGATGCACACCGACCTCCCGCGATGGTCCGTTGTGCAGTTCGCGCTCGCCGAGAATCGCGTCGCCGACCTCGACGAGTTCGACGAGGAGTACGCCGAGGCCTTGAACGAGGCGCTCGCCGATCCGCTGATCACCGATCTGGTGCTGTTCGAGTGCGGGGCGTTCGCCGAGTTCGTCGAGCAGCGCGGTTACCTGCTGCCCGAGGACGAACTGGACCTGGCCAGGCAGTGGCTGGAGGCGAAGCGCTCACTGTACGAGGTCGAACGGGTGCAGCCGGGTGTGTCGGTGACCGCGCGGGATCTGGTCACCGGCGAGACCGTCGAGATCAGCGACCGTGTCGCGAGCCGGCAGGTCGGCGCAGGGGAACTGTTGCTGACCCGCCTCGTGTCCGTCGGCGACGCGTGGCGGATCGTCGGCGAGATCCAGCGGATCGCCGAGGAGCAGCGGGCCGCGATGCTCGAAGTCCTCGACGACCCGGACCTCGACCCCGCCGCGCTGGTCGACCCCTTCTCGGACGAGGCCGACTGACACGGGTCGACCGGCACAGGTCACGGATACGGCAGGACGGTCGCACCCCGCGCGTCCAGCGCCACGGCCATCAACGAAATCTCCTGGTGCTGTTCGTCGACGAGTGCGGTCGCACGGGTGCGCACGGCCGGCACCGCGGTCGTGTGCGCCACATCCGCCGCCATGTCGATCCCGCCCTGATGATGGCGAATCATCAACTGCAGGAACAAGATTTCACGCTTGGGGCCGGTGGCGTCGTGCAGGCGGGTCAATTCCACGTTCGTCGCGACGCCCGGCATGCCGACATGGTCGTGCCCGGTCGGCTGGGCGGGTGCACCCGCGAGTTCCAGCCAGCCGGTGAGGATTCCGATCTCCTGCACCTGCGACGTACGGATCTGCGCGGCGAGCGCACGCACGTCCGGCGCGACGTCCCGGCCGAGCATGTCGACCATGGTGATCGCCTGTTGATGGTGCATCGACATGGCCTGCGCGAACGCGATGTCGCCGTCGGTGAGCGCCACCGTCGCGGTCGCGGGGCCGGGATCGGTGCCGCCGCCGGACGAGATCCGTCCGACCGCGACACCGAGCGTCAGGCACAGTACGGCCACGGCGAGTACCAGCGTGGTGCGACGTGTCGTGCTCATCGCGGCGGATACACCGCCGGATCCAGTTGCAGCGCCATGAACCCGTTGTCCATGCACGTCACATACAGCTTGTCGCCGTGGAATTCCGGTGGCGAGAGGCACCAGTCGGCGGACAGGTCGCCGCCGACGAGCCGGCTGCGCTCGTTGACGATCCCGTCGGTTCCGGTCTCGCCCTGCAGGATCGCGCGGGCGACGGCGAGAGTGCCGATGATCGGCGGGGCCGCGATCGATCCGAGCGTCGCGTGCAGCGAATTCGGCAACTGCAGGTTCTTCCCGGTCTGTGCGGGCGGGTTGAAGTACGCGATCTCCCGGAACCGGTCCGGGTCCGTCACGTCGAACACCCGGATGCCGGACTGGATCCAGCCGCACGCCATCGCGCGCGGATCGTCGGGGCGGTCGACGGTGCAGTAGTGCGCGTCGTAACCGAAGGCACCGTTCGCGGCGCTGCTCGACGCCCAGCGGTTCTGGTTCTCCGGCAGGTTGATCGCGAGCTTCGCGCTGGTGCGCCAGCGCGGGGCGGCCGGGTCGGCGATGTCGAACAGTTTCACGCCGCCGGAGCCGCCTTCGTCGACGGTGAAGATGTGCGGCACGCCGTCGTACGTGACGTACACGCTGTGCTGGCTGAGCAGGCCGTCGGTCCAGAACTTCGAACCCAGATGCGGCAGCGGATGGCCGATCACGGTGCGCGGCGGCCGATTCTGCACCGCCGAGACGTCGAGGATCGTCATCCCGGCCAGATTCGACAGGAACATGGTGTTCCCGTCAGGCGTGAATCCCATGCCGTGCGCGGCGACACCGGTGAGGCCGCCCCACACGACCATCGGCTGCGTGGGATCGGTGAGATCGACGGCGCTGACCCAGCCCGGAGCGATCCCGGACGCCCAGTAGGTGTTGCCGTCGGGGGAGAAGGCGCCCTCGTGGGTGGTGATGGGCACCGGCATGTTCGGCAGCGAACCGGTGGTCGTGTTCAGCAACCGGGGGTGTGCGCAGTCCTCGGAGATGTCGTACACCGAGATGTAGCCGGCGCTTTCGATCAATCCGACGCCGGTGCCGACGAGCAGACCGCGCCCCTCGTGTACCTTCAGCGATTCCCAGGTGCCGCCGACCATCGCCGGTTCCGTGAGCACCGCCGTGCGCACCGGATGCGCCGGGTCGCCGACGTCGAGAACCTGCACACCGGCGTCCTCGCCGAGGAGATTGGTGGGGAAGGTCGACGCGATGTACGCGCAGTCGCCGTAGGTGGGGCTGATCGGACCGGCGCCCTGGCCCTGGTACTGCCCGATCAGGTCGATGTTGCAGTTGTATCCGCCGGTGCTGCGGCCGGAGGTGCGGTCCGCGAGCGGGACCTCGCCCTGGATCCCGGTCTCCACCAGATCTCCCGGCCGGCAGGACGCTGGGTCGACCGCGGTGGGCCACACGCCGGTGAATTCGTCGAATCCCGACGGTGGTTCCGCCGAGGCGACGGCGGAACCGGCGAGGAGGGCGGTGGCGGCGGCGAACGTGGTCACAGCCCTGATCGCGCGCCTCATCGGGTGGTTTCCAACAGGTCCCGCAGTACCGCGGTGACCTCGTCGGGGCGTTCGAGTGGCCCGCAGTGGCCCGAGTCGAGTTCGTGCAGACCCAGGGGGTGCTGCAGCCGCGCGGCGATCGCCTGCGACCGCGCAGGCGGGGCGATCCGGTCGTGACGTCCCGAGATCACCACTGCCGGAACCGGAACGTGTGCCGGGTCGACGTCGGTCACCATGTTCACCAGCAGTGCGCCGTAGCCGCCGCGTCCACGCGCGGATGTCGCGGCGAGGATCGCGTCGACCTCGCGGGCGACCGACGGGTCCGCGGTGGCACCGACCGCGACGCGGGCGAGCAGTTGCCGGCGCAGCGGCAGGCGACGCGGCAGCGGGAGACCTGCCGCGGGTGCCACCGACTGCGCCAACCGGCGACGCAGCGCTAGCGTGCGTTCGGGGCCGCGGAGGAACCGTACGTGGTCGAGGATGTCGCCGGGCGTGGTGTTCACCAGCGCGACCGCCGACACCTGGGACGTCGCATCCGTCGCGTACTTCTGCGCCCAGCTCATCACCGCGATTCCGCCCATCGAATGTCCCGCGACGACGGCGCGCTGCCCGTCCGGGACGGTCGCGGTCAGCACCGCCTGCAGATCGTCGGCGAGATGGTCGAGTTCGTAGTTGCCGGCGCGCGGGGCGTCGCTGCGGCCGTGCCCGCGATGGTCGAAGGCGACGACCCGGAACTCGCTGCTCAGATCACGAATCTGGTTGCGCCAGAACAGTGTCGAACACAGTATGCCGTGTGCCAGCACGATCGTCGGGGCGTCGTCCGGTCCGTGGATCTCGGCGTGCAGGCGGGTACCGTCGGCGCTGCGCACGTCGACGACCCGGGCATCGGGATGCGAGTGCGTGCGGCGTTCCGCGCGGCGCAGTGCCCGGCGCGCCTGCGGCACCATCCGGACGGTCCGGGGCAGTCGCGGCAGCACGGTGCGCGACGTCGCGGCGAGCGCGGCGAAGGCGAGTTCGTGGCTCCGGGTCCAGCGCATGCCGAACATCTCGCGCAGGTCCGGTGGCAGCAGACCGCCGGTGATCAGGGTCAGGACCCGTCCGGCGATAGGCCGTGAGGTGTAGTTCCAGAGGAACTTGTTGCCCACCAATGGAATCGGGGGAGGCTGCGGCGATCCGACGACCGCGAGGACGCGGTCGGTGATGTCCGAGCGTTCCAGCCGGGTCGCCGACATCTCGTCGAACCACGCGCAGAAGGCCGCCCAGTCGGCGGGCATGTCCTGCTCGCGGACGCCGTACAGCCGGCCCACCCGGCGCATCTCCAGGTAGAACTGCTCGACCTCGCCGGGACGCCACCCGCGCCCGAGGAGTTTCTGCTGGGTGTACACGCCGTGCACCAGGCTCGCGTGAACCCAGTGGAACGCTTCGGGATTCAGTGAACTCCAGCGTGATCCGTCGGGATTCGTGCCCTTGATCGAGCGATGCAGATCCCGGAGGCGGCGTGCCGTGGCGAGCGCTTCCTCCTCTCCGTAGACGACGCCCATGATCATGTCGAGGGTGCGTTCGGCGCGCCCGTACGGGTCGGATTCGAAGACCGAGAATTCGCGCACACCCGTCGCGACGATCGGATGCGCCACGTCGATCAGCAGCCGCCGCGAGGCGCCGAGTACGAACGTCAGGTCACCGAACACCGACCAGGCGACGGAATCCGGACCCAGCGGGGGCGGATCGAGGGGCGTGGTCTCCGGATGGGGGCGTGTCTCCACCGCGTTCGTCATGAGATCATTGGTAGCAGAATAGTCTCAGGTGCGATAGTGGATGGATGACCCGCCCCGGTGCGTCGCTACCCAGTCTTTTCGGTCGCGCGATCGAGCAGGTGTCGTCGGCGCCGGAGGCGGACGACGGGGTGTTCGACGCCGCGCTCGCCGTACTCGCCGAGCGCGGCACCCGGGCCGCGACGATGGACGACGTGGCCGCGCGCTCGGGGGTCAGTCGCGCGACGCTCTTCCGCCGCTTCGGCGGGAAGGACGCGCTGTTCGAGGCGGCACTGGCGCGCGCACTGCGCGGGTTCCTCGAAGAGATCGGCACAACCTTCCTCGCGGTCACCGATCCGGTGGAACGCATCGAGGCGGCCTTCGTCGCGTGCCTGCGCTTTCGCCGTCGATTCATTGCGGGGAACTCGGATCCGGCCCACGGTGCCACCCTGGTGGCGATGCTCTCCGCCGGTGATCCCTCGCCCCTCGAACTCGGCCGGCGCTTCATCGCCGCCCGCATCGTGGCCGGTCAGGCGGAGGGCGTCCTGCCCGCGGCGGACGCGGACCTCCAGGCCGACGCGATCATCCGCCTGACGCTCAGCTATCTCGTGCTGCCCAGTGCCGTCTACGACCTCGACGACATCGAGGTCGCACGCTCGGTGGCCCGCAAGGCGATCGCGCCGCTGGTCACCGGCATTCCGGGCTGAGCGCCGCGGCGCTTCGCGGGCGGACGCCCCTGTTCCGGGCGGGATTTCTGTAACCTCTGGTACCGGGATTATACCGGGGGAGGTCCAACATGAGCCGACTTATTGAAACACGTTCCTACATATATGTGATATGAACGTGGTGAAACGACACCGGTGATCGACATCACAACGTACGGTGAAGTCGTTCCGGATATGGATGGTGGGGAGTTCGCGTATGTCAGTCGACGCGTCGGCCGTGATCGTTGCAGTGGCTACGGCCGCAAGCGCCCTGGTACAGGGGGCCGACATTCCGGCGGAGATCAAGGACCAGGTCACACAGGTCATCGAATCGTTCGAGGCGTCCGCGCCCGGCGTCGACCAGCAGGTAACGGACATGATCGCGACGCTGCCCGAAGCAGTTCGGCCGGCGGCGCAACAGGCGGTCGTGGACGCCACGAACTCCGTGGCGGCCGCGATCGAACCGCATCTTCCGCCCGAGGCGGCCGCGGCCCTCGTGACACCCCCGGAAAGCGCGGGACCCCCGCCCGGCCTGGCTCCCGCCGCTCCGGCACCGCGACCGAATCCGTTCGCGGTGACACCGCCGCCCGCGGTCGCGACCGGGCCGGTTGCGCAGGCCCCGGCCGGAATCACCGTCGGCGGCATCACGCTGCCGTCGATCCCGGCGATCCTGCCCGGAACGAGCCTCGCCCCGATCGGGGCCGTCGCGGTCTTCGCGCCGTGGCTCAAGAAGGCCGGGTCGCTGTGCGAGGGCATCACCACGCCCGTACTCGCCGCCCTGTACTCGGCCGAGAACGGCTTCCGCTACGGGCCCACCGCGCCGGTCTCGCCGACCGGCGCGAAAGGTCCGGGCCAGTTCATGCCGGGCACCTGGGACGCATACGGCAAGGACGCCGACGGCGACGGGATCGCGGACGTCCTCGGCATCGCCGATCCGGTGATGGCATCGGGTGCGCTGCTCTGCGACAACTACAAGCTCATCGACGACTGGAAGAAGCGCGGCCTGGTGCAGGGCGACACCCTGGACCTGACACTGGCCGCGTACAACGCCGGTATCGGCGCGGTCCGTCGCTCGGGCGGCATGCCGTCGGGCTCACCCGACTACGAGAACCAGACCAAGCCCTACGTCGCGAAGATCCGCGCGACCGAAGCGGCGTTCTCCCGGTTGCTGTCGCCGTTCCTGGGCCTGGGCCTGCCCGGCATCACCGATACCGGCAACAAGGTCGTCGACCTCGCATTCCGCTTCCTGGGCCTGCCCTACGTGTGGGGCGGCGGCAACATCAACGGCCCGTCCGGCGGCGGCTTCGACTGCTCCGGGCTCACGTCCTACGCCGTCTACGCCGCGACCGGCATCGCGCTGCCGCGCACCTCGGAAACTCAATGGCACGTCGGCACCGAGATCCCGCTGGATCAGGCCCGGCCCGGCGACCTGCTGTTCGGCAACTGGCAGGCCGGGGGACCGGGACACGTCGCCATCTACATCGGCGGCGGCCAGATGGTGCATGCGCCCACGACCGGTGACGTCGTCCGGGTCGGCGCGGTATTCCCCGACATGAAGGCCCGCAGGATCTTCTGAGTCCGGACACGAGAAAGGCCCCGACCGCACGGTCGGGGCCTTTCTCAGGCGTTCGACAGGACCGGCCGTGGATTCACGGCCGTCCGATCAGCCGTGGTACGGCTCCGCGCTGACGAGGGTCACCTTCATGGTGCCGCCGTTGGGCAGGACGTACTCACGGGTCTCGCCGACCTTCGCCTCGAGCAGCGCGCCGCCGAGCGGGGAGTTGGGCGAGTAGATCTCGATCTCGTTGCTGCGCGCACCCTCTTCACGGGTCGCGATCAGGAACGTCTCCTTGTCGCTCTCGTCTCCGTCGTAGTACACCGTGACAACCGATCCGGGCAGCGCGACACCGGACCGGGTGGGCGCAACGCCGACCTTCGCGGCACTGAGCAGCTCCTGGAGCTGGCGAATCCGGGCCTCCTGCTGGCCCTGTTCCTCGCGGGCGGCGTGGTAGCCGCCGTTCTCCTTGAGATCACCCTCTTCGCGGCGCTCGTTGATCTCGGCCGCGATGATGGGACGATTCGCGATGAGCTGGTCGAGTTCTGCCTTGAGTCGGTCGTACGACTCCTGTGTCAGCCAGGTGCCCTGGGTCTCGGTCATCCTCGATCACTTCCTTCGGGTTGGAGCCCCCGGCTCCGTCGACAGGCCGCGCACATGCAGCGACCACGACAGCATGGGCTCCTGATCGTTACCCCCACTGGGTGTGGTGAACGGAGCCGTACTGCCTACTATGCAGCAATACACGGCCCCAAAGGGTGGAACCGTGTATCCGACCATTCTAGCACCAACGCGGATCCGGGGACGGAAAGCCGCTGTTCGGTCAGGGCGTGTGCAGATATTCGGGAACGACGAAGCTGCAGCCGTAGATGTCGCCCATGCCGGGGCGCTGCGAGGTCTTCACCGTCGAATTCAGGACGACCGTTCCGGAGTCGGACGGCGGGATCAGCACCTCGCGGCGACCGGTCTCCTGGCCGTCCTTCGACCGGGCCCGGATCACGCAGACCGCCTCCTGCGAAGGGTCCCGGCGGGTCACCGTGAACTGGAGGTCGACGGTCGAATCGTCGATGACCTCGAAGGTGATGATCTCCGATTCGATCTCCGACCGGCCGAACTGCAGATACACCACGAACGCCAGGGCCAGACCGACGGCGACACTGATCGCACCGAGAACCCACTTGCGGGTGCGCCGGGACGAACCGCCGGCCGTCGGGTAGCGGCCGGCCGGGTATCTGTCGTTCGCGGTGGTGTTGCTCATCACTTTGCTTTCGTGCCCGTCTGCGCGGGCCCGGGGCCACGGCTGACGGAGGACTGGTCAGGTGGAACTATAGGGGAAGGACCGACGTGCCCCGCCTGCGGTGCCGGGCGCGCGGTCGGACAGAGCACACAACGGCGAGGTGGAGGAAACACGTGAGCGGACTACGGCTCATGGCCGTGCATGCCCATCCCGATGACGAGTCGAGCAAGGGTGCCGCCACAACGGCCCGCTACGCGGCCGAGGGGAACGAGGTCCTGGTCGTCACCCTGACCGGTGGCGAACGCGGCGACATCCTCAACCCGGCCATGGACGTCCCGGGCATCCGCGAGCGGATGGAAGAGGTGCGCCGCGAGGAGATGGCCGAGGCCGCCCGAATCCTCGGGGTGCAGCACCGCTGGCTCGGTTTCGTCGACTCCGGCCTGCCCGAAGGCGACCCCAAGCCCCCGCTGCCCGAAGGCTGCTTCGCGCTCGTTCCGCTCGAAGAACCCACCCGCAAGCTCGTCCAGGTCATCCGCGAGTTCCGCCCGCACGTCATGACCACCTACGACGAGAACGGCGGCTACCCGCACCCCGACCACATCCGCTGCCACGAGGTGTCGATGGCCGCCTACGAGGCCGCCGGCGATCCCGACTACCACCCCGAGGACGGCGAGCCGTGGAAGGTTCGCAAGCTGTACTACTCGCACGGCTTCATCCGCCGGCGCATCGAGCTGTTCCGCGACGAGTACGAACGGCGCGGTGAACGCTTCCCGATGGAGGAGTGGCTCAACCGCTGGCGCACCGAACAAGGCGACATCATGGCGCGCGTGACCACCCAGATCACCTGCGGCGACTACTTCCCGCAACGTGACGACGCGCTGCGCGCGCACGCGACGCAGATCGACCCCAACGGATCGTTCTTCGCGATTCCCCTGGACATTCAGCAGAAGGTGTGGCCGACCGAAGAATTCGAGTTGGCCAAGACCCGCGTGCACACGGTGATCCCCGAGTCGGATCTGTTCGCGGGCATCGAGGACGGACGAGTGCGATGACGATCGGCATGCTGGCAGCGGACGTTCTGGCGCAGGAACCCGCAGGCCCCGAGTTCGGCAAGGCGTCCCCGGTCGGGCTGGCGCTGATCGTCGTCCTGCTCGTCGCGACGGCACTGCTCATCCGGAACATGAACAAGCGGATCGGCAAGCTGCCCGAGACGTTCCAGCCCGAGCATCCCGAGCCCGATCAGGCCGCCGACGAGGGCACCGACCGGGGCGCGGCCCCCGCGCCGGGCACGGAGAAGACCGCGCCCGAGATCGAGGGCACCGAAAAGAAGGGGTCCGAGAGCAAATAGCTCTCGCTTGTCACGAGCCCCACGCCGCCCGGCGTGGCAGGCTCGGAAGCATGGCCAACCGCCTCCGCCACAGCACCTCGCCGTACCTTCAGCAGCACGCCGACAACCCGGTGCACTGGCAGGAATGGACCGACGCGGCTCTCGCCGAGGCGCGGGAACGCGACGTGCCGATCCTGCTGTCCATCGGCTACGCGGCATGCCACTGGTGTCACGTGATGGCGCACGAGTCGTTCGAGGACGAGGCGACCGCGGCCGTCATGAACGAGAACTTCGTGTGCATCAAGGTCGACCGGGAGGAACGACCCGATCTGGACGCGGTGTACATGAACGCCACCGTCGCCACGACCGGACACGGCGGCTGGCCGATGACGTGCTTCCTCACCGCCGACGGTGCCCCGTTCTACTGCGGCACCTACTACCCGAACGTCGCGCGTGGCGGCATGCCGTCGTTCATCGAACTGCTCCACGCTGTCACCCACACCTGGCGGACCCGCCGTGACGACGTGGCCGGCGCGGCCGGTGCGATCGTGGCGGAACTGCAGCGCAGCAGCAGCGGGCTGCCGGAGGGGGCCCGGCCCGTCGACGCCGCGCTGCTCGACGTGGTCGCCGGCACGGTCGCCGCCGACGAGGACCGCACCCACGGCGGGTTCGGGGGCGCTCCGAAGTTCCCGCCGTCGGCGCTGCTCGAAGGGCTGCTGCGCAGCTACGAACGCAGCGGAACGCCGGAGACGCTCGCGGTCGTCGAACGGACGGCCGACGCGATGGCGCGTGGCGGCATCCACGACCGGCTCGCCGGGGGTTTCGCCCGGTACAGCGTCGACGCGGCCTGGGTGGTGCCGCACTTCGAGAAGATGCTCTACGACAACGCGCTGCTGCTGCGGGTGTACGCCCACCTCGCACGTATCACCGGGCGGGACGCGTCGCGGCGCGTCGCCGAGGGCATCGCGGGGTTCCTGCTGCGGGACCTGGGCACCGGCGAAGGCTGCTTCGCCTCCGCGCTGGACGCCGACACCGCAGGCGTCGAAGGCCTCACCTACGTGTGGACGCCGGCGCAACTGATCGAGGTCCTCGGCCCGGACGACGGCGCGTGGGCCGCGCGGCTCTACGAGGTCACCGAGGCCGGCACGTTCGAGGACGGCATGTCGGTGCTGCAGTTGCCGTCCGACCCAGACGATGCCGCACGCGCCGAGCGGGTACGCGCGCGGCTGTTCGAGGCCCGGCAGTCCCGGCCGCAACCGGGACGCGACGACAAGGTCGTCACGGCCTGGAACGCATTCGCCGTCACCGCACTCGCCGAGGCCGGCGCCGCCTTCGGGCGCGCGGACTGGATCGACGCCGCCGCGACCTGCGCGCGTCGCCTTCTGGAGACGCACCTCGTCGACGGGAGGCTGCGGCGCGCGTCGCTCGGTGGTGTCGTCGGCGCACCCGTCGGCGTGCTCGAGGACCACGGAGCCCTGGTCACCGCGTTGCTCGCGCTGTATCAGGCGACCGGCGACCCGTCGTGGATCGCACCGGCCCGCGACCTGGCCGACATCGCGCTCGCGCATTTCGCCGACCCTGAGCAGCCGGGCAGCTGGTTCGACACCGCCGACGACGCGGAGACGCTCGTCGCCCGGCCCCGCGACCCGATCGACGGCGCCACCCCGTCGGGCGCGGCGCTCGTAACCGAGGCGCTGCTGACGCTGTCCGCGGCGGTCGAGGACGGCGGTCGCTACCGGGAGGCCGCCGACGCGGCGCTCGCCACCGCCGCATTGCTGCTCGAACGGGCACCCCGATCGGCCGGGCACTGGCTCACGGTCGCCGAGGCCGCGGTGCGCGGTCCGATCCAGGTGGCCGTCGTCGGCGGGGGAGAGCTGCTCGACGTCGCGCGGCGGACGGCTCCGGGCGGATCGCTCGTGGTGGGCGGTGAACCTGAGTCGTCGCCGCTGTTCGCCGGTCGGTTCCTCGTCGACGGAGCGCCGGCGGCCTATGTGTGCCGCGGGTTCGTGTGCGATCGGCCGGTGATCTCGGTGTCGGACCTGCGCGCCGCGCTGGCCGTCGGGTGACCGATCAGGCCCACGCGGACGTGGTGCGGTAGCCGAGGAAGTCGCCCGCGCTGGTGACCGGGGCTTCGAGCATGCCCGCGCACGCGTCGATGAGGAAGTTGGCGAACCCGGTCCAGTCCGGCTCCACGTCCTCTCGTTCGAGCCGTTCCTCGTAGTCGGCGCACGCGTCGATGACCAACCGTCCCAGCAGCCACGAACGCCCGGCGTACACCGACTCCGGGAGCTCGGACACGTATGCCCGGACCCGCTGGACGAGATCCTCCACGATCGGGTCCGCGATGGTGTTCGCGGCGACGGTCGCGACCATCGACGGCACGGTCCTGAGCTGCTGGAGGAACCGGGCCCGCCAGCTCGGGACGGGCATCGACGCAAGCTGATCGGTGAAGGGAATGATCAAGCAGCTCAACAGGTCCCGCATTCCCGGGTCGGGTCCCAGCAGTGCGACGAGTTCTCTGCGCCGGGCTGCGGCGTCCTCGGAATAACGGAGGAGCGTGGCGCGCACGAGTTCGTCCCGGCTGCCGAAGTGGTAGCTCACGGCGGAGTGGTTCGCGTTGCCCGCGTGTTCGGCGATGCGCCGGTTCGATACCGCGTCGACCCCGAAGGTGGCGAAGAGTTCCTCCGCCGAATCGAGCAGTGCTCGTCGTGCTTGGTCGCCGTAACTGCCCACGATTGGTCCCGTCGCTTTCTCTCGCTCGGGTCACAGTGTGCCCCGACGCCGAGTGGGACGAAGGTCACCACTGTTCGGCTTGGGCACTTTAAGACACTCGGCGTAACTTTTTAAGTCAACCAGCGTATTTTTCCGGGCCGGGCCGTGGAGACGACCGGGTCGCCGGAGGGCATCGAGGAGTCCCCGAATTGACCGACACCATCACGCTCGAGAAGAACGACCCGCCGGGCGGCGAACCCACCGAGGCCGAACTCGCCCGCGCCCGTAAGGAACACATCGGGCGCTACGTCGCGATCTTCGTGATGCCGTTCCTGATGGTCGGGATGATGATCACCGGGTACCTGTATGCGATGCACGCGCCGGCACCGCACGACATGCCGATCGCCGTCGCCGGTCCCACCCAGCAGGCCTACGACTTCGCGCGTGCGCTCGAGGACGCGGATCCCGACGCCGTCGACGTCCGGATCGTCGCCGACGACGCGGCTGCGCGCGATCTCGTGCTGGCGCGTGAGGTCTCCGGTGCGGTCTCGCTGTCCGACGCCGGCACCGCCACCGTGTACACCGCGGGCGCGGCGGGAGCGTCGCAGTCGTCGCTGGTCACCGGACTGCTGGCCCCGCAGGTCCTCGGACAGGGTCTCGACCTCACCGCCCAGGACCTCGCTCCGCTGCCGGAGAACGACATGGCCGGCCTGGGCGTCATGTTCATGGCGCAGGCACTCATGCTCGCGGGCTACATGCCGCTGAGCATCATGCTGTCCAACTCCCCGGAGTTGCTGCGGTTCCGCCGCATCGTGCCGTTGCTCGCCGGATGGTCCGTCCTGATCGGCAGCCTCGTATGGCTCGTCGCCGGGCCGATCCTCGGCGTGATCCAGGGCCACACCGCGACCGTGCTGGGAATCTGCTGGCTCTCCATCTTCGCCGTGGGCTCGGTGCAGCTGTTCCTGACCCGGATCCTCGGACCGATGGCGGTCCTGGCGGGCATGCTCTTCGTCATGGTTCTCGGCGTCCCCGCCTCGAACCTGGGCATGTCGGTCTACTCGTTGCCGTCGATCTACTCGAGCCTGCACGGCTTCCTGCCGACCGCGGCCGCGGGGGAGTCGCTGAGGTCGGTCCTGTACTTCGGTGGGGAAGGACTCGGTGGCCACCTTCTGGTCCTGGTCCTCGGTGCCGTGCTCGCGCTGGCCGCGACCCTCGGGGTCGACGCCCTGAAGCGTCGCCGCAACCCCGATGCGGGGGACCCCGAGATCACGATGCCCTCGCTCACCAACGGGCCGCGTCCCGAAAGCGATCGGGTCCGCTACCTCACCCTCGCGTTCTTCCCCTTCGCCATGGTCGTGCTGATGCTCTCGATCATGCTCGGCGCGATGTACCAGCCGACGCCGCGCGCGATGCCGGTGACCGTGGTCGCCGGGACGACCGAGCAGGCCGGCCAGGTGGTCGCAGGGCTCGAGCAGAACATGGCTGGTCTGTTCGACCTGCGCACCTCCGACTCGCTCGACGAGGCACGCGCCGAGGTGCAGGACCGCACGATCGTGGCGGCCTTCGTCCTGCCGTCCGCCGCGTCGCCCACCGCGACCCTGATCACCAACGAGGCTGCCGGCATGAGCCAGCAGCAGGTCGTGCAGCGGGTCTTCGACCAGGTCGCCGGCGGCATGCAGGTGCCCCTCACCGTGGAGAACGTCGCCCCGCTGCCGGACTCCGACACGATGGGCACGGTCACGCTCTACGTCGCGATGGGCTGGATCATGTCCGGTTTCATGGTGGTCGTCGTGGCCGGCGGTGCGCAGCCCGCCGCCATGGTCCTGCGGCGCATGCTGCCCATCGCCGCCGGATGGGCGCTCTTCATGCCGGCCGTGCTCTGGGTGATCGCCGACCCCATCACCGGAGCGGTCGACGGGCACTTCCTGCCGCTGTGGGGAGTGGGGATCGTCGCGACGTTCACGACCTCGATGTTCACCCTGGCGCTGCACCGCCTGTTCGGGCTGCTCGCCGTCATCCCCGCGGTCGGGACCTTGATGTTCCTCGGCGTGCCGGCCTCGAACGGCGCGATGTCGATGTACATGACGCCGGAGATCTTCAAGTTCCTGCACGGCGTGCTGCCGATGCCGGCGGCGGTGGAGTCGGTCCGCTCGATCCTGTACTTCGGCGGCGACGCCGTCGGGTCGCACCTGGTCACCTTCGTGATGTGGGGTGTGGTGTCGCTGCTGTTCGTCGTCGCGATCGATGCCGTCCGGTCACGGAAGGAACCCGCCGAGCAGGCGATCGACGCCTGAACCGCCCCGAACTCCGCAGAACCCCGACCGGCACATCTCGCCGGCCGGGGTTCTCCGATTCAGGCGAACACGGCCGGTTCAGGCGAACACGACGAGCCAGACCGCGACCGCATGACACAGTGCCGCGAGCACGGTCGCGGCGTGGAAGAACTCGTGATGCCCGAACGTGTGCGGCCACGGGTTCGGCCATTTCGTCGCGTACAGCACCGCGCCGACGCTGTAGAGAATGCCGCCGATCAGCAGGAGCAGCATCGGGACCAGCCCGGCCGTGTCGACCACCGTGCCGGCGACCGGGACGATCGCCCAGCCGAGCAGCAGATACAGGGGCACGCCGACCCAGCGAGGAGCGGTCGGCCACAGCATCTTCAGCGCCACACCCGCCACCGCGCCCGACCACACCACGATCAGGAGGGTGCGGCCGGTCTCCGGCGGGAGGGCGAGGGTCGCGAACGGGGTGTAACTGCCGGCGATGAACAGGAAGATCATCGAGTGGTCGGCGCGCTTCATCCACATGCGAGCGCGGGGATCGTGCCAGTGGACCCGGTGATAGAGGGCGCTGACGCCGAACACCCCGCACACCGTGAGGCTGTAGATCGCGGTCGCGATGCCCGCGGGTGGTTCGGCGATGGTTGCGGCCAGGGTGACGAGCACGATGCCCGCGATCACCGAGACGGCGAACGCCCACAGATGGATCCATCCCCGCATGCGCGGCTTCACCGGCAGTTCGTCGATCCCGAACACCGCCATGGGCCCGACCCCCTTCGTACTGCTCGGTAACCTACGCAACCGTAGGTTCTTGCTGGAAGGTCACGTTACCCCTGTGCCGCCCGCGACGCGTGTGGGTGTGACCACCATCGCGACCGGAGGGTCCGGTGGGCGTAGTGTGACCCCCGTGGTGATGTCGGGGTGAATGCGCGCGGGGTGTTGTATCAGCTGTACGAACGGCGTCTGCTGCGCCAACTCGAAGGTGCTCAGCACCCGCGGCACGTCGCTGTCATGTGTGACGGCAACCGTCGCTGGGCCCGGGAGAACGGTTTCACCGACGTCAGTCACGGCCATCGTGCCGGCGCCCGCAAGATCGCCGAATTGCTCCGCTGGTGCGACGCGGCGGGCATCGAGACCGCGACGATCTATCTGCTGTCCACGGAGAACCTGCGCCGCGAACCCGAGGAACTCGACGTCCTGATCGAGATCATCACCGACGTCGTGGAGGAGATCTCCGGGCCGGAGCAGAACTGGAGCGTCAAGATCGTCGGCACGCTGGAGTTGCTGCCCGAGGAGCAGGCCCGCCGGCTCAGCGAGGCCGCCTGCCGCACCGAAGGACGCACCGGCACCCACGTCAACGTCGCCGTCGGCTACGGCGGGCGGCAGGAGATCGTCGACGCCGTCCAGTCGCTGCTGCGGGAGAAGCAGGCCGCCGGGCTGTCCGGTGAGGAACTGATCGAGTCCGTCACCGTCGACGCCGTCGACGGGCACCTCTACACCTCCGGCCAGCCCGACCCCGACCTCGTCATCCGGACGTCGGGGGAGCAGCGGCTTTCCGGGTTCCTGCTGTGGCAGAGCGCGTACTCGGAGATCTGGTTCACCGAGGCCTACTGGCCGGAGTTCCGGCGCGTCGACTTCCTGCGCGCCCTACGCGATTTCGCTGCCCGGCACCGCCGTTTCGGGGCGTAGCACCCGGTAGCCGCACCCGTGCCCGTGCGCGTTTTCGGTAGCAGGCGCTACCGAAAACGCGCACGAGGAGCGGGCGTCAGAGCTTGCGCAGCCGCAGCCGGTTGATGGCGTGGTCGGCGTCCTTGCGCAGCACCAGCGTCGCGCGCGGACGGGTCGGCAGGATGTTCTCGACCAGGTTCGGCAGGTTGATCGAGTGCCAGATCTCCTTGGCCGCGTTCACCGCATCGCGATCGGACAGGTTCGCGTAGTGGTGGAAGTGCGCGTCCGGATTCGCGAAGGACGTCTTGCGGAGCGCGAGAAACCGTTCCACGTACCACTTTTCGATGTCCTCGATGCGGGCGTCGACGTAGATCGAGAAGTCGAACAGGTCCGAGACCATCAGGCGCGGACCGGTCTGCAGGACGTTGAGGCCCTCGATGATGAGGATGTCCGGCTGCCGAACCACGTGGTACTGACCGGGAATCACGTCGTACGAGATGTGCGAGTACACCGGCGCCGCGACCTCCGCGGCCCCGGACTTGACCTCCGTCACGAAACGGAGCAGCTTCCGGCGGTCGTAGCTCTCGGGAAAACCCTTGCGGTGCATTATGTTCCGACGAATCAGCTCTTTGGTCGGATACAGGAATCCGTCGGTGGTGACCAGGTCGACCCGGGGGTGGTGGTCCCAGCGCGCGAGCAGTGCCTGCAGCACACGCGCGGTGGTGGACTTGCCGACGGCGACCGAACCGGCGACCCCGATCACGAACGGCACCTGCTGGTCCGGGTGTTTCTCCCCGAGGAACGTCGCGGTCGCGGCGAACAACCGCTGCCGGGCCGCTACCTGGAGGTGGATCAACCGCGACAGCGGCAGGTACACCTCGGCGACCTCCGCGAGATCGATCTGCTCGCCGAGGCCGCGCAGGCCGATGAGTTCGTCCTCGGTGAGCACCAGCGGCGTCGCCTTGCGCAGCGTGCGCCACTGCTTGCGGTCGAACTCGACGTACGGGCTCGGCTCGCTCAGACGTGCCATCGACACGATCCTTCCGTGGCTAGCGAACCGGCAGTGCAGCCCGGGTGCGGCTTGCGACGAAGGAAGTCCATGCACCGAATTGTGCGCGCTGCCACAGGGGCGTGTCCGCTCGGGGTCCCGCATCGGAGTGTCCGGCCCCGTCGCGACGCCGCACGAACGACTAGTGTTCGGAAGCATGGGATCGGACGGTTTCGTGCGTGAATATCTGCTGCTCGGCCTCGCTTTCGACCGGCTCGAGGAGGGCTTCGTCGACGCGTACACCGGCGACGCGTCGCTGCGTCGCCAGGTGGAGAACGCGCCGAAACCGGATCCCCGTGACCTATCCCACACCGCGAACCGGCTCCGCGCGGAACTGGCGGGCGCCGGATTGTCCGACGAACGCACCCGGTTCCTCGACGTGCACCTGCGCGCCATGGAGTGCTCGGCACGCAAATTCGCAGGTGAGGACATAGCTTTCGTCGACGAGGTCGAGGCGTACTTCGACGTGCGCATCGCCCCCGGCAACGAGGACGACTACCGCGACGCGCATCGTCGTCTCGACGCGCTGCTCCCCGGATCGGGACCGCTCGCCGAACGCCTGCAGGCTCACCGCAAGAGCGAGATCGTGCCCGCCGATCGCCTCGCCGAGTGCGTCGAGGCGTTCTCCAGCGCACTGCGCGACAAGGTTCGGGCCGTGTACCCGCTGCCGGAGACCGAGCAGATCGAATACGAGGTGGTCGGCGACAAACCGTGGTCGGGTTTCAACTACTACCTGGGGAACTACCGCTCCCGCGTGGCGATCAACTCCGACCTCGAGCAGCACATGTCGCACCTGCCGCGCCTGATCGCGCACGAGGCGTACCCGGGTCACCACACCGAACACTGTCGCAAGGAAGCCGGTCTGGTCGCCGGCGGGCAGGCCGAGCAGACGCTGTTCCTGGTGAACACCCCGCAGTGCCTCATGGCGGAGGGTCTGGCCGACCTCGCGCTCGAGGCGATCGTCGGCCCGGGATGGGGCCGGTGGGCTCAGGAGATCTACGCCGACCTCGGCCTGCGTTTCGACGGCGAACTGGCGGAGCAGCTGCACGAGGCGTCCGCGGGGCTGCTGTCGGTGCGTCAGGATGCCGCGCTGCTGCTGCACGACCGCGGTCGCAGCCACGACGACGTCGCCGCGTTCCTGCAGCGTTGGTCGCTGTCGACCCCGGAACGGGCACGGCAGTCGCTGCGATTCCTGTCCTCGCCGCTGTGGCGCGCGTACATCAGCACGTATGTGGAGGGTTACCGGCTGCTCGGCGGCTGGCTCGAGCGGGTTCCGGCCGGTGCCGAGCGTGCCGAACGGTTCCGCAGGCTGCTCGACGAACCGCTGGTGCCGAGTTCGCTGCGGTGACCTCGATCACGGCGGGGTCCCGGGTTCCTGATTTCGGGATGCGCTTCGTAGACTGGAGGTCGTATCCTGCCGCCCCCAGCTTGGAGAATCCTCGATGACCACCGTGCCTGGCACCGACGTCAACACTGCCTCGCTCGCCGATCTCGACCCGGAAGTCGCGCAGGCGATGGCGGGTGAGTTGTCCCGTCAGCGCGACACCCTCGAGATGATCGCGTCGGAGAACTTCGTTCCGCGCGCCGTGCTGCAGGCCCAGGGCAGCGTGCTGACCAACAAGTACGCCGAGGGCTACCCGGGTCGCCGCTACTACGGCGGCTGCGAGAACGTCGACATCGTCGAGGACCTCGCGCGCAACCGCGCCAAGGAACTGTTCGGTGCCGAGTTCGCGAACGTGCAGCCGCACTCCGGCGCCCAGGCGAACGCCGCGGTGCTCATGGCGCTGATGACGCCGGGCGAGAAGCTCCTCGGCCTCGACCTCGCGCACGGTGGCCACCTCACCCACGGCATGAAGCTGAACTTCTCCGGCAAGCTGTACGACGTCGCGTCCTACGGGGTCAGCAAGGAAGACCACCGTATCGACATGGACGAGGTCCGCGACATCGCGCTGCGGGAGAAGCCGAAGGTCATCGTCGCCGGCTGGTCGGCGTACCCGCGTCACGAGGATTTCGCCGCGTTCCGGTCGATCGCGGACGAGGTCGGCGCCTACCTGTGGGTCGACATGGCGCACTTCGCCGGTCTGGTCGCTGCCGGCCTGCACCCGTCGCCCGTGCCCTACGCCGACGTCGTGTCCACCACCGTGCACAAGACCCTCGGCGGACCCCGCTCGGGTCTGATCCTGGCCAAGCAGGAGTGGGCCAAGAAGATCAACTCCGCGGTGTTCCCGGGCCAGCAGGGCGGACCGCTCATGCACGCGATCGCCGCGAAGGCCGTCGCCCTGAAGATCGCCGCCGGCGAGGAGTTCAAGGATCGTCAGCGGCGCACGCTCTCCGGCGCGAAGATCCTCGCCGAGCGCCTGTCGCAGGCGGACGTCGCCGACAAGGGCATCTCCGTGCTCACCGGTGGCACCGACGTGCACCTGGTGCTGGTGGACCTGCGCAACTCGGAGCTCGACGGCCAGCAGGGTGAGGACGCGCTGCACGAGGTCGGCATCACCGTCAACCGCAACGCCGTGCCGTTCGACCCGCGCCCGCCGATGGTCACCTCCGGCCTGCGCATCGGCACCCCGGCCCTCGCGACCCGCGGATTCGGCGACGAGCAGTTCACCGAGGTCGCCGAGATCATCGCGCAGACCCTGATCGGTGGCGCCGACGTCGACGCGCTGCGCGCCCGCGTCAGCAAGCTGGCTCAGGATGTGCCGCTGTACCAGGGCCTGGAGGACTGGACGCTCATCTGATCGCCCGCCTGCGTTAACGCATTCTTCACCGACACGCCCCGCGCTCATCGAGCGTTCGGGGCGTGTCGGCGTTAGCGTCGACGTTGTAGCCGACACAGTTGCCGGTTACACGGGAGGTCCTGGTCGTGGCTGAGGCAATCAGTGCGAGGGGCCGGCACCCGGCCCTCGTGTCCGTAGCGGACACCCGGGACGACCGGCCCACCGAGAAAGACACTTGCGTGGTGCCGCGCAGGTCTAGGAGCCTCACGTGACCGCAACACGCTCCGTCCCCGCTCGCACCGGCGATCGCTCCGCGAAGTCCGCTGCGAAGAAGTCCCCGGTCCGCACGTACGTGCTGGACACTTCGGTGTTGCTCTCCGATCCGTGGGCGGTGACCCGCTTCGCAGAACACGAGGTGGTGCTCCCCCTGGTGGTGATCGGGGAACTGGAGGGCAAACGGCATCATCACGAACTGGGCTGGTTCGCACGCGAATCGCTTCGGCTGCTCGACGATCTGCGCCTCGAGCACGGTCGTCTCGACCAGCCGATCCCGATCGGTGACGCCGGCGGCACCCTCCACGTGGAGCTGAACCACACCGACCCGTCGGTGTTGCCCGCCGGGTTCCGCACCGACGACAACGATTCCAGGATCCTGGCGTGCGCGCTCAATCTCGCGGTCGGCGGCCGGGACGTGGTGCTGGTCAGCAAGGACATCCCGTTGCGGGTGAAGGCGGGCGCCGCGGGTCTGCCCGCCGACGAGTACCACGCGCAGGACGTGGTGATCTCCGGTTGGACGGGCATGACCGAACTCGACGTGGACCGGTCCGTGATCGACACCCTGTTCTCCGAGGGAGTCATCGACCTCGACGAGGCGCGGGATCTTCCGTGCCACACGGGAATCCGGATGCTCGGTGGGGCGTCGAGCGCGTTGGGCCGGGTGACTCCGGACAAGCGGGTGCAGCTGGTGCGCGGCGACCGCGAGGCCTTCGGGCTGCACGGACGTTCCGCGGAACAACGTGTGGCGCTGGACCTTCTGCTCGACGATTCGGTCGGCATCGTGTCCCTCGGTGGGAAGGCCGGCACCGGCAAATCGGCGCTCGCGTTGACCGCCGGGCTGGAAGCGGTGCTCGAGCGGCGCACCCAGCGCAAGGTCGTGGTGTTCCGCCCGCTCTATGCGGTCGGCGGCCAGGATCTCGGCTACCTGCCGGGCAGCGAGAGCGAGAAGATGGGACCGTGGGCGCAGGCGGTCTTCGACACCCTCGACGGCCTGGCCAGCCCCGCCGTGATGGACGAAGTGATCAGCCGCGGCATGCTGGAGGTGTTGCCGCTCACGCATATTCGCGGCCGGTCGCTGCACGACTCGTTCGTGATCGTGGACGAGGCGCAGTCCCTCGAGCGCAACGTGCTGCTCACGGTGCTCTCACGGCTGGGGTCCGGTTCGCGGGTCGTGCTCACCCACGACGTCGCGCAGCGCGACAACCTGCGTGTGGGTCGTCACGACGGCGTCGCCGCGGTCATCGAGAAACTCAAGGGGCACCCGCTGTTCGCGCACGTGACCCTCACGCGCAGCGAGAGGTCGCCGATCGCCGCGCTGGTCACCGAGATGCTCGAGGAATTCGCCCCCGGCGCCTGAAATCCGTTGGGTGATGGGACATCCATCCGGTCTCACCGGGTGGATGTTCCCATCCTGCGGGTTCGTGGTCGGTCAGGCGGGGCCGAGCTCGGCCTCGAGGACCTCCTGGGTGACGCGCATCGCGGCGAGGGCGGCGGGGGAGCCGCAGTAGGCGGCCGAATGGATGACGGCTTCGGTGATCTCGGTGCGCGTCAGGCCGTTTCGGAGGGCGCCGCGGATGTGGCCGCGCAGCTCGTTCTCGGCGCGGAGGGCGATGAGCATGCCGATGTTGAGCAGGCTGCGGCTGCGGCGATCGAGACCGGGACGGGTCCACACCGCGCCCCACGCGTGCTCGGTCACGAACTCCTGCAAGGCCTCCGAATCCGTGCCACGGGCACGGTCGAACGCGCGCTCGACGAAGTCGTCGCCCATCACCTCCCTGCGGACCTCGAGTCCGGCCTCGAAACCGGGGGTGCGCTCGGCGTCGCTCATCGTACTGCTCCCTGTTCACACCGCCGAACGGTTCGGCGGCCTCGAGAATTCTACGACCGGCGCAGTACCGCCCGGAGGACACCGGTCGCGGTGGCTCCCAGGAAGGTGGCCATGTCGTAGTGGTCGCGCCACACCCGGATCCGTCCGTCGCGCACCTCGAACGTGCCGCACACCCAGAACGCGATCGACACCCGGCCCACCCGCAGCACGTCGGTGCGTTCGGTCAGCACCACGCCGTTCCCGTCGTCGGCGATGTGGTGCATCACCACGTTCAGGCCTACCGAGGGGCGGGACATTCCTTGGAGCGTGCGGCTGACCCTCGGGAGCCCGCGCAGCGTCGGCAGTCCGGTGTTGTACCAAGCGATTTCGGGATCGAGCAGCGCGACCGCGGTGGCGATGTCGGATGCCGCCAGTGCGTCGAGGAAATTGCGCACCACCGCGATCGCGGACTGGGAAGTGGTCGTGTCGGATGTGGTCATGATGCTCCCTGTCGTGTGAAGGTTCCCATGCCGTCGGAATTCCAGTACTCGAACGTCACCGCATCGGGGGTGAACGTCGCGGTCGAGATCGTCCCGTCCGGGGCGTTCTCGCCGGTGACTTCGAACGTGAACACGTCACCGTCCCAGTGGGTCAGCGGATAGGTCTGGCCCACCGGCCCGATCGTGAGCGCGAGGCTGCCGTCCCGCTGGTCGATGCGTGCCGGTCCGAAGTACGGATTGTCGTAGATCCCGGTGTACCGGTCGAGGGGCTTCGCCGGCGCCGGATCCGTGGGCGGCTCCTGGCCGACCAGCGAACCCTTCGGGTCGGCGTAGGCCGAATATGCCTTCTCGTACAGCCCCGCCCAGTCCTCGCGGATCTCCCCGAACTGCACCAGGTCGACGAACTCGGCATTGAGCGTGTCGGGGACCCCGATCGGCGCGGCGTTGGTGAGCGTGACGATCGCGACGTCGGCCGACGGCACCGCGGTGAACGCGGTGGCCGCGCCGAGTGCGAACGCCCCCGCGTGACCGACCGAGGTCCGTCCCGACGCGAGCGTTCCGACGTTGAACCCGTAGCCGTAGAAACCGCCGCGGCTGTCCGGGGTCGCGGGCGCACGCGACACCACCTGCGGGGACAGTGCGGGTTGCAGCGCCGACGCCTCGACGACGGTGCGCCCCTCGAACTGCCCGTCGGCGAGCAGCATGGTGAGCCATTTCGCCACGTCGTTCACCGACGAGGAGATCCCGCCAGCCGGCGATTGCTCGTCCGGATCGCGGACCTCACGCGCGACGTACTCGCCGTCGACCAGCATGTGCCCCGGCGCCCGGTTCTCCCGAGCGGTGAAATCGTCGAATCGTGAACTGGTCGAGCTCATTCCGAGCGGCTCGTACAGTACTCGCTGCGACAGGTCGGCCCAGTCCGCACCCGCCGCGTCCGCGACCGCCTGGGCTGCCGCGGTCACACCGAAGTTCGTGTAGTCGTAGGTGATACGGAAAGGCGAGAGGGGAAGCAGCCGCAGCCGTTCGAGAATCTGCGCGCGATCGTAGCCGAGATCCTCGAGGTCGTCGCCGGCGTGATCGGGCAGCCCCGAACGGTGTGCGTACAGGTCCCCGACGGTGACGTGTTCGGTGACGTACGGTTCGGCGAGCGCGAAGGTCGGAAGGTGCTCGATCACGGGATCGTCCCAGCCGACCACACCGGCACCGACCTGCTGGGCGACGACGGTCGCCCCGATCGACTTCGACATCGACGCGAGCTGGAACACCGTGTCGGCATCGACCGGCTCGTCGGAACCGGCCGCGCGGACACCGAAACCCTTCGCATACACGGTTTCCCCGTCGTGCACGACCGCGACCGCCATACCCGGGATCCCGGTGTGATCGAGCAGTTTCTGCGCGAGGCCGTCGAGCTGCGCGATCGCGTCGTCGATCTGCCCGTCCGGAATGGGAACTCCCGCAACCTGGTCGGGCGCGAGGTCGGCGGGTTGCGACGGGGGTCTTTCACGGTCGCTCGTGTCGATCGTGACGCAGCCGGTTGTCGAGGCCGCGAGAGCGAGCACGACACCGAGCGCGAAGCGAGGGAATGCACGCATGAGCGACCTTTCCGTCGGTCGGATGATAGTCCCGCGCGAGCCTGCCTGTCGGCGAAAGCGTACCCCCGGGACGGGGAACTGCAACGATTCGGAGGAGTCTGTGCGGATTCGCGACGAGGCGCGCGATGGGATGGCAGCGTGCGAAGGGACGCATGCGTAGTGCACAGCCGTGTAGTTCAGCAGTGAGGAGTCAGCCGTGAAGGGAATCCCACGACGAGTCGCCACCACCGCCGCCGCGGTTGCCACCGTCGGGCTGGTGGTCGCGGGCTGCAGCGACGACAACGACACCACCTCCGAGAGCGCCTACCAGAGTGAGACCAGTGCCGCCGAGGCCGCGCAGTCCGCTGCGGAGTCGGTGGTGGAGAGCGCCCAGTCCGCGGTCGAGAGCGCTGCCGAGAGCGCCGTGGGCGCCGCCGAGAGTGCCGGAAACGAGATCGCCGGTGACGCGACCACCGTGGTGGCCGGCCCCGACGGTCAGGAATACGCGATCAGCGGCGCTGTCCTCGACAAGTACAACGAGACCGGGGGAGCGGCCGGTCCGCTCGGCCCGCCGACCGGAAGCCAGGAGAGCATAGGCGACGGCAGCATCGGCGAATTCGAAGGCGGCGTCATCGCGTGGAGTCCGGACACCGACGCCCACATCGTGGGGGGCGAGATCCGGGTCGCGTGGGAGGCCGCCGGTGGTGCCGCCGGCGAACTCGGCTTCCCCACCAGCGACGAACATCCCATCCCCGGCGGTGTGCAGAGCGATTTCGAGATGGGGCACATCACCTTCATCGACGGCAGGACCGAGGTCGTCACCGAGTAGCGTCCGCCGGTGTGTCGGGACGTTTGGCGTCTCCTGGGCGCGGGAAGCCGGTCCTCATGGCTACCTACAGAGTGATCAACCCGGAGGGCGAGGTCGTGGACACCCGCGACATCGAGAGCGCGGAGGACGCGCACGCCTGGTTCGTCGATCAGCGAGCCGACAACAGCGAACTCGGCTGGCGGATGGAGGCTCAGCACGAGGACGGCACGTGGCACTTCTTCGACGACACGGAGGGTGCGGCGCAGTGACGTGTGCGCCGCACCCGTCCTCGTCTAGGAGTCGCGCTCGACGTTCGTCATCGCGAGCACGTCGAGGCGCCGGTCCAGTTCCTCCTCGCTGAGGCCGTCGCCGATCAGACCCCGGTCCACGACGGTCTGTCGGATCGTCTTCTTCTCCTTCAACGCCTGCTTGGCGACCGCCGCGGCCTCCTCGTATCCGATCGCCGAATTCAGCGGCGTCACGATCGACGGCGACGATTCCGCCAGCGTCCGAAGGTGTTCGACGTTCGCCTCCAGCCCGGTGATGCACCGGTCGGCGAACAACCGGGACACGTTCGCGAGCAGGCGCATCGATTCGAGCAGGTTCCGCGCCATCACCGGGATGTACACGTTCAGCTCGAACGCCCCGGCCGCGCCGCCCCACGCGACAGTGGCATCGTTCCCCACGACCTGTGCCGCGACCTGGGTGACTGCTTCGGGCAGAACAGGATTGACCTTGCCGGGCATGATCGAGCTGCCCGGCTGCAGGTCGGGCAACCGGATCTCGCCGAGCCCGGTCAGCGGACCGGACCCCATCCACCGGATGTCGTTCGCGATCTTCGTCAGCGACACCGCGATCGTGCGCAGCGCACCCGACGCCTCGACGAGCCCGTCCCGCGCGGCCTGCGCTTCGAAACTATCGCGGGCGGGGCGCAACTCGTCGATGCCCGTGGACTCGACGAGTTCGGCGACGACCAGCCGCCCGAACCCCTCGGGGGCGTTCAGCCCGGTGCCGACGGCGGTGCCGCCGATCGGCAGCTCTCCGAGTCGCGGCAGGCACGCCTGCACCCTTTCGATCCCGGCCTCGACCTGCCGGGCATAGCCCCCGAACTCCTGCCCGAGCGTCACCGGAACGGCGTCCATCAGATGCGTGCGCCCGGACTTGACGACGGTGCGCCACTCGGTGGCCTTCGCGGCCAGCGCGGCGTGCAGATGCTCGAGCGCGGGAATCAGATCGCGCACCGCGGCTTCGGTGGCGGCGACGTGCGTCGAGGTGGGGAAGGTGTCGTTCGACGACTGCGACATGTTGACGTCGTCGTTGGGATGCACCGTCACCCCGTTGCGGGCGGCGATCGACGCGATGACCTCGTTGGCGTTCATGTTCGAGCTGGTGCCCGAGCCGGTCTGGAAGACGTCGATGGGGAACTGGTCGTCGTGCTCACCGGCCGCGATCTCACCGGCCGCGGCGATGATCGCGTCCGCCTTGCCGGCGTCGAGCAGCCCCAGGTCCTTGTTGACCTGCGCGCAGGCCGCCTTGAGCAGGCCGAGCGCCCGGATCTGGGCGCGTTCGAGACCGCGACCCGAGATGGGGAAGTTCTCCACGGCGCGCTGCGTCTGCGCGCGCCACAGGGCGTCGACCGGAACCCGGACCTCGCCCATCGTGTCGTGTTCGATGCGGAACTGCGGTTCGCTGTTCTCAGTCATGAACCTCAGCTTGCCACCGAGGCGGCTTCGCCGCCGGTGTGTCGAAGTGGCGGTTCCGACCGCCACAAAGACACACCGGCGCGAAGCGCATTGTCAGGGCATCGGGGGCTGCGCGCCGTCGACACCGGTGAAGTTGATCGACGAGAACTCGTGCAGCTTCTCGAGGCGGTGGTAGGCCTCGATCATGCGGACCGTGCCGGACTTGCTGCGCATGACGATCGACTGCGTGGTCGCGCCGCCGCCGTAGTACCGCACGCCCTTGAGCAGGTCGCCGTCGGTGACACCGGTCGCGCAGAAGAAGATGTTCTCGCCGGTGACGAGTTCCTCGGTGGTCAGGATCCGGTCCAGGTCGTGGCCGGCGTCGATGGCCTTCTGCCGCTCGGCGTCGTCCTTGGGGGCGAGCTTGCCCTGCAGCGCGCCACCCATACAGCGCAGCGCCGCCGCGGCGATGATGCCCTCCGGGGTGCCGCCGATGCCCAGGAGCATGTCGACACCGGAATCGGGGCGGGCGGTCGCGATCGCACCGGCGACGTCGCCGTCGGAGATCAGGCGGATGCGCGCACCGGTCTCCCGGATCTCCCGGATGATCTCGGAGTGCCGCGGACGATCCAGGATCGTGACGGTCGTATCGGAGATGGTGCGATTCTTGGCCTTCGCGACGCGACGGATGTTCTCGGCGACACCCGCGGACAGGTCGATGACGTCGGCAGCCTCGGGACCCACGGCGATCTTGTCCATGTAGAACACGGCCGACGGGTCGAACATGGCGCCGCGCTCGGCGACCGCGAGGACCGCGATCGCGCCCGGCGCACCCTTCGACATCAGCGTGGTGCCGTCGATCGGGTCGACGGCGACGTCGCACAGGGGGCCGTCGCCGTTGCCGACCTCCTCGCCGTTGTACAGCATCGGGGCTTCGTCCTTCTCGCCCTCGCCGATCACCACGATGCCCTGCATCGACACCGAGCTGACCATGTGACGCATCGCGTCGACGGCGGCACCGTCGCCGCCTTCCTTGTCGCCGCGGCCGACCCAGCGGCCTGCCGCCATCGCCGCGGCCTCCGTGACGCGGACCAACTCGAGGGCGAGGTTGCGGTCCGGAGCTTCGCGGTGCGATGGGGTGGCCGTCATGGGCTACTGCCTCCTGATGCTGTCGGTCGACGCGGTGCGCCGGCACGAGGGACGGCCGTCGAGTCGCGCGGCCGCCGAATCCGATGGTGGTTCAGGCTGCAATTGTCTCATCAGCGCCGGTGCGGCGGAGGCTGGGACCCGGACCGGCCGCGGCCCGTTCCTGCGGAGGCTGTCAGACTGGACGCGTGGCTTCCGAGAAACCCCGCATCCTGAACGACGCCCGTGACATGACGTGGTCGCTCATTCCGCTCGTCCTGGCGTGCCTCGTCATCGCTGCGATCGCAAGCCAATGCTCGTTCAACCCGGGCGGTCCCACCGCGGGTCCGGTGCCGAGCTTCGACATCGATGCAGGTCTCGAGTACGACGCGAGGGAACTGGGATTCCCCATCCGGCATCCGCAGGTCCCCGAGGACTGGCAGGCCAACTCGGGCAGCCGCAGCATCATCACCGGCCAGCAGGGCGGCGACTCGAGCACGGTCGGGTTCATCACCCCGTCCGGCCGCTACGTACGCTTCACCCAGTCCAACGCCGGTACCGACGAGCTCGTGCGGTTCGTCGCGGGCTCGAGCCGGTTCGTCACCGGCACCGAGACCATCGACGGCCGCGACTGGACGGTGTACGCCGAGGAGGGGAGCGAGCCGCTGTGGGTCTCGGACTTCGGTGACGTGCGGATCCTGATCGGCGGATCCGGCGACGAAGCCGAGTTCGCCACGATCGCTGCCGCGGCGAACGCAGCGGAGCCGCTCACCCCGTAGGCCGCGACCGGGCCGGTCGGTTGTCCCCGACCGGTCAGTCTTCTTCGTCGTCCTCGCTGTGCGACAGGGCGTTCTCGACCCGTTGCCGAGCACCCGCGAGGTGCTCCTCGCACCGCTTGGCGAGCGCTTCGCCGCGCTCCCACAGCGCCAGCGACTCGTCGAGGTCCAGGCCACCCTGTTCGAGCATCTTCACCACGTTGACCAGTTCGTCGCGGGCCCTCTCGTAGCCGAGCTCCGCCACATCCGCGTTCGTGTCACTCACACCGTCATCCTCGTCGTCACTTCTCTCGTCCCATCACCGCGGCCCGCGCGGCACCGTCACCGACCCGGACCCGCAACTGGGTTCCCGGGGGCATCTCGTCGATCGACCGGACGACCTCCGGGTCGCCGTCGGGCACGATCCGCTGCACTACCGCGTAGCCGCGTGCGAGGGTCGCGGCCGGACCCAGCGTCGCCAGCCGGGCCCGCAGATGCTCGATCGTGGTGGCCTGCGCCGCCAGCACCCGATCGATGTCGCGGCGACCGGCCTGCCGTAACCGCTCGACCTCCTCGCCACGCTGATCGATCGCGCGCAGCGGATCGGCCAGGACCGGCCGGGACCGCAACTGTGCCACCACGTGCTCCTCGCGGCGCACCCAGTTGCGCAGCGCCGACGCGGCGCGCGCCCGCAGATCGTCGACGAGCGCCTGCTCGGCGGCGGCATCCGGCACGACCCGTTTGGCGGCGTCGGTGGGGGTGGCGGCCCGCAGATCGGCGACGTGATCGCACAGCGGACTGTCGGGTTCGTGGCCGATCGCGCTGACCACCGGGGTCGTGCACGCGACGATCGCGCGGCACAGCGTCTCGTCGGAGAACGGCAGCAGATCCTCGACACTGCCGCCGCCGCGGGCCAGGACGATCACGTCCACCGCGGGGTCGGCGTCGAGTTCGGCGAGCGCATCGAGGATCTGCGGTACCGCGGTCGGGCCCTGCACCGCGGTGTTGCGGATCTCGAACCGCACCGCGGGCCACCGGCGCTGCGCCACCGACACCACGTCGTGCTCGGCGGCGCCGCCGCGGCCGGTGATCAGGCCGATACGGCCCGGTAGGAACGGCAGCGGCCGCTTGAGCCGCGGATCGAACAGACCTTCCGCTGCGAGCAGCGCGCGCAGCCGTTCGATGCGGGCGAGCAGTTCGCCGATGCCGACCGCGCGGATCTCGGTGACACGCAGCGAGATGCTGCCGCGCGCCGGCCAGAACGACAGTTTCCCGAACATCACGACCCGCGCGCCCTCGACCAGCGTCACCGGCGAACTGTGGATCAGCTGCGGGGAGCACGTCACCGACAGGGACATGTCCACCGAGGGATCACGCAGGGTCAGGTACGCCGTGCGCGTTCCGGGGCGCACGTTCATCTGGGTGATCTGGCCCTCGACCCAGATCGTGCCGAGCCGATCGATCCAGCCCGCGACCTTCTGCGACACGGTGCGTACCGGCCACGGATTGTCCGCGGAGTTCGGTTGGGTGGTGGGATGCGCCGAGGTCACTTCGTGGTGGTGGTCGTGATCCGGTTCGACAACATCGTCACGAACGGCGCCCGCGCCCGTGTCGCGTTCTCGTAGTCGAGCAGCGCCGTCAGGTCCTCCACGGACAGGGTGCGCAGGCGCGCACGCAATTGCGCGAGGGTCAGCGAGGTGTAGTCGAGGTCCTCGACGATCCCGGGCACCTCGGTCTCCGCCGCGGTCGGGGCCGGTTTCGCGCTCTCACCCGGTTCCGGGGCGTCGGCCGCTTTCTCGGCCGCGGTTTCGGTCTCGACGGCCGGCGGCATGGAGTACAGCGCGAACCGGCCGGGCGCCTCCGACTGCTCCGCCCCGTTGGTGGCGGCGTTCGGTGCCGGAGCCTCGTCCTCGTCGAACACCGCCCACTCCGGGGTTTCCTCGGCTCGGGCGCCCAGCGCCTCGAACAGACGATCCCCCTTGATCGCGAGCGCGGTCATCGACTGCTGGATCCTCATCGTCGTCTGCAGGACCTGGCTGACCGTCGTCATCGGCAGCGCGAGGGCGGTCGACGGCAGCTTGAGTGTCTCTTCGTAGGCGGTGACGGCGACCCCGGCCGCCACCCGAGCCATGAACGGTGGACGGATCATGCCCCCAAGACTGCCTCACGAGCCCCACGATTGGTAGCCGAGGTGGGCCGTGACGGAAGCCGAGGCGGGCTCCGCCCCGCATCGGCCCGTACCCTGGAGGCATGTCTGCGCCTGTTCCACTCGAAGTCGGTATCACACGGTCGGCGGGGACCGCGTCCGCAGGGAAGCGGGTGTTGCTCGCCGAACCCCGCGGATACTGCGCCGGGGTCGACCGCGCGGTCGAGACCGTGGAGAAGGCGCTCGAGAAGCACGGCGCCCCGATCTACGTGCGGAAAGAGATCGTCCACAACCGGCACGTGGTGGACACGCTAGCCGAGCGCGGTGTCGTGTTCGTCGACGAAACCGACCAGGTTCCGCCCGGATCGGTCCTGGTCTTCTCCGCACACGGGGTGTCCCCGGCGGTCCACCAGGCGGCCGCCGCCCGCGACCTGCACACCATCGACGCGACCTGCCCGCTCGTGACCAAGGTCCACCAGGAAGCCAAGCGCTTCGCCCGCGACGACTACGACATTCTGCTCATCGGGCACGAAGGCCACGAGGAAGTCGAGGGCACCGCAGGTGAGGCCCCCGATCACGTGCAACTGGTCGACGGCCCCGACGCCGTCGACGCCGTCCGGGTCCGCGACGAATCGAAGGTGATCTGGCTCTCGCAGACCACGCTGAGCGTCGACGAAACCATGGAGACCGTGAAACGGCTGCGCGAGAAGTTCCCGCAGCTGCAGGACCCGCCGAGCGACGACATCTGCTACGCCACCCAGAACCGTCAGGTCGCGGTGAAGGCGATGGCTCCCGAATGCGATCTGGTGATCGTCGTCGGATCACGCAACTCGTCGAATTCGGTGCGCCTCGTCGAGGTGGCGCTCGGCGCAGGCGCGAAGGCCGCGCACCTCGTCGACTACGCGCGTGAGGTCGATCCGGCCTGGCTCGACGGCGTCGAGACCGTCGGCATCACCTCGGGGGCGTCGGTGCCCGAGATCCTCGTGCGCGGCGTGCTCGATCTGCTCGCCGAACACGGTTACCGCGACGTGCAGACCGTCACCACCGCCAACGAGACGCTGGTGTTCGCACTCCCACGCGAGCTGCGCGCAGCCAGGGCCAGGTAAGGCGGCTGCGCCGCCGGTGTGCCTTTGTGGCGGCGGGAGCCGCCAGAAGTACACACCGGCGCGAAGCGCAGCTCAGTCCTCGTAGCGGTCGCGGTAACGCACCGCGGGCGGCGGGTAGGCGGGGGTGCTCACCTGCGGTCGGGGCGTCGCGCGCGGCGGTGCCTGCCGCTCCGGCTGCGGCTCGCGGCGGCGCGGATCCGGTTCACGGCGCGGCGCCGATTCCGACCTCCGTGCGCGGGCGTCGTCTGCCGGGCGCCGCTGAACGGACGGATTGTCGCGGGTGTCGGCGACCTGCCGGACGGACGTCTTCGTCGGGTCGGCCGCCTCGCGCTCCCGGCGGGACCGCGCCGGATTCTGCGGGGCACGCTCCGCGCTCTGCCGGGTGCGGGCGGGTGCGGCCGCGGTCCGCGGCCGCCGGCCGGGTTCGTCGACGACCTCGCGACGGGGAGCGGTCGCGCTTCCGGATGCCTTCTGCTCGGCCGGGCGCGAGCTCCTGACCGCAGCGCTCCTCACCGCCGCGCCCTTCGAGGCAGCGCTCTTGGACGCAGGGCTCTTGGACACAGTGCCCTTGAATGCGGCGGGTCGGGACCTCTTCGCCCCGCCGGAACGATTCGCCGTCTCCTGCTGGGCCATGTAGATCCGGACACCACCGATGATCAGCACCGCCGCGGTGGCAACGAACATCGCGGGGAACCGGTTCACCAGCGGATACGCCACGTTCAGCGCGAGATCCCGCAGGCCGGAGCCGCTCGATTCGAACAGCAACTCCTGGGCGAGGGGAATCGCCGCCACCAGCAGCAGCGGAGGCTGTGCCATCGCGGTGAACACACCGCGCTGCTGCACCGCGACGACCGCGGCGATGCATCCGAGGACATAGAAGACGGAGAAGACCGTCGTCAGCTCGTCACCGCGGAACGAGTCGATCAACGCACCGAGCAGAGTCGCCCCGGCGGCAATGACGACGGCACCCCACCAGGGCACTCCGGGCATGGTCGGAGCGAGCGAGCGCATGTCGAGCGCCACCGCCGGGCGAGCACGTTGGGATGCAGACACACATAGACAGTAGACCCACCGACTCAGATTGCTTCGTCGACGGCACCGGCCGGATCCGGGTTTTCGGTCAGGGTGGCGCGCCGCGGCCACGCGTCGACCCGACGCACCTCGGGCACGTCGCCGTCGAAGATCTCCAGTTCGCTGAGCTTCCGGGCCGTCACCCCGACACGTGTCTCCATCGACGACACCGTCTGATTGAACGAATCGACCGCCTTGCCCAGTTGCGCGCCGAGCCGGTCGAGGTGACTGCCCACGGTGCCGAGCCGCTGATACAACTCGCGGCCGAGCCGGTGGATCTGCGCGGCGTCGCGCGACAGTGCCTCCTGCCGCCATGTGTGCGCGATGGTGCGCAGCAACGCCACCAGCGTCGTGGGTGTCGCGAGGATCACGTTCCGGCCGAACGCGTACTCCAGCAGACCCGAGTCCGCGGTGAGCGCAGCGTCCAGGAACGGATCGCCCGGCACGAACAGCACCACGAATTCGGGCGTCGGGTCGAACGACTCCCAGTACGCCTTCGCGGACAACTGGTCGATGTGGGTGCGCAGCTGCCGAGCATGCCGTGCCAGGTGCCGATCGCGTTCGGCGACGTCCTCTTCCTGCGCCGCGTCGAGGTACGCGGCGAACGGGACCTTCGCGTCGACGACGATCTGCTTGCCGCCTGCCAGGTAGACGAGCAGATCAGGTCGCACCCCCTCGGCGGCGACCTGCGTGTCGAAATCGCAGTGCCGGACCATCCCGGCCAGTTCCACCACCCGCTCGAGCTGGATCTCACCCCACCGGCCGCGGATCTGCGGGGCCCGCAGCGCCGTCACGAGCTGCTGGGTCTGCTGCGACAGCGACAGCGACGCCCGGTGCATGCCCTCAACCTGCTCGGTCAGACCGGCATACGCGTGGACCCGATTGCGTTCGACGTGCTCGACCTGACGGGCCAGCGCGCCCACCGCCTCCTGCAGCGGCCCCACCAGCCGCGACACCTGCTCGCCGATCGCGCCGGACTGCCGGCGCGCCGCGTCCTCGCTGACTGCGCCGAGCGACTGCCGCAACTGCGTCTCGTTGTCCCGCAGCGCCGCGAGCTGCGCCTCGGCGCGCGCGGTCCGGTCGCCGATCCGCGACGCCTGCGCCAGCCACCCCAGCCCGAACCCGAGAACGAGCGCCACGATCAGCCCGAGTGCCGTGAGAGCAGTCATGAGGCGGATGATGCCGCACGGGACCGACATGCGCGGGGCACTCACCCCGAACCGGACGTGTCGGTGCGGTCCTCTACGGTCGTCGCCATGCGGATCCTGCACACCTCCGACTGGCACATCGGCCGCACCTTCCACGGTGTGGACCTGCTGGGAGACCAGGCGCGCGCCCTGACCGCGATCGCCGAACTGGTCGCCGAGCGCAGCGTCGACATCGTGGTCGTGCCCGGCGACGTGTACGACCGGTCGATCCCCAGCTCCGACGCGGTAGCGGTGTGCAACGCCGGGTTCGAGGCGATCCACGAGGCGGGCGCGATCATCGTCGCGACCTCCGGCAACCACGACTCGCCGGTGCGGCTCGGTGCCGGCGCCGCGTTCGCCGCCAAGGGGGGACTGCACCTGATCACCAAGGTCGCCGACGTGGACCGCCCGGTGATCGTCGACGACGAGCACGGCCCGGTCGCGTTCTACGGCATCCCCTATCTCGAGCCGGAGATCACCCGAGCAGAACTGGGCGTGCCCAAGGCCCGCTCCCACCAGGAGATCCTCGACGCCGCGATGGGCCGGGTCCGCGCCGACGCCGAGATCCGCGGCGGCCGGACGGTGCTGCTCGCGCACGCGTTCGTCGTCGGGGCGGAGGCGACCGGTTCGGAACGGTCCATCTCGGTCGGCGGTGTCGAAACCGTGTCCGCGTCCGCGTTCGACGGCATGGACTATGTCGCCCTCGGGCACCTTCACTCCCCGCAGACCGTCGCCGAGCACGTCCGTTACTCCGGGTCACCGCTGCCGTACTCCTTCGGCGAACGCAGTCACCGCAAGGCGGTGTGGCTCGTCGACCTCGACGCGACCGGCGTGGCGTCGGTCGAACGGGTCGAGCTCCCCGTCGTGCGGGGCCTGAGCCAGCTGTCCGGAACACTCGAGGATCTGCTCGCCGATCCCGAGCACGCCGCTGCAGAGGACCACTACGTCGCGGCCGAGCTGACCGACGCGGTTCGGCCGCTCGATGCGATGCGACGGCTGCAGACCCGGTTCCCGCACGCGGTGCACGTCGTCTGGAACCGCCCCGACACGACGTCGGGAACCAGCTACCGGGAGAAGGTGCACGGCCGCAGCAACCTCGACGTCGCGTGCGCGTTCCTGACGGACGTGCGGTCGGAGCCGTCGCAGCGGGACGCCCGCTGGATCGAACAGGCGCTGCGCGAGGCCGACCGCGTAGGCGCGGACAAGATCGCGGCCGCCGACGAGGTCGTGGAGGTGTCGGCGTGAGGCTGCACGCACTCGAGGTCACCGCGTTCGGGCCGTTCGCGGACACGGTCCGGGTCGACTTCGACGAACTCGGCGCCGACGGGCTGTTCCTGCTGCACGGCCGCACCGGAGCGGGCAAGACCTCGATCCTCGACGCGGTCGCGTTCGCGCTGTACGGGACGGTGCCGGGTGCGCGCGCCGAGGGGCGCCGGCTGGTGTCCGATCACGCCGCCGCCGGTGCCGTCCCGAAGGTGATGCTCGAGGCCACCATCGCCGGCCGACGCCTGCGGATCGTGCGCAGCCCCGAATACGAACGCCCGAAGCTGCGCGGCACCGGCACGACCAAGGAGAAGGCGAAGGCGACGCTGACCTGGCTGGACGGGTCGGGGCAGAACCTGTCGCGGCACGAGGACATCGGCGAGGTGATCGGGGCACTGCTCGGCATGAGCGCGGCTCAGTTCTTCCAGGTCGTCCTGCTGCCCCAGGGGGAGTTCGCGAAGTTCCTCCGGGCCGACAGCAAGGAACGCGGCGCGCTGCTCGAGCGGCTGTTCGACACGACGCTCTTCGGCGGTGTCGAGAAATGGTTCCGCGAGCGGGCCGCTGCCGGTGCGAAGAAGCTCGCCGAACAGCAGAAGAAGGTCGACGTGCTCAGCGCGAAGGTCGACGCGGCGGCCGGGATCGAGGCCGGTGCCGACGCCGACCCGGTCGGGTGGGCGCGCAAGCTGCGCGAGGACGCCGTCGACACCCGGGACAGCATGATCGTCGCGCTGGACACCGCCTGCGACGCGGAGCGCAGCGCCCGCGCGGAACTCGAGGAGGCGGTCGCGCTGGCCCGTCGCCTGGAGCGCCGCGCCGCCGCACAGTCCGAACTCGCGGCCCTCGACGCCACTGCGGACGAGCGGGCCGCGCTGGCCGCCGAGAGGGCGGCCGCGCTGCGGGCGGTGCCGGTCGCGGTGACCGGTGAGGAATCCCGCCGCGCCGCGTCGACCGCCGCGGCAGCGTTGCAGGCGGCGGCCGATGCACTCGCCGCGCTGTCCGGCGACGACGACGGTCGCGCGCTGCTCGACGAACTGCCCGAACAGCCCGAGGACGGCGACCGCGATCGGATCCGCGGGCACGAGCAGCGGTGGTCCGCGGAGGTCGTGCGGCTCGACGATCTCATCGCGCAGCAGCGTCGCGTCGCGACCCTCGACGACGAACGGTCCCGGCTGGACGAGCGTCGTCGCACGCTCGCCGCCGACATCGAACAACTCACCGCGCAGCGGGATGCGTTGCCCGTGCGCCGCGACGAGGCTGCCGCCGCCGTCCGCGCCGCGGAACAGGCCGCGGCCGCACTGCCGGGTCTCGCCGCAACCCGCGACCGCGCCGCCGATGCGGTCGCCGCAGCGGACGAACTTGCTTCGCGCAGAACCGAACTCGACAAGCGTGAGCAGCGCGTCGTGGAGCTGCGTGCGGCGCATCTCGACGCCCGGGCCGTCCTGCTCGACGTGCGGGAACGGCGAATCGCCGGTATGGCAGCCGAATTGGCGGCCGAACTCGTCGACGGGCAGGAATGTGCCGTCTGCGGATCCACCGAGCATCCCGCGCCGGCGCGGCCCGCACCGGACACTGTCACCAAGGCCGACGAGGACGCGGCCCGCGAGGCCGAGCAGCGCGCCGAGGCGGCACTCGCCCGGGCAACCGCTGCCGTCGCCGAGGCGGCCGAAGTCGTTGCGGCGCTGCGCCAGCGGTGCGGCGAGCGGCCGCTCGACGACCTCGTCGCCGAACGTGACGCCGCCAGGTCGGCCCACGACGCGGCGGCCACGGAGGCCGGGGAACTCGATCGGCGTCGCACGCAGGTCGACACCCTGGAACGGCTCGACGCGGAACTGCAGGAGCGGCTGCGCGGCACGGAGGCCGAGGTCGCGGAGATCGCGCAGGCCGACGCGGTCGCCGCTGCCGAAGCCGACGAGATCCGGGCTCGCATCCACGCCGCGGTCGGGGACGGGGGTTCGCTCGTGGACCGCCGCGCGCGGCTGGCGGCCCTCGCGGCCGCGGCCACCGAACTGCTCGACCGGCGAGCGGCCGCCGTCCGGGCCCGGACCTTCGCCGACGAGCGGGCCCGCGACGCCGAGCAAGCCGCCGTCGACGCCGGATTCCACGACCTGGACGCGGCACTGGCCGCCGTGCGATCCGACGCGCGTCTGGCCGAGATCGACGCACTCGTCCGCGCCGCCGAGGAAGCCCGCGCGGTCGCGGCCGCCACGCTCGCCGAACCCGAGCTCGCGGCGCTCATCGGAGACGAGACGGCCGACGTCGCGGCGCGGCAGGACGCCGCGAACCGCGCCGCCGCCGAACTGCACGCGGCGCTCACCGCTGCCTCGGAGGCCGATCGGCGGCTCACCGACATCGACAAGTACACGACCCGGCTCGAGCAGGAGGATGCGAAGCTCGCGCCCCTGCGGGCCGAGCAGAACGAACTGGCCGGACTCGCGGATGTGATCGCAGGTGGCGGGCAGAACTCGCGGAAGATGTCGCTGCGGTCGTATGTGCTCGCGGCGCGACTCGAGGAGGTCGCCGAGGCGGCGTCCGAGCGGCTGCGTCGAATGTCCGGTGGACGCTACGAATTCGTGCACTCCGACGCCGCAGGCAGCCACGGCAAACGAGGCGGTCTGGGTCTGGACATCCACGACGAGTACACCGGGATGGTCCGGTCCACGAAGACCCTGTCGGGTGGTGAGTCGTTCCAGGCGTCGCTCGCGTTGGCGCTCGGGTTGGCCGACGTCGTCGCCGCCGAATCCGGGGGGCTCGTGCTCGACACCATGTTCATCGACGAGGGGTTCGGCACGCTCGACGCCGACGCCCTCGACTCGGTGATGGGTGTGCTCGACGAACTGCGTGCCGGTGGCCGCGTCGTCGGGGTGGTCAGCCACGTCGACGAGATGCGGCAGCGCATCCCGAGCAGGCTGCACGTCGTCCGGGGCCGGGCCGGCTCGACGGTCGAGATCGCGAGCTGAACCCGGCCACGTCGGTCAGCTCGGTTCGGGTGCCGAGCCCTCCCCGGGAGCGGGCAGCGCCAGGGTTTCCTTGTTGGCTGCTTCGACGCGTTCGTCGATCTGTTCGCCGATGTAGCGGATCACCACCGCGGCGACCGCCGCGACCGGCACGGCGAGGAACGCCCCGACGATGCCGAACAGCGACGACCCGGCCGTCACCGCGAGCAGCACGATGACCGCGTGCAGGTGCATGCTCCGTGATTGCAGCACCGGCTGGAGCACGTTCCCTTCGAGCTGCTGTACCGCGATGATGATGCCCAGCACGATGATCGCGGTGGTCAGGCCGTTGGCCACGAGCGCGACGAGGACCGCGAGGGCGCCGGCGACGAACGCGCCGACGATCGGGATGAACCCGCCGATGAAGGTGATGATCGCCAGCACGGGTGCGAGCGGAACACCGAGGATGACCAGGCCGAGACCGATGAAGAACGCATCGATGAAGCTCACCAGCGCCTGCGTGCGGATGAACCCGCCGAGCGTGTCCCACATGCGGACGAGCACTTCTTCGAGGTGACGTCCCGCGCGCCCACCGCCGACGGCGTGCAGCCACGGGATGAACCGCGGGCCGTCCTTGATGAAGAAGAACGTCAGGACCAGCACCAGGCCGAGGGTGACCAGCAGCGAGCCGGCCGTGCTGACGCCCGAGAACACGCCGCTGGCGATGGTCGCGGCGCTGCCCTGAACCTTCTCCACCACCACCTGGACCGCGTTCTCGAGCTGCTCGTCGCGGAGGTTGATCGGCGGTCCCTGAATCCAGTCCTCCACCTTGTGGATACCCTCGGTGGCCTTGTTACCCAGCTCCGGGGCCTGCGACACCACCGACGGCACGATGCCGGCGATGATGCCGCCGACGACCGCGAAGAACAGCAGCAGGGTGACCGACGCGGCCGCCGCGGGTGGCACACGGCGTTTCATCAGGGCACGGGTCGGCGGCCACAGGACCGTCGACACCACGATCGCGAGGGCGACCGGGAGTACGACCACCCACATCTTCTCGATGATCCAGCCGAGGACGACAGCGCCCGCGGCGATCAGGACGACGCATGCCGACACCTTGGCCAGCCAGATGCCGCCGGCGCCGATGACCGCGCCCCGATCGAGGGGACGTGCGGGTAGTTCGGGCGGGGACTTCGCTTCGCTCAACGGGGATCCTTCCGACGGCCTCGTTCCGACAATCTAACGGAGCGAGCGTCCGGTTCGCCGATGCACACGGGCCTCGCGTCGGACCCCGCGGAACTCCGGGCTGTGAGTCGTGTACCTGGCGGAATTCGACGATTCCCGCGTTCGGCCGCGGGACGCGTGGGACCCTCGAGTGCATGAGCACACGAAGCGTGGGATCTCGGATCCGGAAGTCGGTTCCGGCGGCCGTCGCCGCACTCGCGGTCGCATGCACACTCGCCGCCTGTTCCTCCGACGAGGACAACACCCCGGCGAGCGAGGAGGCGCAGTCGTCGCTGGGTGCGGTCGTGACGAGTGTCCGCGAGCAGGCGGAGGGTGCGGTGTCGTCCGTGCAGAGCGCCGCGGAGAGCGCCGCGGAGAAGGCCGGGGAAGCGATCGACCAGGCGAAGCTCAGCGCATTCGTCGGTACGTTCCGCACCGCCTACCCGGACCTGGCGGCGGATCGGGAAACGGAGTCGATCGAGAAGATCGTCACCGACACGTGCCCGATGATCGAGGACGGCGCTCCGCAGCAGGACATCGACGCGACCGTCCAGGAACTCGCCACCAACGGCTCGGTGGAACCGACCGACGACCAGGCGGCGCGCATCGCGCAGCTCGTGAAGGTCGCCTGCCCGTAGGCACTGCCGGCTCGGTACGTTCGGGTGCCATGGGCACCCGATGGCAGACCGAGCGCAGCGCCGACGATTCCCGCGCCTACATCGAACGGTTCACCGGTCTCGAGGAATCCGGCGCCGACCTGCACGGTGAAGCGCGTTTCGTGGACGTCCTCCTCGCGCGCGGCAGCCGGGTGCTCGACGCCGGGTGCGGCACCGGCAGGGTGGGGGCCGAACTGGCCCGGCGCGGTCACCGGGTGACCGGCGTCGACCTCGATCCCGTGCTGATCGACGAGGCACGCCGCCGCCATCCCGACCTGACCGTGCACCTCACGGACCTGGCGACCCTGGACCTGCCGGGGGAGCCGTTCGACGCGGTCGTCGCCGCCGGCAACGTGATGGTGTTCCTGGAACCGGGCAGCGAACGCACGGTGCTCGCCGCGATCGCCGCGCACCTGCGGCCCGGCGGGGTGTTCGTCGCCGGATTCACCACCGGCAGCGTCTACCGTCCGGAGCAGTTCGCCGCGGACCTCGCCGCCTCCGGGATGGTGCTCGAGCAGCGGTTCGCGACCTGGGATCTGCGCCCCTGGCACGACGCCGCGGACTGGCTCGTCGCCGTCGCACGTCGTGCGGCTGACGGGGCCGGCGCGTGACCACGTAGAATGCTGATTCCGTGAGCCTTACTCTCGGAATCGTCGGACTTCCCAACGTCGGCAAGTCGACGCTGTTCAACGCGCTGACCCAGAACGATGTGCTGGCCGCGAACTACCCGTTCGCCACCATCGAGCCGAACGTCGGCCTGGTCGAGTTGCCCGATCCGCGGCTGAAGAAGCTCGCCGAGATCTTCGGGTCCGAGCGCATCCTGCCCGCCACGGTGTCCTTCGTCGACATCGCCGGCATCGTCAAGGGCGCATCCGAGGGTGCCGGCCTGGGCAACAAGTTCCTCGCCAACATCCGCGAGGCCGACGCCATCTGCCAGGTGGTGCGCGTGTTCTCCGACGACGACGTTGTGCACGTCGACGGCCGCGTCGACCCGGCCTCGGACATCGAGATCATCGAGACCGAACTCGTCCTCGCCGACATGCAGACCCTCGAGAAGGCGCTGCCGCGTCTCGAGAAGGAAGCGAAGAAGAACAAGGACCTCAAGCCCCAGTACGAGGAGGCCGTCAAGGCTCAGGCCTTCCTCGAGGAGGGCAAGACGCTGTTCAGCGTCAAGGACAAGCTCGACTTCGGCCTGCTGCGCGAGCTGCACCTGCTGACCACCAAGCCGTTCCTGTACGTCTTCAACGCCGACGAGGCGGTGCTCACCGACGAGGCGAAGGTCGCCGAGTTGCGCGCATCCGTCGCCCCCGCCGACGCCGTGTTCCTCGACGCGAAGGTCGAGCAGGAATTGCTCGAGCTGGACGAGGAGGACCGGCAGGAGATGCTGGACTCGATCGGCCAGACCGAACCCGGTCTGCATGCCCTGGCCCGCACCGGCTTCCACACCCTCGGTCTGCAGACCTACCTGACGGCCGGCCCGAAGGAAGCTCGCGCCTGGACGATCCACAAGGGCGACACCGCTCCGCAGGCTGCCGGCGTCATCCACACCGACTTCGAGCGGGGCTTCATCAAGGCCGAGATCGTCTCCTTCGACGACCTCGCCGAGGCCGGTTCGATGGCCGCCGCCAAGGCCGCCGGCAAGGTGCGCATGGAGGGCAAGGACTACATCATGCAGGACGGCGACGTCGTGGAGTTCCGCTTCAACGTGTAGGACCCCGACGCGCGCAAGCGCAGACGAGAAAGATAGCCGCGCGATGCATGCCTCGCGCGGCTATCTTTCTCATTTGCGGCTATGCCACCGGTTCACTGGCCGAGTTGCGTCCTTGCGGGACGAGCCTCGTCAGTAGGGGCGGCACACGGTGACGAGAGTCCGATGGGGACGCTCGCGCCGGTGCCCGAATTCCCGAAAGGTGACGACGATGCCTACCTCCCGAGTTCAACTCGCGCTCAACGTCGAAGACGTGACGGCGGCGACCGCGTTCTACTCGACGCTGTTCGGGGTGTCCCCGCACAAGCAGCGCGACGGATACGCCAACTTCGAGATCGAGGATCCTCCGCTGAAGCTGGTGTTGATCGAGAATCCCGGTGCCCAGGAGAGTCTGAACCATATCGGTGTCGAATCGCCGACATCCGAGGACGTCTCCGCCGCGTTGGCGCGGTTCCGGGACGTGGGTCTGACCGCGACGGTGGCCGAACAGGATTTGTGCTGCCATGCGGTGCAGGACAAGGTGTTCGTCGAGGCACCGGACGTGCCCAACGGGTGGTGGGAGTTCTACGCGGTGACCGACGACAGCCCCGCCAACCCCGAGGGTCTGACGACCTCGGCGTGTGAGGTCGCGTGCAACGGGCAGGACAACGCTGAGCAGGACGGCGCCGAGCAGGATGCGTCGGCCGGCAGCGTCTGCTGCGGATGACCTCGGTGGTGTGGGGTGCCGCGGGATTGCGGCGCCCCACGCCGGTGCCCTCCTGTCAGAGCGGGGGATTTCTGTCGAGGGTGAGCTGATTCCGGTGGAAGTCGAAGTGCCGGCCCGGGTAGCGGTAGAGCTGTTCGACGGTCATCGTGTCGGTGAAGAAGGGGTCCCAGCGCACCGGAAACGCCATGCTGCGCTGCATGTTCGTCTCGGGTTCGGTGGCCAGCGAGCGCTGGAGTTTCGCGATCACGCGGTCGCAATGCCTTCCCATCCGGTGGCGGTCGAATACGGACGCGGCCGCGCACGAGCCCCGGTAATTGACCTCGTGGAAAGCCGGTGTCGCCGCGTTCAGGGCGCGCGCGAATCCGCGGCCGACCGGGTCGGGCAGCCGGGAGAACACCCGGACCAGCGGTAGTAGCCGGCGGACGACCATGTAGCCGAACACCATGTGGAACAACAGTTGTTCGTTGGTCCAGCGGGTGCCGTGCGAGCGGCGGTCGAGTTCCTCGGACGAGGCGTGATCGAGGAGTGAGTGCAGGGTGCGGCGGGCACGTTCGAGGTCGGCGGCGATCTCCCGGCGGTCGACCGGTGATTGTTGTTCCGGCATGGCGTGCCTCGGGGCGGGAAGGGGCGGGTCTCATCCGTCGTGACGGAACGTCCGCACCCACCCGAGTTTGGCCGTTGATTCGACGTCTGTCAATATTGATCCATGTCAATGCAAGCAGATCCGAGCGGCGACGCCTGCTGTTCCCCGCTGATGCGGCAGCCCCTCACCTCGGATTGGGCCGCCGACTTGGCCCGGATGTTCAAAGCCCTCGGTGATCCGGTGCGGCTGCGGATGCTCAGCCTGATCGCCAGCCACCAGGGCGGGGAGAGCTGCGTGTGCGATATCAGCCCGGCTTTCGACCTGTCCCAGCCGACCATCTCGCACCACCTGAAGGTGCTGCGCGAAGCCGGGCTGCTCGACTGCGAGCGCCGCGGGACCTGGGTCTACTACCGAGTGATTCCGTCCGTGCTCGAGCAGCTCTCCGCGGTGCTGGCCACCGAATCCGGCGTATTGCCCGGATCGGATTGCGCCCCAAGTGAATTCCCTCAGGAGAACGTCTCGTGACCACGACCACCGAACACCCGGCTGTGGTCGGGAAGATGTCGACCCTCGACCGGTATCTGGCGGTGTGGATCGGCGCCGCCATCGTTGCCGGCCTGATGCTGGGGCGGATGATCCCCGGACTCGGGGAAGCATTGAGCTTCATCGAGATCGACGGGATCTCGCTGCCCATCGCCCTCGGTCTGCTGATCATGATGTACCCGGTGCTGGCGAAGGTGCGCTACGACCGCCTCGACACCGTCACCGGCGACCGCAAACTCCTCGTCGGTTCCCTGCTCCTCAACTGGATCCTCGGCCCGGCGCTCATGTTCGCCCTCGCCTGGCTGATGCTCCCGGATCTACCCGAGTACCGGACCGGCCTGATCATCGTCGGCCTGGCCCGCTGCATCGCGATGGTCGTCATCTGGAACGACCTGGCATGCGGCGACCGCGAAGCTGCCGCCGTGCTGGTGGCGATCAACTCGGTCTTCCAGGTGATCATGTTCGCGGTGCTCGGCTGGTTCTACCTGTCGGTGCTGCCCGGGTGGCTCGGTCTCGAGCAGACCACCCTCGACGTCTCTCCGTGGCAGATCGCCGAGTCGGTGCTGATCTTCCTCGGCATCCCACTGATCGCGGGGTTCCTCACCCGTCACTTCGGTGAGAAGGCCAAGGGCCGGCAGTGGTACGAGGACAAGTTCCTGCCGAAGATCGGGCCGTGGGCCCTGTACGGGCTGTTGTTCACCATCGTGATCCTCTTCGCGCTGCAGGGCGAGCAGATCACCTCGCGGCCGCTGGACGTGGTGCGTATCGCGCTGCCCTTGCTGGCGTACTTCGCGCTGATGTGGGGCGGCGGGTATCTGCTCGGTGCCGCGATCGGACTCGGCTACGAGCGCACCACCACCTTGGCGTTCACCGCGGCGGGCAACAACTTCGAACTGGCCATCGCGGTCGCAATCGGCACGTTCGGGGTGACCTCGGGGCAGGCCTTGGCCGGGGTGGTCGGACCGCTCATCGAGGTGCCGGTCCTCGTCGCCCTGGTCTGTGTCTCGCTCGCACTGCGCAAACGCTTCACCGGCCAGGCTGCCGTCGCCACGAGCTGACGGGACCGGACAGCGCCGTCTCCGTCCGAACTTCCTGCGGAAAGGAATCCCCAGCGTCATGACCACCGACTCCACCACCAGCGGCAACACCCGGCCTTCGGTGCTGTTCGTCTGCGTCCACAACGCCGGCCGCTCCCAGATGGCCGCCGGATTCCTCGCTGCGCTGGCCGGGGACCGGATCGAGGTCCGATCCGCCGGAAGCGCACCCGCCGAGCACGTCAACCCGGCTGCCGTCGCCGCGATGGCCGAAGTGGGCATCGATATCTCGAAGGAGAATCCGAAGGTCCTCACCACCGACGCGGTGCAGGCCTCGGATGTGGTGATCACGATGGGCTGCGGGGACACCTGCCCGGTGTTCCCGGGCAAGTCCTACCGCGACTGGGTGCTCGACGACCCGGCCGGGCAGGGCATCGACGCGGTGCGCCCGATCCGCGACGAGATCCGCGCCAAGGTCGGAGCGCTCATCGCCGAACTGACCGCGCAGCCGTCCCAGCGCTGACTGCAGGATCTTCGATGACGACGAGCGTCGACGTGGTCGTGATCGGCGGCGGCCAGGCGGGCCTGGCCGCCGGCTACTATCTGCGCCGGGCCGGGCACCGCTTCGTGATCCTCGACGACCAGCGGGGTCCGGGTGGAGCCTGGCCGCACATGTGGCCGTCGCTGCGGCTGTTCTCGCCGGCGGAATTCGCTTCCCTGCCGGGCCGGCCGATGCCCCGGTGGCCGGACGGGTTCCCGCCGGCACGTCATGTCGTGGACTATCTCACCGCCTACGAAACCCGCTACGACCTGCCGGTCGAGCGGCCGGTGCGGGTGCACGCGGTCCGGCGTGACGGCCTCGATCTGCTGGTCGACACCGACAGCGGGCAGTGGCGGGCGCGCCGGGTGATCAGTGCCACCGGCACCTGGCAGCGACCGTTCCGGCCGAGCTACCCGGGCGCGAACTTGTTCACCGGACGGCAGTTGCACACCGTCGACTACCGCACCCCGGCCGAGTTCGCCGGGGCGGACGTGGTGATCGTCGGCGGTGGCAACTCCGCCGCTCAACTCGTCGCCGAGATCTCCACCACCGCGACCACCACCTGGGTCACCACCCGGCCACCACGATTTCTGCCCGATGGCGTCGACGGCCGGGCCTTGTTCGAGTTCGCCTCCCGCCGCGCGATCGCCCTGGCCTCCGGCCGGCCCGATCCCGGTGGCATCGCCGCCCTCGGAGACATCGTGATGGTCCCGGACGTCCTCGCAGCGCGCGACCGCGGGGTGCTGACCGCGCTGCCGATGTTCGACCGGCTCACCGTCGACGGCATCGCCTGGGGTGAGCGTAGGCAGCACGCCGACGTCGTGCTGTGGGCCACCGGCTTCCGGCCCGCACTCGCGCATCTGAGACCGCTTCGGCTGCGCGATCACACCGGCACGGTGCCGGTCGCCGGCACCCGTTCCCTGAAGGAACCGCGCCTGCATCTGCTCGGCTACGGCGACTGGACTGGCCCCGGCTCGGCCACGATCCTCGGCGTCGGCCGCACCGCTCGATCTGCCGTCGCCGAACTGGACCTCGACCTCGACAACTGATCTCGGTGAAAGGACTTCGACCGGGCGCACCCCGGCGATCAACGCCTCGCGTCCGAAGTCCTGCTCCCGAGGAGTGCGTCGCCGAGGGCACCGATGTCGGCCACCTGAAAGGCAGCCGACACCGGTATGTGATTCAGCAGCAGGGTTTTTCGGCGGTTGCAGGCTGCGGCTGCTCGTTCTCCTCCGGGGTGCAGGCGGCGGTGCCACAGCACACGCCACCCTCGCCGGCCGGGCTGTCGAGGTGCTGCGGGCTCGTCCCGAAGGTCTCCAAATCGGCGAGGACGGTGTACACCTCCCACTTCTCACCGGCCGGACCGGTGACCCACACCTTGTCCTGCGTGGCGAAACAACAAGTGGTGCCGATCTCCTCGTCGGTGAACAGCCCCTCGCCGGTCAGGCGGGCGATCTCGGCATGCACCTTCTCGCTCGATTCGACCTCCACCCCGAGGTGGTTGATGGTGCCGCCCTTGCCGGGGTTCTCGAGCAACACCAGCTTGAGCGGCGGCTCCGCGATCGCGAAGTTCGCATAGCCCGGCTTGAGCTTGGCCGGTTCGGTACCGAACAGCTTCGAGTAGAACGTGACCGCTTCCTGCAGGTCGTCGACATTGAGGGCGAGTTGGGCGCGGGACATGATGACCTCCACCTCTGAGACATATATCGAAGTATGACGGCTACAGGGTGCGCCACCTTTTCGATATATGTCAAGCTTTTGGGTAGTCTCGAATCATGCCGAAAGCCCTGCCCGTGATCGACGTCAGTGCACCGATCTGCTGCGCTCCGGTGTCGGCCGCGCCGATGAGCGACGACGCTGCCCTCGAGCTCGCACTCCGATTGAAGGCACTGGCCGATCCGGTCCGCATCAAGCTCGTATCCATCCTGCTCACCGCCGACGGCGGCGAGGTGTGTACCTGCGATCTCGCCGCCGGTGTCGACCTGGCCGAATCCACCGTCAGTCATCATCTCGGGCAGCTCCGCAAGGCCGGCATGGTCGAATCCGAACGCCGCGGGATGAACGTCTTCTATCGCGCCCGTACCGAGTCTCTCGACGCACTGCGGATCGTCCTCGATCCGAACTGCTGCCGCTGACGCCCCAACGCTCGGCGGCAGTGCGTCCGGGCAGCGATTGGTTCGTCTGAGCTAGCGGACCCCACGTTCGTGTGGGGGCACCGCCAGCTCGAGAGGAACCAGCGATGACCACCCAACTGTCCGCCCGTCCCGCCGCCGACTCCGCCGGGGGTGTGCGATGACCGCCCCGGCCGTCGTGGTCGAAGACCTCCACGTCGCCTACGGCAAGACGTGGGCGCTCGACGGCGTCGACCTGGAAGCCGCTGCCGGAACCACGGTCGGGGTGCTCGGCCACAACGGCGCCGGCAAGACCACCCTGATCCGCACCCTGACCACCCTGGTGACCCCGACCATCGGACGAGTGCAGGTCGACGGTCTCGACGTCGTCGCCGACGCCACCGCAGTCCGCCGCCGCATCGGGGTGACCGGTCAGTACGCCGGTCTCGACGAATTCCTCACTGCCCGAGAGAATCTGGAGCTGATCGGTCGCCTCACCGGGCTGCGTCGCACCGCCCGCCCCCGGGCGGACGCGCTGATCGAGAGGCTCGGGTTGCACGAGTACGCGACCCGCCGGGTCGGGGAACTGTCCGGGGGATCGCGCCGGCGAATCGACCTGGCCGCCAGCCTCGTCGGCTCCCCGTCGGTGCTGTTCCTGGACGAGCCGACCACCGGCCTGGACCCGATCGCCCGCACCGGGCTGTGGGAGGTCGTCGAGGAACTCACCGCCGCGGGTACCACCGTGGTGCTCACCACCCAGTACCTCGAGGAAGCCGACCGGCTCGCCGACCACATCGTGGTCCTGCGCAGTGGCCGGGTCGCTGCCCGCGGTACCCCGAGCGATCTGAAGCGGATCGTCGGCGGCAAGGTCCTCGCCGCCACCGTCCCGGCCGTTCGAGCAAGCGCGCTGCCGTTCACCCCGGACACCGAACGTCCGGTCGACGGCGGCGCCCGGATCCGGGTGTCGGTCACCGTCGACGACGCTCCTGCCGCCACCGCACTGGTCGCCGACCTGCACCGCTCAGGTATTGAGCTCACCGATCTGGATGTGACATCCCCGAGTCTCGACGACGTCTTCACCCACCTCGCCCACAACACTGGAGCACACCGATGACCACCATCCGCCCGACCGTCTCCCCGTTCGGGAGCCAGGTCGCCGCCCTGACCATACGCAACCTGCGCACCAGCGCCCGCGTCCCGCAATTGCTGATGTTCTCGCTGACCATGCCGATGGCGATGCTGGTGCTGTTCAGCCAGGTGTTCCGCAGCGTCGCGGCCGGAGCGGAGTTTCCGGCCGGAGTCAGCTACATCGACTTCCTCACTCCGGCGATGCTTGCCGTCTCCACCGTGATGGCCGGCACCAACGCCGGGGTGTCCGCGGCGATCGATCACACCAACGGCCTCCACGACCGGTTCGCTGCTCTGCCCATGCGCCCGAGCGTGCCGGGGGTGGCCCGCACCCTCAACGAAGCGATGTTCACCCTGGCTCGGGCGGTGCTGCTCGGGATCGCCGCAGCGGCACTGGGTTTCGAATTCCACGGCACCGCCGCCGACGCCGTCTCCGCGGTGATTGTGCTGGTGGTCCTGGCCGGGGCGATGAGTGCGCTGTTCGGGCTGATCGGGGACCGGCTCCGGCGTCCCGACGTCGTGCAGTTCGCCGGAATGATGGTGATGATGCCTCTGATGTTCGTCTCGAGTGCGTTCGCGCCGCTCGAGACGATGCCCGGCTGGATGCGGGCGATGGCGTCGCTCAACCCGGTCGCGCATGCCACCGACGCCCTGCGCGGGCACGTGCTCGGCACCGCCAGCGGCGGTGACACCGTCACCGCCCTGATCGCGGCGATCGGGTTGTGGGCCGTGGTCATCGCCCTCCCGATCGTGATCCGCCGGATCCGGCCGTCGTCGGCCCGCTGAGCGCCGGGATCCCGCTCTGCGCCGTTCCCGCTCCGGTGGCGGGTACGGGCAGGGCGGTTTCCGGCGTCTCGGCGCCGCCCGACACCGGGCACGGCAGGTACCCCTATCCGTGAAGGGGATAGGGGTACCGCGTTCAGTGGATACGTCCGGGGCGGGCGTCGACAGCGCTCATTCGGCGGTGTCGAGCAGATGCAGTTCCTCCGCCAGGATCAGGTCCACCTCTTCACTGGTCAGACCCGACAACAGATGCGTGGTCAACATCGCTCTCACCTCCTCACCGCGCTTCTACCGGTACGTCGAATCGGGGAACCCGATATCGACATCGACACCTCTACAGACGAGACCCATGTGAATCGGACGCAGCGCCTGCCTCGCTGCAGCCGCGCAGGGTTGCGTCCGACAGCCCTTTAGATCGTCCGTCTCGACGAGACGGCAACCGTCCGGGGCTCGCGGAAGCGCCGCGCGGCGAGGATGCTGGAGACGGAGAGGAATCAGAGATCATGGGCGAGACGACGGACCCCACTGCGACAACACTGCAACCGGCACCGGGCGATCTCGAGCAACTGTGGCGGGACTTCTCGGGTGACCTGCGGGCATTCATCGCCCGCCGGGTCTCGACCCCGGAGGACGCCGACGACATCCTGTCGATCGCCTTCCTGCGGATGGCCCGGAGTCTCGACGGTCTGCGCGATCAGGATCGGCTGCTGGGGTGGATGTATTCGATCACCCGCAACGCGATCACGGACTACTACCGGTCCGCGGCTCATCGCCGGGAACTGCCTGTCGACGCCGTCCCGGACAACCAGTTGCCGGACGGTTCCGAGACCGATGAGGCGGTCCAGAAGGAACTCGCCGCGTGCCTGGTGCCGATGCTCTCGGGTCTGCCCGCCGAACAGGCCGAGGCGGTGAAGATGGTCGATCTCGACGCCCGCACGCATGCCGCAGCCGCCGACGAGGCCGGAATCTCCGTCTCCGGCATGAAATCTCGCGTCCAGCGAGGCCGCGCCCACCTCCGGCAGCGGTTGCAGGCCTGCTGCCGGATCAGCCAGGACCGCACCGGTCATGTGCACGACTACCAACCGCGTAGCGGCGGCGCCTGCGCCTGCGGTGCCACACAGCCCGCGTCGGACCGGTGAATCGGTCGGCCGGCAGACGACGGGCAAGACCATCCTGGTTCCGTAGGCGCGGCCCCGATCACGGTCGCTCGTTGCGGGCGGCCTTCTCGACGATGCCGGCGATCCGCCTGGTCTTGGTCGCCGGCTGCTTCGCGAATGCGATCTGGCTGAGCGCGAATTTGCGGACGCTCGGCGGCCACGCGTCCCAGTTGGTGCGCGCCCGAGGGTCGGCGTCGAGGGCTGCGGTGAGTTCCGGAGATTCGACGAGTGCCTCGGCGTCGTCGAGCAGCGTCCACAGACCGCGTTGCTTGGCGTCGTCGACGACGGCCTGCCCGGGCGGCTGCATTCGTCCCTCGGCGATCAGTTCGGTCACGCGAGCCTTGTTGGACGCGGCCCACGCGCTGTTGCGCGCGCGTCGGGTGAACCACATGCCACGGCGGTGCTCGTCGATGATCCGGGTGTGCCCGTCTACCCACCCCCAGCACAGTGCTTCCCGCACGACCTGCTCGTAGTCGAGGGGAGTGTTACCGGACTCCTTGCGCCAGAACACGATCCAGACGCCGGGGGGCCGGTCGTGGTTGTCCCGCAGCCACGCGTGCCACTCGTCGAGGGACTCGAGGTGCAGGTGTTCTGCGTTCGGGTCGGCCATGCGGACCAGGCTAGGGCCTGCGGTCGCGCAACGGCCGGTCTCGGCGCAAGAGGGGCGAGTTGCCGGTCCGGATGGAGCACGCGGCTACGTGGTCACCCCCGAAGTGACGAGGTCGGGATCGGAATCTCCGTCCGGAGCGCGGCCGGCGCTGCCGATCTCTCGCCGACCGGCAGTCCAAGCGGCCCACAGACGGTGGTAGATCCCGCCGGCGGCGAGCAACTGGTCGTGGGTGCCCTGCTCCACGACCTGACCCGCGTCCATGACGAGAATGTTGTCGGCACGCGAGGCCTGGTCCAGGCGGTGCGCCACCACCAGGGCCGAACGATTACGGGTCACCACATCAGCGGCATCCTCCAACGCCCCCGCCCCCGCCGAGCCGGCTTCGGCAGTCGCCTCGTCCATGATGACGATGGCCGGGTCGAGAAGTAGAACGCGAGCCAGCGCCAGCTGCTGCGCGGCGACCGGCTCCAGCTGGATGCCACGCGCGCCGACCACCGTGTCCAGCCCCTGCGGAAGCCGGTCGAACCATGAGCGGGCATGTACCAGATCGAGTACCGAACGGAGCTCTCCATCGGTGGCATCGGGCTTGGCGAGGGTCATGTCCTGGCGCAGGGTTCCGGAGAAGACATGCACCTCCTGGCTGACCATGGCGAGACGCGCGACGCGCTCACGGTCGGACAGTGACGACACGGGGTGTCCGTCGACGAGCACCTCGCCTTCGTCGGGTATGTGCAGTCCCGCCAGCAGCGCTGCCACCGTTGTCTTTCCGGCCCCTGACGCGCCCACGATGGCGACGGTCTCGCCCGGGGTGATGGTCAGGTTGATGTTGCGGACGGCCCAGGGGCCGCCGTAGCTGAAGCTGACGTTGCGCAGCTCGACGTGCCCTCGGGGAGCATCTGCGCCGCTGTCGGGCACCGGCACCGGCGGATCGGAGACCACGCCCACGATTCGTGCCAACGATGCGTACCCGGACTGCACGACGTCGAGCACGCGCATGAACGTGTTCAAAGGACCACGCAATCGGATGATCATGAGCACCGCCCCGGTCACGGCGCCCACGGTGAGGGCGCCGGTGGACACCAGCCGGTAACCCACCGACAGCGCGATCGTCAGCATGAGGAACTCGGCACCGAGCATCCAGACGTTGAGGACGAGCATGGTGCTGCGAGCCCTGATGCCCTTGCGGACCACATCCCACGAGGCGTTCTCGATTTCGGTGTGGACGCGGTTTTCCATCGAGAACGCACGCACCGTCGCGCGACCGCGGATGGACTCCAGGACGCGACGGGCACGCTCGGCCATGGCGGCGCGCTCGGCGGCATAGCGCTCGGGGGCCTTGGCGAGGTAGCGGCGCGCGGCGATGTAGTACACCGGCGCGACGATCACCGGGATGATCAGGAACTGCCAGTCCAGCGCGAACAGGGCCGTGACGGTGGCAATGACAGTGAACAGTGAGGTGGACAGCGTCGGCACGGTCTCCGTGACGGCGGCGGACAGCTCGGCGACGTCATCGGTGGAACGGCTGACCAGATCGCCTGCGCCTGCATCCTCGACTCGGTGGGTGGGCAGTCCCAGAGCGGTGCCGACCATGTCCTGGCGCAGGTTCGCGATCACGCGCTCGGACAGCCGTGACACCAGATAGAAGCCGCAGGCATTCACGACCGCGCCGGCGATCGCGGCGGAAATCAGACCTGCGCCGATCAGCCACAGCGATCCCTGGGTGTGGTCCGTCACCAGGTCCACGATCCGGCCCATCAGCTGCGGCACCAGCACACCGGCGTACGCGCCGAGGACGAGCAGTACCAGGGCGAGCAGGAACAACAGCTTCGCATGGCGGACTTGGCCCAGCTGACGCGCGACCTCGCGCCGCACCTGCGTCAGCGTGGCCAGGGGGAACCGAAGGGCGGTGTCGGTCTTGACGGGTGGGCTCGCGTTCGTCGACGGATTCATCGGGCGGCCCCCGCCAGCAGCTCCTCCGCCGTCGCCTTCAGCTCCGCCACGCTCGAGTGGTTGGCCGCCACGGCGTTCCAGGCCGGGGCCTCGCTGAACACGAGCGTGATCTTGCCTGCCCGGTGCCGGGACACCCGCTCGGCGAGGTTCTGCTCCGTCACCGAGTCCACCGCGGTGGTCGGATCCTGCAGCACGAGGACCTCGGGGTCGAAGGCGATGGCGCGTGCCAGGGCCACGCGTTGCCGCTGACCGCCGGACAGCATGCGTCCGTTCTCGCCGACGCGCTTGTCGGGGCCCTCGGGGATGTCGTCGCAGCAGGCGACGCGGAGTGCTTCCTCGGCGGTGGCCCGGTCGGGGTGGACGTTGTCGGCGACGCTGCCGTCGAACAGGTCAGCCGCGTGCGGGACGACGATCACCCTGGTCCGGGGTAGCGACTCCAGCTGGGAGATCAGCTCGTGGTCGGTGCCGCGCACGACAGTGAGACCGGTCGGCAGGGCCTCCAGGAAGTTGGCGGTCCTGGCTTCGTCGATTTCAGTGGTGTGTTCGAAGTCTGCCCCGAGAACCTCGCGGATACGCCGTCCGGATGCCTCGGCCGAGGCCCATCGCGAGGCGAGGTTCCTGCCGAACATGGTCATCGGAGTGATGAGGAACTGCGTCAGGCCGACGACGGTGATGAGGTCGCCGATGGTCATGTGCCCGTTGAGTGCGAACGCGCCGGCGGTGATGCCGAGGGCGGAGACGAAGATCGCGCCGGTGGCCTCTGTGGCCCCGTTGAGGCGCGCCTCGGCGGCATTGGCGTGAATGGTCTTGTGATAGGCGATGTCCGAGACCTCGGCATAGCGAACCCGGACGGTGACGATCGCGCCCAGGCCTTTCAGGATGCGCAGTCCCTGCACCACATCCGCGGCGGTCGCCGCGGCCTGAGCAATCGCATGCTGACGTGCGACCGAACGACTCTGCAGCGGGCGGGCCACCCGGAGGGCCACGATCGCCAGGAGCGGACCGCCGATGAGGGTGGCCAGGCTCAGCCAGGGACTGATGGTGAACATCATGGTGGCGCCGTAGACGATGGCCGCCGCCTCGGCTACAGGCATGACCGTCATCATCACGATCTCGCCGACCCGGCTGGTGTCGGACGATGCGATCGACAGCAAGCCGCCTGCGGTGCGCTCGCGGCCGGCGAACCCACGTGGATCCTGGATGCGGTCGGTGACCATGGTGCGCAGATCATGGCTGACCAGCTGCTGACTGCGGATCAACATGAAGCGCGCGATCCAGTTCGCGACGATGGCGAGCACGAAAAGACAACCCAGAACCAGGATCCAGAATCCCAGTCGGCCGGCAGACGAGGTGGCGATGGCCTCATCCACGGCCCTGCCCACGACGACGGGCGTCAGGCCGTTGCAGATGAAAGCGACCGCCATGCCGACCGAGGCGACGAAGCTCCACGGACGCTGCGAGAGCGCGACCTTCAGCGTCCACTGCCGTGCGTCGAGCGCAGGCATCTTGGACTGTTGCCCGCCAGGTCCGGGAAGCGCCGAATAGTCGACGATACTTTCCTGTCCGTGAGCTTGAGGGATGACGAGCACGAGCGAAAATGTTACACGTGCGAACTACCGCGGCCCGGCTGTCGTGTCGCGGTGGTCTGTCTCCGGTTTCACGCATCAGCGGCAGGGACCGAGAGTCCGAAGGGACTGCCCTCACTTCGAGTGGGGCAGTCCCCTACGGGGCCGGGTCCGAAACGGGTCGTCCCCAGCTCTAGGAGATCTGTGGTTCCCGTGTTCGCCTGCACTCCCCATCGAACCGGAAAGTGTCCCTCATCCGGACACTTCCCTCCACCACGCCGACACCCGCGCGCATCGGTCGTGCGGGACGAACACCGAAACCCCAGGTTGGGGCGTATATCACTCAAGGTGTCCGCAAGTGACACACTTCACACGATGTCTGCAGCCCCAGGATTTCCTCATCCGAATCGCAACACCGCATTGGACCGAGGACACCATGGACAGACTGATCAACATCGACAATGGCGGTACCCTCACCGACATCTGCGCGTGGGACGGCCACGACTTCAGCTTCACCAAGACCCTCACCACCCCGTTCGACCTGTCGCAGTGCCTGTTCGACGGTCTCACCAAAGTGTCGCGGGAGATCTACGGCACGGAGAATCTGCCCGAGCTGCTGCACTCGACCGCACACATCCGCTACTCGACAACGCAGGGTACGAACGCGCTCGTGGAGCGGAAGGGTCCGAGTGTCGGCATCCTCACCGACTCGGCCGGCACGGTGGACGAGCTCAGGCGCACCCCCGAGCAGCGCGCGCTGTTCGACGACCTCGTCGGCAGCCGCGTCGCGGTGATCGACAGCGCCGCCGACGACCTCGACAGCGAACTGGTCGCCAAGGTCAACCGGCTCATCACCGACGGCGCGGCCCGCATCGTCGTCGCGGTCGGTGACACCAACGACGGCCGCGAACGCGAGATCCGCAGGGTCCTGCTGCGCAAGTTCCCGCGCCACCTGCTCGGGTCGGTGCCGTTCCTGTACTCGTGGGACTTCAGCACCGATCGCACCGCGTCCCGGCGCATCTGGTCGGCCGTGATCAACACCTTCCTGCACCCGACGATCGAACGGTTCCTGTACAACACCGAGCATCGTCTGCGCGACCATCGCGTCCGCAACCCACTGCTGATCTACCGCAACGACGGGGCCTCGTCGCGCGTGGCGAAATCGGTTGCGCTCAAGACCTACTCGTCGGGACCGCGAGGCGGCTTGGAAGGCACCCGGGCGCTGGCCGAAGTCTACGGCCTCAAGCACGTCCTCATGATCGACGTCGGCGGCACGACCACCGACATCGGCACGGTCACCGGCGGCGAGATCCTCACGGACCGACGAGGTTCCATCGCCGGGATCCCCATCTCCTTCCCGATGTCCAACGTCGAGTCCGCAGGCATCGGCGGCAGCTCCGTCATCGCCGTCACCGACGGTGTCATCACGGTCGGCCCCGAGAGCGTCGGCGCAGCACCGGGACCGGCCTGCTTCGGTTTCGGTGGTACCGCCGCCACCATCACCGACGTCAATCTGCTGCTCGGGGTACTCGATCCGTCCACCTACCTCGACGGCGGCTTCACCCTCGATGCGGACCGGGCCCGCGCGGTCGTCCGCGAGACCGTCGCCGAGCCGCTCGGCCTCACCCTCGACGAGGCGCTGATCGCGATGGAGCAGGCCTACTTCACAGCCATGGGGAGTGCCATCGCCCCGGCAGTCCAGGATGCCGACGAGACCACGATCGCCGCGTTCGGCGGTGCCGGTCCGATGAGTGCGTGTGGTGCTGCCCGGGACGCCGGTGTCCGCACCGTCCTGATCCCCAAGCTCGCCGCCGTCTTCTCGGCGTTCGGGATCGGATTCTCCGACATCGGGCAGAGCTACGAGACCGACCTCGTGGACACGAGCGACGCGACACTCGCCGATGCCACCGCCGACCTGCTCGCCAAGGCCGAACGCGACATGTTCCAGGAGGGTCATTCCCTCGACGAGTGCACTCTGTCGTGGACGGTTGCCTCGGAGGACGAGCACGGCGTCACCGTCGACGAAACCGCCTACCGGCCCGGCGAGCCGGTGGAACTCATGGCCGGTGCCTCCAGGGCGCTGACCCTCGTCGTCACGCGCCGAATGAATCGAATCGCCCTGCCCGACAGCTCGTTCGCCGAACCCTGCGACCCGCAGGCGACCGGTGTCCGCACCGTGCTCGGTGCCGCGGGACGCGCCGAGGTGCCGGTGTACACGCTCACCGAGCAGCAGCCGGGTGCGACCGCCGAGGGACCTGCCATCGTCGAAGGCCCCTTCTTCACCGCCCGGGTGCAGGACGGCTGGACTTTCCACGTCACCGCCGGCGGCGACCTGCTGCTCACCGACACCCACTGACCGACAGGCGCGACGCCTGCTCCCACCGCTTCGAAGGATGCACGACATGCGAATTCCCATGACCGAATACCTGGTCATCGATCTCGACACCGAACTGTGGCTGTGCCGGGTGTGCCAACACGAATTCGGCAGCGCCCGTGGCAATTACAAGGAAGGAACCCTCGTCTACGACCGCGATCCGCGCGAGATCCATCAGCCGATCATCGACCCGGACCGCTACGAGTTCACATTCTCACCGGACCCGAACTACTGCCGGATCCTCGAGTACTACTGCCCGGGTTGCGGAACCCAGATCGAGACCGAGTACGTCCCGCCGGGCCATCCGCCGACCGTCGACATGGAGTGGGACATCGACGCCCTGCGTGCCCAGTGGCTCGAACGCGGCACCGATCCGGAAGAGGTCATCACCTACGGACCGGGGCAGGACGCCGAAGGCGAGTTCGAAGGCCGCCGCCACCAGCACTGAACATCTTCGATCGCAAGGAATCCGATACCATGAAACGCATCTCCGTCGACATCGGCGGCACCTTCACCGACTGCTTCTTCGCCTGGGACGACAAGTACGTCGAGGCCAAGGCCCTCACCACCCACCACAACCTCGCGCAGGGCTTCAACGAGGCCCTCGACCTTGCCTGCCGACGGGCCAACCTCGACCGCGACGACGTGCTGTCCGAGGTGGATTCGGTACGGTACGCCACCACTCTCGGTACCAATGCGCTCATCGAGCGCAAGGGGCCCCGCGTCGGTGCCATCGTCACCCACGGCTTCGAGGACACCATCCCGCTCTCGCGCGGCCGTGGCTACGGTGAGGGTCTGGACCCGTCGATGCAGCAGAATCTGCCCGCTGCCGAGCGTCCCGAACCACTGGTGCACCGCAGCCTGATCCGCTCGGTGAAGGAGCGCGTCAACTCCGCCGGCAAAATCGTCATCCCGCTCGTCGAACAGAACGTGCGCGAGATGGTGCGCGAACTCGTCGATGCCGGCGTCCAGGCGCTGGTGGTGTCGCTGGTCAACTCGACCGAGAATCCGGCGCACGAGCTGCGGATCATGGAGATCATCCAGGAGGAGTACCCCGAGCATCAGCTCGGCGCCATCCCGGTGCTGCTCGGCCATCAGGTGTCCGGCCGCAAGGGCGAGTACGTGCGGGCCACCTCCACCATCGTCGACGGCTTCCTGCACGACATCATGTTCCACGCGATGAGCCAGCTGGCGAACAACCTGCGCGATTCCGGCTACGACAAGCCGATGCTCATCATCCACAACTCCGGCGGCATGGCACAGATGAACTCGACCGATGCTCTGCAGACCATCCACTCGGGACCTGTCGCGGGAGTCAGTGCCGCAGAGCATCTTTCGGAGTCATCGGGCATCGGCAACATCATCACCACCGACATGGGCGGCACCTCCTTCGACATCGGCCTGGTGCCCGCCGGTGGGGTCAAGCACTACGACTTCCAACCCACCATCGACCGGTGGCTGGTCTCGGTACCCATGATTCACCTCGAAACCCTCGGCGCCGGAGGCGGTTCCATCGCCAGCTACGACCGCATCCACCAGTCCGTGCGGCTCGGACCCGAGTCCGCGGGATCGGACCCCGGCCCGGCGTGCTACGACCGCGGCGGACTGCGCCCGACGGTGACCGACGCCGATCTGCTGCTCGGCTACCTCGACCCCGACAACTACGCGAACGGTTTCATCAAGCTCAACCCCAGGCGCGCGGTGTTCGCCATCGAGGAAAACCTCTGTGACGAACTGGATCTCGACGTCATCGACGTGGCCAAGGTCATCAAGAGTTCCGTCGACGAGCAGATGGCGATCGGCATCGCCAAGGAACTGCGGGTGCGCGGTTACCTGCCCGAGGACTTCACGATGCTCGCCTACGGCGGCAACGGCCCGCTGCACGCGTGCGGCATCGCCGACCACGCCGGTATCCGCCGGATCCTCGCGCCGCCGTTCTCGTCGGTGTTCTCCGCGTGCGGCGCCGGCAACATGAAGCAGCTGCACATCCACGAACGGGGCGTGCACGTGGTGCTCTACAACGCAACCACGCGAGCACTCTACGACCGTTACGAGGAGTTCAACGACATCGTGGCTGCCCTGGAAGCGAAGGGTGCGGAGGATCTGCGTCGGCAGGGCATCACCGACGACGTGATCGAGCATCGCCTCGAAATGGACCTGCGGTACGGCAACCAGCTGGTGACGACCGCGGTGTCCTTCGACATCAACCGGATTCACGGGGTCGGGGACGTCCTGCACCTGATCCGCACCTTCTCCGACATCTACTCGCAACGGTACGGGGAGGGGTCGGCCGCACCCGAGGCGGGGATCCGTGTGCAGACCATCCGTGTCGCGTCGTACGTCAACGGCGACACGGTGGAATTCGACTCGCTGCATCATGGCGGGGAACGAACGCTGCCTGTCCCGATCGGACATCGGGACGCGCACTTCGTCGGGCACCCGCGGGCGATCAGCACCGCGGTCTACGACGCGAAGGCCCTCGATGCCCGGCATGTGATCCCCGGCCCGGCGATCGTCACCACCGAGAACACGACCTATCTCGTCGAGCCGGGCTGGCGCCTCGAACCCTCCCCGCAGGGCGCCGTCTGGTTCCTCAAGGACTAGCGCAGAAACACCAGGAGACAATGTCATGACCGCAGTGCACGACGACCTCGCCAACGCCGCCGCCGAACGCCTCGCGTCGCTCGACGAGCAGGAACAGCAATGGGTCGACGAATTCATGGACGAGACCACGCTGTTCCTCGGCCCCGATCGGGAGATCATGCGTTCGCACCACATCGCCTCGCGCAGCGAGCTCGAGGAGGAATGCATCGCCAAGGGCATCGATCCGCTCGAGGTGGATCGCATCCGTAAACGCCTGGCCGGCGCCCTCGACGAGGGCTTCGAGATGTGCGAGGCGATGGGTGCGGCTCCCGGCGCCAAATGGGGTGACCTCACCACCGCTATCTACACCGCCGCCGGCGATGTGACCTACCTGTCCTGCCACGGCGTGATCGCGTTCTCCGCGATCTTGCACCACCCGATCCGGTACATCATGAAGTACTGGAAGGACGAGCCGACCGTAGGCATCCACCCGGGCGACGGCTTCATCCACAACGACGCCCGCTTCGGCAACGTCCACAACACCGACCAGTCGATGATCATGCCGATCATCCGTGACGACCGGATCATCGCGTGGATCGCGGCCACCATCCACGAGGGCGAGAACGGCGCGTGCGAGCCCGGCGGCATGCCCTCCGGCTCGGAGACGCCCTTCGACGACGGCCTGCGGATGAGCCCGTTCAAGATCGTCGAACGGGGCGAGCTGCGCCGCGACCTGCTCACCTTCCTGCAGCACTCGGTGCGCGACCCGAAGCTGCAGCTCGCCGATCTGAAGGTGAAGATCGGTGCGGTGCAACGTATCCAGGAACGAGTTGACGCGATCATCGACGAGGTCGGAGTGGAAACCTCCGTCGCTGCACTGCGCATCACCGTCGAGGACGTCGAGGCCGAGGTGCGCCGCCGGATCCGCGAGCTGCCCGACGGCACCGTCCGGTTCAACCAGTTCATGGACTCGACGCTCAAGGAGAACATCCTCATCAAGCTCGCCTGTGCGATCACCGTCAAGGGCGACAAGATGACGATCGATCTGCGCGGGAGCGGACCCGAGATTCTCAACCGGGCCATCAATTCGCCGCTGTGCTCGGTCAAGTCGATGATGATGCAGGCCATCCTCGCGTTCTGGTGGCCGGATCTGCCGCGCTGCACGTCGGCGATGAGTCCGATCGAGATCATCTCCGATGAGCACACCTGGTCCGACGCCGGCTACGACGCCCCGATGGGCCAATCCCTGCAGGCCTCGTTCCGCGGGTTCTCGGCGTTGCAGAACCCCTGGGCGAAGCTGCAGTTCTCCAACCCGGAGAAGTTCTCCAACGTCATCGCCCCGTGGTTCAACCAGATCAACACCTTCCTGTGGGGCGGGGTCACCCAGCACGGTGATCAGGTCGGGAATCTGTGCGCCGACCTCAACGGCATGGGCGGCGGCGCGAAGGCGTTCCGCGACGGCGAGGACGCCGTATCGCCCCTGTTCTGCGCGATGGCCGACACCGCCGAACAGGAGGTCATGGAGGAGGAGGTGCCCTTCATGCAGCTGGTGAGCAAGCGGATCGTCCGCGACAATCAGGGCTTCGGCAAGTATCGCGGTGGCATGGGCTACGAGATGATCGTGGCGGCGGAAGGCACCCCGCTGTGGGGCTTCATGACCGTCACCTCGGGTGCGAAGTTCTCGTCCATCACCGGGCAGTTCGGTGGCTACGGCTGCAACACCTATCCGCTCGCGATGGTCAAGGGCGTCAACGTCTACGACGAACTGCGGCGCAACCCGGAACGTTTCGACCTGTCCATCGAGAAGGTGATGAACGAGCAGCCGTTCGAAGGCGCCGAGTACACCACCAGCCACATGGGCCTGCAGTTCGACGTCGCCAAGGACGGTGAGCTGTACATGATTTCGCAGGGCACCGGCGGCGGCTACGGAGACCCGCTCGAACGAGCCCCCGAGGACGTGGTCGCGGATCTCGAGATCGACCGCATCTCACCGAAGGTCGCGCACGACATCTACGGCGTCGTGTACGAGCCGGAGACGTTCGTCGTCGACACCGAAGCCACCGACGAACTGCGTGCGTCGATGCGCCGAGCCCGGATCGCCCGCGGCGTTCCCTACGCGCAGTTCGTCGAGCAGTTCGTCACCCCTGAACCTCCAAAGGACCTCCTCTACTACGGGTCCTGGGGTGACACCGAGGAACTGACCGCCACCCACTTCACCGTCCACGGTGCACAGCGGGTCACCACGACGATCGACAAGATGCCGATCATCATGATGCCCGACCGACGCGAATCGAAGATCGCCGAGTTGACCGCGCGGGTGAAGGAACTCGAGGCCAAGCACGGTGAGGTGGTCCACCGCAAGTCCTGACCACCGTCCGCCCCGTCCACCGGGTGCCCGCACGACGTGCGTGCGGGCACCCCTTCACCCCCCGGAGACCACGATGACCACTTCGAAGCCCGAGTTCCTCGCTGCACCGGCCTCGGGGCGCCGCACCCCCTTGATCATCGACCATCTCGACTACAGTCAGCGGGTCCTGTTGCGCGGCAATCCGATTCCCTGGGGCGACCCGACCGCGCTGTCGAACCTGTTCAACCAGGCACACGGGCTGCTGCGCCCGGACGCCACGCTGCTCGACCTCGGTGCCTACTATCGGATCCTCGCCGGGGACCCCCGCCTGCAGGATGCGATGACCGCACGGTCGCGTCCCGGATACGCGCTGCGCACCCTGCTCGGAGACGCGGAGGCCGGCCGGGCTGCGGTGACGCTGGTTGCCACCGTGGCCGGCACGACACGGCTGCCGCTCGTCCTGCAGATCCCGTCCCCGCGTGCGTGGCTGGCACAGACACACCCCGGAACGACGGACGATCTCGACGCCGACCGGGTGGAGAACGCGGCGATGTACGTGGCCGACTGGCTGCGCGGGTTCGCCGACGTGCCCGTCGCGGCGGTCCTGCTCGACGAGCGCGCGGCCGGAGATGTGCCTGCAGTACCCCCCGAGGCCTATGCGCCGATCGGCAACGTCGCCGTGCACTACCGATGGGAGCTGGGGCTGCGTGACCAGCGAAGCGTGTCGTTCGGTGAAGGCGACGGGGATGTGCTCGGCGACGACTTCTGGCTCGGCGACCGCGCCGCCGTGCCCGCGGAGGCCGGGGCGTTCCGGCTCGCCCGGCTCCCCGAGGGTGCGGTGCCGGAAACAGTGCTGGCCCGGCTGGCCGACCTGGACCGCGAGAGCGTTCGCTCGGGGGTGAACTGACACTGGGCCCGGGCATCGCACGGAACCGACCGAACACTCGGTCCGGGCGTCGCACGGAACCGACCGGTACCCTCGAGTGACGCAGATCACTGCGACGTGGTGGAAGGAACACGATGAAGAACGCAGACCGACGGCTGACGGTGGCGGTCGCCCGCGCCGGGTTCCTCGATTCCGGAGAGCCGGACGAGTCCCTGGTGTCGCCGCTCGTGTCCGCCTCGTGGCAGCGGTCGCAGGCAGCCGGGGTGCAGCCTTCCGGTGGGGACGTCGGGTACGTCGGTGACGTGGATCGGGAATCCCGGCTGGTGCAATGCGCAATGTCCGTTTTCGACAGGCTCGCGGCGGACATGGTCGACGTTCCCGTCAGCATCGCACTGACCGACGCGAAGGCACAGGTGCTGATGAGGATCGACGGTGCCCGCGGCATCGGCCGGCTCCTCGACCGGGTCTCGCTCGCGCCCGGCTTCGACTACCGGGAGGCCGAGATCGGCACCAACGGCGTGGGGACCGTGCTCGAATCCGGACAGGCAGTCCAGATCGACGGCGCCGAGCACTTCCACGACCGGTTCCAACCGTTCGCGTGTTCCGGTGCCCCGATCCGCGACCCGTTCAGCGGCCACATCGCCGGTGTCGTCGACCTCAGCTGTCTCTCCGAGCATTCTTCCCCGTTGCTGGCGAGCGTGGCGCGCAGCGCAGCATCCGAGATCGAACTGAACCTGTTTCGCGATCGCAGCGCCCGTCAGCACGCGCTGTTCGACGCGTTCGTCCGCGCCGACGCACGTGGGGGACGGCGCTGCTGGCCACCGGCAGCGCGATGTCGCTGGCGAATCCGCTCGCCCACGCCATCCTGGCGCCGGAAGATCAGCGCCGCGTCGGCGAGCATGTCGACTACATGATCGGCCATCGCGACCGCATCGACGAGCACGTCGAACTGCCCGACGGTGTCAGCGTCCGGGTGCGGGCCGTCCGGATCCGGGCGGGCGAGGACACTGCCGGGTACCTGATCGAAGTGTCCGAATCCGCCGCTGCGGCGGCCGCGATCCCGGCCGCGGTCCGGCCCACCGCTCCGCCCCGCGTGCCCTCGCATGGGGCGGGACTGGCTGCCGCAGGAACCGGGAAGTTGCGGGCCGGCGGTTCGCCCCTGTGGACCCGGACCTGCAACGAGATCGAGGACGCGGTGCGGACGGGGGAGCGGGTGCTGGTCACCGGCGAGCCGGGCACGGGCAAGGCCTCGCTGGCGTCCGAGATCTTCCACTCGGTGGTGCCCGGCGGGCGCAGCATCCTCGTCGACGGCAGTACCGACCTCTCGGGGCTTACCGACGATTCCCCGACTCCCACCCTGTACGTACTGCGCAACATTCGATCCATGCCCGAACCGGTGGTTGCAACCCTGGCGGCGGCGCTGGCGAAACCCTGTCCCGAGCACGTGTTCGTCGTCGCCACCATGCAGGATTCGGATGAACCGGCGCCGGAGTTCCTCGCTCCGTTGCTCGACGCGCTCGAGCGAACCGTGCACGTGCCCGCGCTGCGGCACCGCACCGACGACATCCCCGGAGTGGTGGCGCAGGTGCTTCGGACGATCACCGGCTCGTCGAGCCGCGAGCTCACGCCCGACGCGATGCGCCTCCTCGTGCGCTACCCGTGGCCGCGCAACATCCACGAGCTGGAGGATGCGCTGCGCAGCGCCGTCGCGCTGCGGCCGGCCGGGCGAATCACGCGCGAGGACCTGCCCGAATGGTGCCATCACGGGCCGGGCCGCAAACTGAGCGCCGTCGAGGCGGTCGAGCGCGACGTGGTGGCCAAAGCGTTGCGGGATGCCGGCGGGAACCGGGCGGAAACCGCTCGCGCACTGGGCATTTCACGGTCGTCGCTGTACCGGAAACTAGCCAAGTTCGGGCTCGCCGACGCTGCGGAGCCGGCCGGTTGACCGAGTGCGATCTTCGGACGGGCTCAGCGTCCCGGAACGGGTGCTTCGCTCAACGTCCGTCGGGTGACGAACCGTCGCGGCACCCCTGACAGTGGATCGGTGAATTCCAGTTCCCGCGCCAGTAATTGGAGGGGGAGGGAATAATCGTCGGGTTCCTCGGCCAAGAGGTCGGGATACCAACGGTCGCCCAGGATCCCGACGCCGAGCGCCGCCAGATGCACCCGCAGTTGGTGCATCCGTCCGGTGTGCGGCCGCAGGAGCGTGTGCAGCACCGCACGTCCCGAGGCGCTCACGCCGGTGCCGAGCACCTCGATCACCGTCTCGGAGTTGGGCTCTCGCGAATCGTCGACGACGACCCGCAGCTCGCCGCGGCGCGACTCGATGTGGTTGCGGTAGACGACGGGCACGGCGTGCCTGGCGAGCGCCGGTGCGGCAGGGTCCCATTCGGACGGAAGCGCCGACACCGCCTCGTAGACCTTCACGACCTGCCGCTTCTCGAACAGCGATTGGTAGGCGCCGCGCGTCTCGGGACGAGTCGAGAACATCACCAGACCTGCGGTTGCTCGATCGAGTCGATGGATCGGCGTCAGATCCGGATTGTCGAGGCGGGTCCGCAGTCGGACGAGCGCGGACTCGCGCAGGTACCGCCCGCCCGGGGTGGTCGGCAGGAAGTGCGGCTTGTCGATCACGACGAGGTCGTCGTCGACGTGGAGAATCTCCTCGTCGAACGGCACCGGTTCCTCGGTCGGCAGATCGCGGTAGTACCAGACGAACCGGTGCGCTCCCAGTTCCGTATCGCGGTCGATCGGACTGCCGTCGGCGCCCACGATCTCGTCGGCGTCGAACCGCCGGTACAGGTCGTCGGCGTCGAGGTGATCGAACCTGGCGACGACGTATTCGGCGATCGTCGACCAGGGGCCGGAGTTCGGGACGCGCAGTCGCGTCGGCCCGACGCCGTTCCTGACAGGTAGTGGTGAGGGCATGGGCACGCCCGTCATCATCTCATCGGCCGCCGGTTCGGCCGCGCATCGGGTCGCGCCGAGGCGCCGGTAGACGGTGATCAACGCCGATGGTCGTCGGGATGGGCTTACCGCACGAACTCGCCGCCCAACCCGAGGGCCCTGGCCTAGAATCGAATGCGCAGTCGGGGGACATTGTTGCACCGGTCGGAATGTGAATGGGTCGGTGTCGTGCAGTTCGGTCGTGGTTGTAGACGCAACGAAGCTCGCGCTACTCACGAAAGGCGGGGACTCGACACTTCTCGGGAGTTCGAAATCGCCCAAGAGGCACAAGGGTGTGTCGGAATATGCTGGGGCCGTTCTGATCTGGGTTCGGCCAATTCTTCATTGATGCCGGCTCGGCGGTGGCAGGTTCGGAAGTGTGATCTCGATCCGAGAATGCCTTCTGGACAAGCCTTTCGGTGAGCGCAGCGTATAGCGATCGGTTGTGGAACCGACAGGGAGGAGGCGGCGACCATGGCCGTGCCAGGTCCGTCGTCGGCGCTGAAACGACTCGATGAATTGCTCGCCGGTACTGAGTCGCGCAAGGTCTGGCAGCGCGACAAGCCGAATCCGAAGGGGCTCGAGCCGGCCGAGTCGCCACCGACGCCCGTGCCGGATCCCCCGGCGACTGGCTATCTCAACCCGAATACTTACTTCGAAAACGACCTGGGCAATCCTGATCTGAATCTCAGCCACGCGGAGGCGGCGGAGACGTTCGCGGACGAGGTCGATAAGTACGGGGACTATTGTCGGCGCAGCACGGATATCACCATGCGCGGCGGCACGACCTCGGGCATCGTCTACCCGCTCGCGGTGTGTGAGATCGCCCGCGCGTTCCGGCTGCGCAACATCGGTGGGACGTCGGCGGGTGCGATCGCCGCGGCCGCAGCTGCCGCCGCGGAGCTCGGGCGCATCCGGGAGATCGAACAGGTGGAAGTGCCAACGAAGGCGTCCACGCCGGAGTCCGTGCAGCGCGGTTTCGCAGGAGTCGCAGAAGTCGTGCGCTGGCTGACGCAACTCGATGGGACCCGGCCCGACACGGAAGGGGAGTCGGACGACGAATTTCGGCTCGCAGGACTCTTCCGTCCGAACGAGCCGGCGCCTGGTAGTTCGGAGTCTCGCAAGGCGCAGTCGGCGAAGCGTCGGGAGCGGCGGCTGTTCGGGTTGCTCGAGCCGATCATGCGGCGACGCAATCGCTACCAGGCGGTCTGGCGGGCCGCGCTGGCGCTCGGATTGCGATGGTGCACCCTCGGCATGCTGATCAGCGCCGGGACCTTCGCGCTCCTGGTCGTGGCGATGCGCCGGGCCGTCGACGAACCGGCCGGTGACGCGTGGGGCCGGTGGGGCTCGGCGTTGGGACTGTCGGTGACCGGGATCCTCACGATCGTGTTGGTGGTCGTGAGCGCGGTCGGTGTATTCCGTCTCCAACGAGCGCGCGGCATGAAACGGGATCTGGATCGTGAGATCGAGAACTGGATCGCCGGCAAGGACGCGAAGGCAACCGCGCTCTACCAGGAGCTGCTGAAGAGCCACACCAGTGCCGAGGAGCCGCGTGCGACGAAGGGCGTGCTCGTAGCGACCGTGATCGGGCTGGTGGCCTGCGTCGCGGCCGCAGCGGCGTTCGTGTGGATCGCGACGGACCGCTCGGCCATGGATCTCGGTGGAGTCGTCTTGGCCGCATTGCTCGTACTGGCCTTCACCGGGTTGTGGGCGCTCGTGTCCGCGGCGTTCCTGGGCGTCATCGCAATGGACATGAACGCGAAGTTCCGGTCGCGGGATCAGTACGGGCTGTTCTCGGGGGATCGCCTGGTGGCATGGATCGACGCTCGGCTCCGGGATCTCGCCGGGCAGGAAAGGCCGTTGACGTTCGGTGACCTGTGGGGCGTCGACGAAAACGATGAGAACAGACGGGGGGAGAAGCTGGCACACCGTGCCCGCGCGCGCCGCGTCAATCTGCAGTTGGTCACCACCGATCTGGCGCAGCAGCGGCCGTTCCTGTTTCCGTTCGTCGACAACGCGAGCATGAAGGAGTCGCTGGGCAGCCAGTTCTATGTCGACCGTAAGGATCTCGCGGCGATCTTCCCGCCGGAGGTCGTCGATCTGCTGGCACCCGAGTCGGTCGACGGTGAGTCGAATGCACAGATGTACAAGTGCTGGGGCGAGAAGGGGAAGTGGGAACGGCGCGAACTCTGTGCGCTTCCCGAGCCGTGGGACCTTCCCGTCGTATTCGCGGTCCGGGCTAGCATGGCGCTACCGTTCCTCTTCAAGGCCGTCCGCGTCTACCGGTTGCGAAAGCCGACCACGGTGCGCGACGATATGGGTCGGCCGCTCGAGTTCGAGCCGAAGAAGGCGCTCGAGTCCCCGATGATGAATGCCGATAACGAAATCGCAGAGGAACTGTGGCTGTCGGACGGCGGTATCACTTCGAACTTCCCGGTGCACCTGTTCGACCAGTCTCTGCCGGAATGGCCGACGTTCGGTCTGAACCTGGGGCGGCATCCGCGGGGATTCGAGCATCAGGACGTGTGGTTTCCCGAGGACTGGCAGTCCAGCGTGCCGCCGTACAGCGTAGTTCGCGGGACCGCGGCCGGATTCGTCGCGGCGATCGTGTCCACCGCCCGGACCTGGCGGGATGTCATGCAGACGAACATGCCCAGCACCCGCGGCCGGGTCGCGTGGGTGCGGCAGCGTGCCGAGGAAGGCGGAACCAACCTGTTCATGAGGCGTGAGACGGTCGCGTCGATGGCGTTGCGCGGTGCGCTCGCCGGGGCCAGACTGCGGCACCGCTTCGCAGCCGACGAAAAGCGTTGGAAGCGCCACAAGTGGCTGCGTCTGCGCGCAGCGGTGAGCACCCTCGACGAGGTTTGTGAGACGACCGCGATCGCGCTTCCCGCGTATCGCGACCTGTTCCACGAGGCAGGTGCCACCGAGGCCGCGGGGAAGACGTGGCTGGAGGAAGAAGGCCTGACGGACGAGGTTCAGCTCTTCATTCCGAGTAACGGCCAGTTCTGGGACCCTGCGAAGACGCTGCTGCAGAACGTGGGGAAGGGGCCGGATGTGCCCGACGCCGACCTCCGCAGTGGTGCCCCGACCCCGGCCCCGGAGTTCCGCCAGTCGCCACGCATGTGACGACTCGCCCCGCCGCTACCCCTGCCGCGCCACGTCCGCGCACAGGATGCTCGGCCAGCGGGCGAGGTCGGCCGGCGTGCGGGCCACCTCCAGAGTCGAGTCCGGGAGAAGATCCAGCAACGCCTCCGCCGTGGACACCGGGTGCCCGGGATCGTCGATCCAGGCGAGAATCGTTGCGGGAACGTCGATCTTGGCGACCTCGTCGGGGTCGGGCAGGTCGCTCAGCGCGGCTCCCCGGAACAGCGACGGAAGCAGGTGCTCGGCGACGTCCGGCACGGTCTCCGGGGTTCCCGCGGTTGCAGGCGGACGCGACTGCGACAGGTCCGCTCGGAGGAACGCGTCGAGTCCCTGCTCCTCGATGACCCGGGCATTCTGCCGGTAACTCTCTGCCTTGGCCGCGCGCGTTTCCCATGCGGTCGCCGGCACCATCAGGGTGAGGCCACTGAACCGCCCCGGATCCCGGACCGCCGCGTGCAGCAGTGTTCCGGTGCCCATCGACGGGCCGACGCCGTGGACCTGCTCGCCGGGGAACCAGTGGTCGAGCAGTCGCAGCAGGTCGTCGGCGAGGACCTCCCAGCGGTAGTCCTCCGGCACCGCGCGGCCGGTCGAACGGCCGTGCCCGCGCGCGTCGTACCTGAGGAGTCGGGTCCCGCTCAGTCCACGCCCGAGATCGAGATCCATCAGGCGGTCGCGATGGCGGCTGGAGGTGAGGCCGTGGAGTTGCACAACCGGGTGGCCACCCTCGTCGCTCAGCTCCACGTCCAGTTCGGCTCCCGGAACACTGAAGGTCGGCACGGCGGCTCCTTGGTCGGTCGTCGCTGAGGAAGGCGCCTAGGATACCGCCATGCGGCTCACGAACGTCGCGCACCTGCGCCTTCCCTTCGGTCGGCTGCTCGGCTACGACGTGACAGCCGGACAGCCGGGCCGGCCCCTGCCCGTCTCCTTCGACCAGGGACGCCACGTCGGTGCGGGCGACCGTGCCGGATCCTGGATGGCCTTGTCCTTCAGGCTCTCCGAGCCGGTGTCACCCGACGATCTCGCGACCGCGTGGCTGGCGGTGATCGCGCGGCACGGCACGTTGCGGTCGGTCTTCGTGCCCGGAGACGACGGTGAGCCGAAGTTGTACGAGGTCGAAATCACACCCGGCCGGTGGGTCGAGCACTCGATCGCGCCCGGCCAGGCGGTCAACGATGCCCTGCGGGACGTGCTCGACCGCGCGTGCTCGCCGTACACCCGTCCGTCGCACCGGCTGTGCATGCTCGAGACAGCGGACGGACCGACGGTGGTGATCGCCGCCGACCACTCGCACGTCGACATGTGGTCGATGCTGGTGCTCGCCCGCGACCTGCTCGCCGCACTCGCAGCGGTCCACGAGGGCCGTGAACCGGCATTGCCGACGGCACCGGCGTTCGCCGAGCACACCAGCGCGCTTCGCGACCGCCCGACCGCACCCGACGACGTACGCCGCCGCTGGGCCGAGGTCCTCGCGGCCAGTGGCGACGTGATGCCGCGGTTCCCGCTGCCGCTGGGCGAGGAGACGCTGCATCGCGAACGCGTGGAGGTGCGCGACGTGCTCGACGTCGACGACAGCGCTGCCTTCGGGGCGCAGGCCAAAGACGACGGCGTCTCGACCCTCGCCCTGGTGGTGGCGGCGATGACCGACGTGACCCTCGAGCTGGCCGGCTCTCCGTTGCGGGCGGTGTTCCCGGTGCACAGCCGGTACGACGCCACGTGGCACGACTCCGTCGGCTGGTTCATCACCAATTCGGTGCTGGAATCGGCCGTCCCCGAGCCCCGCGCCGCCGCGGAGGCGGTCAAGGAAGCGGTGGGGATGGGGTCTTGGCCCCTCGAGGACGTGCTGCGTCCGTGGGGTGGGATGCCCGAGGCGCCGGGGATGTTCGCGATCTCGTGGCTGGATCTGCGCCGGTTACCGGTCCGGGTCGACGCGACCGGGCTGGAGGCGCAGTACGTCGGCGCGACGATCCGCACCGACGGCGTGATGCTGTGGTTCATCCTCGACGAGTCCGGCTTGCACCTGCGCTGCCGCTACCCCGACACCTCCGAGGCCCGGCTGAATGTCGGCAATTGGCTGGACACGCTCATCGCCCGCTTGCGGTCACGAGCGCGGGAATCGGTCGGGGGACGGCTGAGTGTCGGCGACCGGACGTACCGGGTGACGCGCGCCGCCCGCGTGGACGTGCCGGCGCTGGTCGCGCTCCTGTCCGGCGACACCGGCCGTGAAGGCGCCGAGATCGCGCGGTACGAGGAGGCGTACGACGCGGTGACCCGGGACTCCGCGCACTACCTGGCCGCGGTGCGCGACGAGGACGATCGGATCGTCGGCACCATGCAGCTCTCCATCGTTCCGGGGCTTTCCCGCGGCGGTGTCACGCGGATGCAGATCGAAGGGGTCAGAGTGGCGCCGTCCGAACGTTCCCGGGGTGTCGGCACCGCGATGCTCGAGTGGGCGCACGGGCACGGCCGACAGCGTGGGGCGTCGCTCGCTCAGGTCACCGCGGACCGGGTCTGCGAGCGGGTCCGTACGTTCTTCGCGCGGCTCGGCTACGACGACACTCGCGTCGGGCTCGAGCGGGCGCTCTGACGCTGTCGGATCGGGTCGACCTTGTTGCGAGGAGCGTCACATCGGCCCGATCGTGCGGCATCGGTATGATCGAACGGCCTGAAAGATTCTGGCTGGTGTGGTTATTCCAGCCCTCGGTACTCCTGAGATGAAGTCGCGCCTCCCGGCGTGAACCCAAGGCGCCCGAACCCTCAACGTAGGGACGGTGGCGCCGGTGAGTATCGATGTCGTCGTCGTCCCGGACAGGAATGGACGATGGACAAGAAGAGCATCCTTCTCTCGCAGGTCATCATGACCTTCATCATGGCGGCGACGATGTCGGGCATCATGGGGCTCGTCAACGTCGGGCCCTCGATGCAGTGGCTGCGCGGGTGGCCGCTGCAGTTCATCGTCGCGTGGCCGATCGCCTTCTGCCTCACGATGGTCGCCTGGCCGGCGTCGATGGCCCTCACTGCGAAGATCGTCGGTGCCCGCGGCGAGGCGAGTGCTTCTCGGTCTTCGTGACGTGGGCCGGACCCGCACCGGCTCCCGCTCGCGGTCGCCGATCAGTCAAGTGCCCGTTTGCACCGAGTAAGAATCAGACTATCTTCGAGCGATAGTAGTGTTCTCTGACGGGACGGCCTCGCAACACGAGGCTCGGGTGCAGGCGGGTCGGCGGCTCGCCGGAGAGGTGCGCGCTGGTGACGTTGCGGTTCATCTTCCACTACCCGGAGATCAACGGCCCCGACGGCGACGTGCTGGACCCGGGTCCCGTCCGCGACGTGGCGGTTGCTGCCGAACGTGCCGGATTCGACGCCTTCTCGTTCAGTGAGCATCCCGCGCCCGGCGCGCGCTGGCTCTCCGCCGGAGGGCACCAGACGCTCGATCCGTTCGTCGCGCTCGGCTATGTCGCCGGCGCGACCGAGCGGCTGCGCCTGCTGACCTATCTCGCGGTGGCGCCCTACCGCAACCCGTTCCTGCTGGCCAAGGCTGCCGCAACCCTGGACAAGATCTCCGGTGGACGGTTCACGCTCGGTATCGGGACCGGCTATCAGAAGAGCGAATTCCACGCTCTCGGTGTCGACTTCGACGAACGCAACGCGCTGTTCGACGAAGCGCTCGACGTGCTGCCGCTGCACTGGAGCGGCGAGCCGTTCAGCTATGAGGGTCGCCACTTCAGCGCGCACAACATCATTGCAAGGCCCCGCCCGGTGCAGACGCCGATCCCGATCTGGATCGGTGGGAACTCCAAGCTCACGCGGCGTCGCGTCGCGCAACGCGCCCAGGGTTGGATGCCGATGTCGGGCGGTACGCAACTCAGCACCACCGCCCGCACCCGCGAACTGGGTCCCATCGGTGAACTCGCCGGACAGATCACCGAACTGCGCGAGGCGGCGATCGCGGCGGGACGTTCCGACCACATCGACGTCGTCTATTCCTACAGCAGCGAGATCGGTTCGCCCGGTGTCGATCCCGACCGTCATCGAGAGGTGTTCGCCGACCTGGAGAAGGCCGGTGTCGACTGGGTGACGGTCTCGTGCCCCATCGAGGGGTTGTCGGCCACCGTCGACTTCCTCGAGTCGTTCGGCGCCACCTACCTCTCGTGACAGGGCTGCTGCCGTGACGGGATGGTTCGAAGAGCGCGCCGGACTGGCGGGGTCGGTCGCCGTGATCACCGGGGGCGCAGGAGGACTCGGTGAGGCGATCGTGCGTGACCTCGCCGCGAACGGTGTGCGGCCGGCCGTGATCGACATCGATCGCGATGCCGTGGCGGCACTGGCTTCGTCGTTGCGCGAGCAGGGAATCGACGCGATCGTGCGGCACGGCGACGCCCGCGACCCCGACGCGCTGTCCGCGCTGTTCGACGACGTCGACGAACGCTGGGGACGGCTCGACACGTTGGTGAACATCGTCGGCGGCACATTCCGGTCGCCGTTCGTCGACACCAAGCCGAAGGGCTGGGACGCGCTCGTGCGCACCAACCTCTCGCACGTGCTGCACGCGTGTTCGCTCGCGGTGCCCAGGATGAAGAACGGTGGTCGCGGCGGCAGCATCGTCAATCTCACGACCATCGAAGCGCACCGGGCCGCACCGGGTTTCGCCGTCTACTCGGCCGCGAAGGCCGCCGTCGAACAGTTCGCCCGAACACTCGCGGTCGAAGTGGCACCGGACCGGATCCGCGTGAACAACGTTGCGCCGGACTTCGTTCCGACGCCGAACCTCGAGCGGCTCGCGGTAGGGGAGCACGCCCTGGCCGATCCGCGCAGTGCGGCGATCGCGATTCCGATGGGGCGCGTCGGGCACGTCCACGACATCTCCAACTGCGTCGTGTTCCTCGCATCGGGTCTGTCGTCGTTCATCACCGGCACGACGCTGCATCCGGACGGCGGGACCCTCGCGTCGTCCGGATGGTTCAACTGGCCCGGGCACGGCTGGGCGAACTATGCGCCCGCGGACGTCCTGGAACGGACAGCGGACCCCGCTACCGACGGCTAGGGCCGCATTCCGGCCAGCATGATCGACACCAGGCGTGGGACGAGGTCGGGCGCGACGGTCCGGATGGCCGCTGGTTGGGGGCGGGTGATCATGCCGATCCCGAGGACGAGTTCGAGCGCGCCGAGATCCGCGCGGACCGCGCCCGCGGACCGGGCGGAGTCGAGCACGTCCTCGACGCCGGCGAGCGTGATCTCCTGTGCCCGGCGCACGGACTCGGGCAACTCGTGCGCGACGAACTCTGTCAGAGCGCCCGACAACGCCCCCAGGTCCAGTTCGACGAGTCGCTGCACGTACTTCGCCCAGGCTGTGTCGGGCGCCGCATCGAACGCGTCGAGGGCATCGGCCGCCGCTGCTTGCATGTCGCCGAGGATCGCCAGCGCCACCTCGTGGGCAAGCGCGCTGCGTGATTCGAAGTTCCGGTACAGGGTGGCGATGCCGACGCCTGCGGCCTCGGCGATGGTCTCCAACGCGATGTCGCTCCCGTGGGCGGCGAACAACCGTCGTGCCTCCCGGACGATTGCCTGACGACGCTTCGCGGCATCGGAACGCATCTGTAACTCCTCGGGCGCTCGGTCCTGACGGGCGTTCTTGACATCCCATTCTAAACGGAGAATTATTCTCCACATAAGTGGAGGATTTTCATCCGGTTCAAGACCGGAACAATAAGGACGAGGGAATGACACAGATCGACACGAAGTCCCCGGCGGCAGCCGAGGAGGGCGCTTCCGGACGCACCCGGAACCCTGCCGCCATGCTGCTCGCCATGTGCGCCGGCCTCGGCGTGATCCTGGTCCTGCTGCTGATGGTCTTCATCCTGCCGTCGCTCGAGAGCGGCGCCCACGACCTGCAGGTGGGGGTGGTGGGAACCGATACCGCCCAATTCGAGCAGGCCCTCGGTGAGGCTGCCCCGGGTGCATACGAGACGCAGCGCTTCGAATCCGACGAGGCCCTGCGCGACGCGATCCGTAACCGCGAGGTCGTCGGCGGGTTCGTCGTCGAGAGCGGCGACGTCCACGCCCTGGTCGCCAGTGCCGGTTCGTCCGCGATCTCCGGATCGCTCACCGGCACCGCTCAGACCGTGGCCCGGGCGACCGGGTCCGCCGTGTCGGTCGAGGACGTCGTTCCGCTGCCCGCGTCCGATCCAACCGGCATCGGCATCGGTGGACTCGCGTTCCCGCTCGTCTTCGGCGGCATCGTCCCGGTCGTCGCGTTCCGGAAGGTCTTCCCGCGCGGCAACGCGTGGTACCTCGCGGGCCTGGTCGGCTTCGCCGCGCTCGGCGGAATCGCAGTGTCCGCTGTGCTCACCTACTGGTTCGGCAGCATCGAATCGGGCATGTGGCCGGTCGCGGCGGCGCTCACTCTGGGCATTGCAGGGCTCGCCCTTCCGCTGGCTGGTCTGCAGAAAGCGCTCGGTGCCAAGGGATTCACACTCGGCGCGATGACGATGATGTTCCTCGGCAACCCTCTGGCCGGCATCGCCACCACGTCGGCGTGGCTGCCCAGCGGGCTCGGCACGTTCGGCCAGATCCTGCCGCCGGGTGCAGCCGGAACCCTGGTCCGCTCGGCCGCCTACTTCGACTGGGCCGGCGGATCGACGGCCGCACTGACTCTCGTGACGTGGGTCGTCGTGGGCCTGGCGCTCTACGCCGTGGGCGCGCGTCGCGCACCCGCCGAGGCGCAGGCCTGACACCTGCCCGACCCGGATTCGGCCGGACGCCACATGGGCGTCCGGCCCAATCCGTTCAGGTTGCGTTCGTCCGTTCGGGCGCTCGCCAGACGTCACCGACGCCACGAGGTCCCACTCCCCGGTCGAGAGCGACGAGCAGAACCGCACAGCCGAGCCCCGACAGGGCGACACTCGTGCCGAACAGAGCGGGATAGCCGAGCAGCTCACCTACCGCACCCGCTGCGAAACCGGCGATGCCCTGGACGACCACGATCGCGCACGCCATCAGCGTGTAGTCGCTGCCCGCGTGGTCGCGATCGGCGGCGTCCATCATGAGCGTGAACACGGCCACGGTCGCGGCGCCGCCGAGGATGTGCTCGGCCAGGCTCGCCGAGACGATCAATCCGAATCCGCCGACCCCGAGCGACGCGACCAGATACAGCGCCACGCTCGCGGTCTGCGTGACGCCACCGATCAGCAGAGCCCTCCGCCGGCCCCACCGCGAACACATCCACGCGCCCATCGCGGCACCCGCGAGTGCACCGACCGACGACAGGACGCCCTTGATCAGCGCGATCTGCCCGAGGGACAGACCCGAGTCCGACATGAAGGGGCCGACCATCGCCGACCCCATCGAGTCTCCGAACTTGAAACCGCCGATCAAGAGGATGAATGTGACCATCCCGGGCCGACGTAGACGCGTCCACCACCCGGCCGCCAGCCGGACCGGGGTCGTCGGCTCCTGAGCGCTGCGCACCGACGTCTGCCGCATCGTCCACACCGGGATCGTCGTCACCAGCAGCAACACGGCCATCGTGACGAACAGCGCTCGCCATCCCGCGATGGAGAACAGCCACAGCAACGCACCGCCGCCCACGATCATCCCGATTCGGTAGGCGCCCGCCTGAATTCCGTTGCCGACACCGCGCTCTCGCGGGCCCAGCAGCTGCACGGCGAGCCCGTCGGTGGCGATGTCCTGGGTCGCCGACACCGCATTGACGACCGCGATCCCGACCAGGAGCCAGCGCAGCGACGACTCGAGATCCACTGCCGCCATCGAGAGGGTCACCGCCGCCGACAGCAGCTGCAGCGTCAGCAGCCACCGGCGGCGGGTGCCGTAGTGGTCGACGTACGGCGCCCACAGGAACTTCAGCGCCCACGGTGCGAACAAAACTCCGGTCGCGCTGATCGCGATCAACGAGAATCCGGACTCCCGGAGCACCACGGGCAGAGCCTGGGTGAAGAACCCGAACGGCAGGCCCTGCGCGAAATACAGGGCAACGAGCAGCACCATCGTGGACACAGGGATCGTGCCCAGCCGGGCCACTGATTTCATGGGCACATCCTGGCAGAGCCGTCGCCGCGGGCGACTCGACGGGCACGTCGCCGTCGCCGATTCGCCCGGGTTGCCAGGCAGTCGCAGCACCCGGGCCGCAAGGTTGCCTCGACGTTACGACTTTCGCCGACCTCCGGCGCGGCCGCAATCGGTCGGATACGGTCGGGGGCACACCGGATATGCGAAGAACGGATGCCGATGCCGCTGTACGAATTCCGATGCGCCGACTGCGGTTCCTTCGATCTCTCGATGTCGATGAGCGAGGTCGGGCCGGCCGCGCCCTGCCCCCGTTGTGCCCGATCGGCTCCGCGTCTGCTCGCCGCGCCGCGCCTCGGTCGTGGCGGATCGGCGGCGATGCGTGCACACGATGCGGCAGAGCGGACGGCGTCCGAACCCGGCGTCGTATCGGGTGCACTGCCGGGGAGCTCGCGGCGACCGCCGCGGCCCGTTACGACGGATCCCCGGCACCGCTTGCTTCCTCGCCCCTGAAGTTGCCGATCAAGGAGGTTTCGTGCCCGACGTCATCTTCCCCCTCGACTCGACCCGCCGCTTCACCGACCAGGACAAGATCGGTCACAACCGCTGGCACCCCGACATCCCGCCCGTCGCGACCGTGAAGCCGGGGGACTCGTTCCGGGTGCACTGCCGGGAATGGTTCGACGGGGCGATCCACAACGACGACTCGGCCGACGACATCCGCAACGCGCCGCTGCACACCGTGCACGCACTCTCGGGACCGTTCGCCGTGGAGGGCGCGAAGCCCGGCGATCTGCTGATCGTCGACATCCTCGACGTCGGCCCGATCCCGCAGGAGGACTCCGGCCCGCTCGCCGGTCAGGGCTGGGGCTACACCGGGATCTTCGCCAAGCCCAACGGTGGCGGCTTCCTCACCGATCAATTCCCGGACGCGTACAAGGCGATCTGGGACTTCTCCGGACAGAAGGCGACGAGTCGCCACGTCCCGCACGTGTCGTTCACCGGCATCGTGCATCCCGGATTGATGGGGACGGCCCCCTCGCACGCTCTGCTCTCGACGTGGAACACGCGCGAAGCCGCGCTGATCGCCACGGATCCGGACCGGGTGCCGCCGCTGGCACTACCGCCCGAGCCGGACGGCGCGATCCTCGGCAGTCTCACCGGTGCGGATTTCGACCGGGTCGCGGCAGAGGCGGCACGGACCGCGCCGCCGCGCGAGAACGGCGGCAACCAGGACATCAAGAACCTCACCAAGGGGAGTCGGATCTTCTACCCGGTGTTCGTCGACGGCGCGAATCTGTCGGTCGGTGACCTGCACTTCTCGCAGGGCGACGGCGAGATCACGTTCTGCGGGGCCATCGAGATGGGCGGCTTCATCGATCTGCGGGTCGACCTCATCCGGGGAGGCATGGAGACCTACGGGGTGAGCGAGAACGCGATCTTCATGCCGGGCAACACCGACCCGCAGTTCTCGGAATGGCTCGCGTTCTCCGGCACCTCGGTCACCCTCGACGGCGAACAGCGCTACCTCGATTCCCAACTGGCATACCAGCGGGCATGCCTGCACGCGATCGACTACCTCACGAAATTCGGATACAGCCCGGAACAGGCATATCTGCTGCTCGGCGCGGCACCGATCGAGGGAAGATTGTCGGGGGTCGTCGACATCCCCAACTCCTGTGCGACGGTGTACATTCCGACGACGATCTTCGACTTCCCCGTGAAGCCGACGGCGGACGGCCCGGTGCGGATCGATCCGGGTGTGGGAGCACCGCATTCGCCCGCATGATCGGCGTCGCCGTGCCGGTCAGAGGAAGGCCGGCGGATCGTAGCGCGGTTGGAACAGCAGGATGTCGTCGGCCCCGGGTACCGCAACATCGACGGTGAGGCCGTAGCCGTCGTCGCGTACCTCACGGGTGAATCGTGCACCTTTCGAGGACAATTCGGCCATCGTCGATTCGAGGTCGTCGCACATCAGCGAGATCGAATGCTGACGAGGCGAGGTGTACTCGACGCCTTCGTGGACGCCCGACGTCGGGTGGACGCCGAGTTCGGACGGTCCGGTGCGGAAGATGAGCCAGCCGCCACCGGTATCGACGGAGAGGAACCCGAGGATGTCGCGGAAGAACGCGCGGGTCGCGTCGGGGTCGTCGGAGTAGACCAGAGTGTGTACGCCGGTGATCATCGGTTCACGGTACGGCCGGAAGCGCGCTCTCGCTGCCGGAATCGTGTATCCGCAGGTCAGGTGTGCGGCGCGGTCAGGTGTGCAGCATGGTCAGTCGACCGGCGACGTGGACTTCGTCTTCCACCACGACCACAGCGCGGTCACGATGATCGCGCCGGCGATGGAACCGATGATGCCGCTGGGGCGCAGCGCCAGACCGTCGCCGGCGAGCAGGCTGATGATCAGGCCACCGGCGAACGAACCGCCGACACCGGCAACGAACGCCAGGGTCCAGTCGATTCCGGACTTGGACTTGCCCACGACGAGCTGTGCGACCGCGCCGACGAGCAATCCGAACAGGATGATCCCGATGATCAGCATGCCGGGAGTATAGGCAGCAAAACCCGAGCAGGCCCGGTATTGCGGGGCTCGCGGCGTTACTCAGCTTCCGCCCCAGATGTCCTCGAGGAAGCGGTGTTCTGCGCGCATACCGGACAGCCAGGTCTGCGCTTCGTCGACCGAGCAGCCGCGCTTACCTGCCACGATCTGGCTCAGGGCGGCACGAACCCCGGGAGCGAGCGTGCGGGCGTTGCCGCACACGAAGATCGACGCGCCCTGCCCGATCAGATCCCAGATCTCGTCCTGGTGGGCGAGCATCTCGTCCTGCGCGTACCGGCGGCCCTCGCGCGGTTGCCGTGAGTACGCAATGTGCACCCCGACGTCGGCGCTCGACGCGTAGGACTCCAGTTCGTCGGAGTAGATGTCGTCGTATCCGGGGCAGCGGCAACCGAAGAACAACAGCGAACGGGCCACCGAACCACTCCGTGCCTTCTGGGCGGCGCGTTCCTGGAGGAACCCGCGGAACGGTGCCAGCCCGGTCCCGGCCCCGATCATGATCATCGGCACACTCGGATCGGACGGCGGGTAGAACGGGATGGTCGGCCGACGGCGGAAGACGAAGATGGTGCTGTTGGGTGCCATGTCCGCCAGATAGTTCGAGCACACACCCGCGAACGGACGACCATCACCGCGAGCCGGGGCGCGCAGCACCCCGGTGGTGAGGCTGCACGTCGCCGGATCGGTCGCCGGCGACGACGAGATCGAGTAGTACCGCGGCTGCAGCGGTGGCAGCAGATCCAGGTACTTCTCGAACGGCACCGTGCAGGCGGGGAAACGCTCGAGCAGGTCGAGAACCGAGACGTTGGGCAGGGCGACTTCGTCGCGGTACTGCTCGTCGTCGAGGAGGTCCGTCAGTTCGGCGCGTTGTTCCGGATCCGCGGTGTGCTCGGCGAGCACCTCGATGTCGGCGCGGGTGGCGCAGGCCTGCAGTTCGACGCAACTGCCCAGGATTCCCAGCAGCGGGGTGGATTCGTCGACCGGCAGGTGGGTGTGGGTGCCGGGGTCCGCGACGATCGTGAGGTACATCCCGGCATCCAGGCCGAACCGCCACATCACCCGCCGGATCAAGTCGACGCTGTTGCGCGGCAGCACGCCCAGATGATCACCGGCGCGATAGTCCATGCCGTCGGGCAGCGCGACCTCGACGTGCCGGGTGGATCGAGGCTCGGGAACGGTGGCACCGTCGCGCACGAGTTCCCGGTTCACCCGGACCCGGGCGGGGACGGCTCGATAGGACAGGACGACGGGATTGGCGAGCTGACGGTTGACGATCGAGATCGACATGCCACCGCCGTCCGGAGGTGCGACGGCTGCCGAGGGCAGATCGAGGGCGGTTTCGAAGTCCGACCACAACTCCGAATGCCACTGCCGGTACTGGGCGTCGAAGTCGCCGTGTGCGTCGCCCGCACCGCGCGGGCGGATGCGTTGCGCGCCGTGCCGTTCGAGTTCCGTGTCGATGAGGGTCGGGACCGCCTGATAGGTGGCGGCCCAGTCGGTGTCGCCGCAGCCGAACACGGTGTATCGCACGGCCGAGTACGCATCGTCGGGCAGCGACGGCTCGCGCAGCGCCGCGACGAATTGTTCGGCGTTCTCCGGTGGCATCCCGTTGTACGACGAGCACACCACGATCAGCGACGACGCCGTACGGGCGGCATCGATGTGGTCGTCGAGCGTACCGGCGGTCACCCGGAATCCGTGTTCGGTGCCTTCCCGGGCGAGTTTGTTCGCAATGCCTTCGGCGGTACCGAGATTCGAGCCGAACAGGATCGTCAGCGGTGTGCCGTGCCCGGCGCCGGGAGCTGCGGGCTCGACGACAGGCTCCGGGGTGGGCGCGGTGTCTGCGGCGACAGGAGCCGCGGTGCCGAGTGTGTGCCCGGCGCGAGGTCGTACCCGGATGTAGAATTCGTCCGGTTTGACGGTGAGCGCGGTCCGGGTGTGCAGCCGATAGTCGCGATGATCTTCGAACTCGAAGCGTTGCAGGAGCATTCCGAGGACGAGCGTGGCCTCCTGCATCGCGAACTGCCGTCCGATGCAGGCCCGCAGTCCGGTGCCGAAGGGCTTGTAGGCATTTGGGGGCAGCGCCTGCTTGCGTTCGGGGGTGAAGCGGTCGGGATCGAATGTGTCGGCGTCGTCGCCCCAGACGGCCGGGTCGCGGTGCAACGCTTGGATGATTACGGAAAGTCCTGTGCCGGCGGGGATCTCGTAGCGTCCGGCGAGGATTTCGTCCTGGCGTGGTGTGCGCGTGAACATCGGTGCGGTGGGCCACAATCGGAGCGTCTCGTCGAGAATCTGCGTGACGTAGGTGAGGCGGCGGATCTGTTCGTATCCGGGTTGTGGATCGTTGCCGAGCACCTCGTCGACCTCGGCCCGTGCACGGTCGGCGATCTCGGGGTGCTTCACCAGGAAGTACAGTGCGAACGAGAGCAGGCCGCTGGTCGTCTCGTGCCCGGCGATCAGGAATGTCAGGCACTGGGCGACGATGTTCTCGTCGGGAAGGCCGAGACCGCTCTTCGGATCGACACCCTCGAGCATGCGGCCCAGCAGGTCCGTATTGTCGGCGTCGCTTCCGCGTCGGCGACGTTCCGAAATGAGCCCTTGGACAAGGGTTTGCATGTACTCCTGGTCTTCCTGGGCCCGCCGTTTCGCCTGGATGTCCAGGCGCCGCTGAATCGGCAGCTGGCGGGCGCGTTTCTGCGCCTGGGCCAGCGAGCGGACCATCGCCGCGACGAACGGGTGCGGTGTCTCGCGATAGAAGGAGTTGAAGCGGTAGTCGAACCCGCACAGGGCGATCGTGTCGAGGGTCAGTGCGGTCATGTCGACCGGGACGTTCACCTCGTCGCCGGGATTGAGACGCGACCACTTGTCCATCAGCTGGCCGGCGATGTCCAGCATGCGCGGGACGTAGTCGCGCATCGCCTGCTGGCTGAACGGCGCCATGAGGATGTTGTGGGCGCGATGCCACAACGGGTCGTCGGTTGCGCTGGTGAACAATCCGGATCCGGCGACGCTGTTGCGGAGAGCGCCGAGCCCGGCACCGACCTGCTTGTCGAACCGGGTGTCGTCGCACAGGTCGTCGACGAGATCGGCGCCGGAGACCATCACCCGGGTCCCCATGGGCAGCGACAGCTTGTAGATCGGGCCGTATTCGCGGGCGAGCGCGATGAAGCCGTCGATCGGGCTGTGGGTGTCGATGTCCAGCAGGTTGCCGAGCCACGGGAGTCCGTGGGGGCCGGGAAGGTCGTCGAGTCCGATCGGTGTCGTCATGGGTTGCTCCGAGCGAGGGAAGCCCTGGCTGTCGCGGTCGCGGATGCAGCGGCACCGGTGAGTGCCGGAGCAGGGGAGGACGTCCGCCGCCGGGGTCGGGCCGGGGTGGCGGGATCTGCGGTCCGATCGGATCTCGGCATCGACAATCCTCACCGTTGCAGGCAGAACGGGAACGATCGAGCGAAATTTTACTCGGTCTCGCGCGCCGATTCCGGGCCCTCGGATACCGGACGGAGTCACTACGTGAACAACGACCAGGTGGATGCGATCGCCCCGCCGTCCCACCCGCCGCCGCAGGCTCCGCCCGATCGCGGTGGGTAGGCTGCCTGCGGTCGCGCCCGGTGCCGCCGCGCAACCCCGCGCGCTCGAGGCGCTCGGCAGCGGGTTCTTCACGGCCTTCCTCGTGGTCGCGGCCGCCGCCCCTGGCCCCCGCGCTGCTCAGCTGCTTCGGGCTGCGTGGAGTGCGCGAGGTTCGGTCCGGTCGCGGCTGCGGACCGAGTCTGCTGCGGTCTCCGACAGCGGACCTGCTGGGGGAAAGCAGAGTCGGCGCCGATCGTGGGTCAGTTCCGCTCGGTGAGTCGGATGACGGGAAGCTCGCGGTCGGTCTTCTTCTCGTAATCGGCGAACCCCGGGCTCGCGCTGACGATCTGTTCCCAGGCGCGCTCTCGTTCGGCGTCGTGAAGTTGCTCGGCGTCGACGGCGACGGTGCGTCCTTCGACCTCGATGCGCACCTTGTCGGGGTTGGCCGCGATGTTGTAGTACCAGCCGGGATTGCCGGCGGCGCCGGCGGCCGAGGCGACGATGAGCCGGCTGCCGTCCGGACCGGGAAACCAGTTGACCGGCGTCGAACGTTCCTGCCCCGTCTTGCGGCCCACAGTGGTGAGGATGAGGGCATTGCTCCCGCGGAAGCGGCCACTGCGCCGGATGCGCCCGGCCATCAGTTTGTTGACCAGACGGAACAGGGGACCGGACGGCTGGCGGGCACCACGAGTTCCCGCGGGGGTGTCGAAGCTCATGGCTGTGTCCTTTGTTCGGGTGTCGGTCGCGGCACGGATCAGCCGCCTGCGCGAGCGCGGAGTTCGCGTCGACGTGCCGAGCGCCGACCCCGCAACCGCAGCCGACTGTAGGCGAACAGCGCGAGCACGACTCCGACCAGCATCAGCATCCCGATGTTGAACAGCCACGCCGACGCGGTGTGCTGCCAGAGCGCATCGGCCTCGGCCGTCGGATCCTTCGCGCGAAGGTCGACGGTCGAGGCCGATGCGGCGTATCCCCAGCGTGCCGAGAACAGCCATGACAACTGTTCGAGCACGACGCGGCCGGTGATCGGGATCAGGCCCCCGCTCATCACCAGCTGCACCATCACCGCCACGACGAGCATCGGCATGACCTGCTCACTCGACCGGGCCACCGCGGACAGGGCCAAGCCGAGGACGACGCACGAGCACGTGGTCAGCGCGATGTCCACCATCAGTTCCACGGCGCCGACCGGAATCAGGGAGCCGGGGCCCGGAGCGCCCTTGCCGGCCATGACCACCAGCACCAATACAACGGACTGGACGATCGCCGCCGCACAGAACACCAGGATCTTGGCCCACAGATAAGCGGAGGGTTGCAGTCCTGCGGCGCGTTCCCGGAAGTAGATCTGCCGTTCGCCGACGAGATCGCGCACCGTCAGCGACAGGCCCATGAAGCAGGCGCCGAGGATCAGCAGGATGAGGATGAACGACAGCTCTCCGGGTTCTTCACCGGGGGCCGGGAATCCGAAACCGTCGTCGCCCGGCACGAGAATGGTCAGGCCGCCGAGGACGAACGGCAGCACCGACAGGAAGATCAGGTATCCGCGGTCCGCGCGGATCAGTCGCAGCTGCCGCCGCGCCACCGTGCCGAGTTGTTTCGTCCGCGACGTCTGGGCCGGTTGCGGCAGCGGACCGGGCTCGGTCGCCGGTGGCTGCTCGACCAGGGTGCTGCGCGCCAGGTGATCGGCGTACACGGCGTCGGGTTCGGCCGCGACCCGGGCGAAGATCTCCGCCCAGTCGGTACTGCCCAGCGCCGAACCCACCTGCGCGGGCGGGCCGACGTACGCCGTCTTGCCGCCCGGTGCCAGGAGCAGCACCTGATCGCACATCTCCAGATAGGACAGCGAATGCGTGATCACGAGGATCACCCGGCCCAGGTCCGCGAGGCGCCGCAGGGTGGCCATGATCTGCCGGTCCAGGGCCGGGTCCAGCCCGGACGTGGGCTCGTCGAGGATCAGCAGCGACGGACCGGTGAGCAGCTCGAGGGCCACCGACGCCCGCTTGCGCTGCCCGCCGGACAGATGATCGACACGGGTGTCGGCATGCTCGGTGAGCTGCAGTTCGGCCAGCACATTCGCGATGGCCTCGTCCCGGTCCGAACGCGTCGTGTCCGGCGGCAGCCGCAGTTCCGCCGCATAGCCGAGTGCCTGCCGCACGGTGAGCTGCCGGTGCACCACGTCGTCCTGCGGGACGAGCCCGATCCGCGACCGCAACGCCTCGTACTCCGAGTGCACGTCGTGGCCCTCGAATTCGACGACACCGTCGGTCGGGCCGGTGGTTCCGGAAATGATCCTCGCGACCGTCGACTTGCCCGCCCCGGACGGGCCGATCACGGCGGTGAGCGTACCGAGCGGGGCGGACAGGCTGATGTCGTCCAGAAGTCGCTGCCCACCGGAGATCGTCAGACCGACGCCGTGCACACGCAACCCGACCGTGGGTGACGGCTCCTCCTGCCGTGGCACGAGGCGATCGTCGTGTACCACCAGATCGGTGTTGCCGATGGTGACGACGTCGCCGTCGCGCAGAGGCGTGCGGGTCACCGCTTTCCCGTCGACGTACGTGCCGTTGACGCTGCCCAGATCCTCGATCTCGAGGCCCGACGGGCCGGTGTGCAACGCCGCATGGACGCGGGAGACGAGTACGTCGTTCACGACGATGTCGCAGGTCCGGTCGCGTCCGATCGAACGCGCGCCGGCTTCCAGAGGGCGTCGCTTGCGGCGCGGCGCGGGCCGCATATCGTCGGCGCGCATCGTCCGCCACTGCTCGATCATGCCCTTCCGGGTCCGTGTCGCGGACGGGTCGGCCACGCTGATCTTCAGCGACGGCGCGGTGAAGGGGCCACCGCAGCGCACCACGACGGAGTCGGTCACCGCGATCCGATCCACGCGGTGGCCGTCGACGAACGTGCCGTTCTTGCTGCCCGAGTCCGTGACGTACCAGCCGTCGTCCCACAGCACGCGGGCATGTTCACGGGAGACCATCGGATCGGCGATCGTGATGTCCATGGCCTCGTCCCGGCCGATCCGCACCTGGTCGGGCGCATTCACGACGGTGCGGCCGCCGTCCCACTCGATCACTACCCGGCCGTTTCCGATGTCCATCGCGTCGGCCTCCCGTTCAGTTGTCGGGACGCAGCACCAGGCGGGTGCCGCGCGCCTCTCCGGCCTCGAGGCGGCGGTGGGCCTCGCCGGCGGCGCTCAGCGGTAGCTCCTCGATGTGCCGGGGACGCAGCACCCCGTCGGCGAGCAACGTGGTGACGTGCCGTGCCGCTTCGGCCAGCTCGTCGGTGGTGGCGTTGCTGATCGCGAAGCCGAGCAGGCTGCGGTCGCGGGGGTACAGATCGCCTGCCCGGCACTCGAGTTTCCGGTCCATCCCGGCCATCACCACGATCCGGCCGCGCAGCGCGAGCAGCTCCAGGGCGTCGGAGAGGTCGAGCCGGCCGGAGGTGTCGACGAGCACGTCGACACCGTTCGGAGCGGCGGCGCGCAGTTGCTCGATCAGGTCGGGAGCCGCATAGTCGAACACCTGCGCCGCGCCCGCCGAACGGCACCATTCGTGGTCCTGCGCGCGCGCCGACGCCAGGACGCTCGCACCGGAGCGCGCAGCCATGGCGGTCAACGCCGAGCCCACATGCCCGGCGCCGCCGGCGACGAACACCGTGTCGACCGCCCGCAGACCGGCGTGGGTGTACAGGGCGAGATGCGCGGTCGCCGCGGGGTGCGCGACCGCGACCGCGACGACCGGATCCACCCCTTCGGGCAGTGAATACACCCGTTCGACCGGAGCGGTCGTGTATTCCGAGGTCGGACCCTGCCGGCCGTCGTGCCCCAGGCTGTTGCACCACACGCGGTCGCCGATGTTCGGGGCCGTCACGTCGGCGCCCCGGTCGACCACGGTGCCCACGACGTCACGTCCGATCACGAACGGGAACGTCATCTCGGTTCGGAACCGTCCGGACCGGACGAAGGTGTCGACGTTGTCGACCGCGACCGCCTCGACCCGCAGGAGCACATCACCGGGGCCGCATCGCGGAACGGGCAACAGGCCGTAGCGAATCGCGTCGACGCCGCCGAGCGATTCGACGTAGGCCGCGTGCATGTGTTCCGGGGCGGGCACGAATCCGATGGTACCGACCGGGCCGGTCCTCTCCGGGTGGTTCGCGAGGGTTCGCGGGCGCCCGATCCGGGCGCGGCGGGATACTCGGACCGTGACCGCTCCGCTGTTCGCCGGCGAGCCCCTGGCCGGGATCGCCCTGGTCGTAGCGCTGGCAGCGTGGATCGTCTCCGAGGTTCTCATCGGGCGGAGGCATCCGCCGTCCGCGACGAACCCGGTCGGCCGCGGAACCGGTGTCGCCGTCGGGCTGGGCCTCGTCGCCGTCTACGTCGGCGGTCCCGTTCTGAGCCTGACCGTCACGGAAACGACGATCACCACCGCGCCGCTGCTCCTTTTCGTTGCCGGACTGGCGATTGCGTTGGCGGGGCAGGGATTCCGGCTGCGCGCGGTGCGGGAACTCGGTGCGTCGTTCACCTTCGAACTGCAGACGGTCGCGGGTCAGCGGGTGATCGACACCGGGCCGTACGCGCGGATCCGGCATCCGTCGTACACGGGAGCGCTGATCTGTGCGCTGGGATTCACTCTCGCATATACGAATTGGCTGGCGCCCCTCACGGTGCTCGTGCTGGCCGCCGCCTATGTGGTGCGGATACCGGCGGAGGAACGCATGCTCGTCGACGCGCTCGGCGACCCCTACCGCCGCTACATCGCCCGCACGTGGCGGCTGATTCCGCACGTGCTCTGATCACGGTGGACAGACGGCGGCGACAATCGTTCGCGCCACCCAGTCCGCATACCGGTCGAGTGTCCAACCCCGTTCGAGGACCAGTCGCTCGTAGGTGTCGATCGCCAGATAGTTCCACAGAACATCGCGAACCTCGTCGAGGTCGACGCCGGCACGAAGCTGTCCGGTGGCCAGGAAGTGCCCCCCGAGCATCGTCGCTGCGGTCAGCCCCTCCTCGCTCAGTTGCCGCCACACCGGGGTGAGCGAGTCGTCCACGTGCCGTCCGTCGCGAATGAGGATCTGCACCTTCGCCGATCGTTGCTGCCGGCGGGCCAGGGCGTGGACGAATATCTCGATCTTGCGGCGCACGTCCGGTTCGGCGAACATCGCCTGCTGCTCCGGACGTTCGGCGACCGGCACCGGTTCGTCGTCACCGGCGATCACGAAGTCGAAGACCGCCTTCGCCAGCGCCGCCTTGCTGCCGAAACTCTTGTAGAGACCTTTGACCGAGACACCCGCCCGGTCCGCGATCCCGGCGAGGGTGGTGGCCCGAAAGCCGTCGCGTTCGAACAACTCTTTCGCGGCCACGACCACGGCGCGACGTCGCTCGCAGGCCTGTTCCTGCCTGCCGGAGGCGTCGTATCGCCTCTTGACTTCGGCCATCACCGCTCCGATAATTTGGGTACAACCTGATTGAACTCAATGTATCAGGTCCGCCACCGCGAACTCCGCCACCGCATCCCTGAACATCGGAGCAATCTGTCGAGCCTTTGCACAAGAGTCGTAATCCGTTGTGCGGCAGAAGGCTTCCATGAATTCGAGGGGCTGAGCGGACGAAGGAAAGGAGAGGGCCATGGACATGGAGCGTCATGAGCCCGCCGATACCCGAAGCATGGGGATCGTCCACAGCGCTCTGCGTCGCGATCTGGAACGAACCCGGCTGGTACTGGTGTCCGAATCACCACCCGACGAGCGACGCCGACGAGAGCTCGCCGACCACATCGTGTGGATGATGCGTGCCCTGCACTTGCACCACACCGCCGAGGACGCCGGACTGTGGCCGCTGATCCGGGCCAGGAATCCCGCCGCGAGTGCACTGCTCGACGAGATGGCGACCGACCATCGGGGGATCGCTCCCGCGATCACCGCCCTGGAGGCGGCCGCCCGGGCATACCGTGAAGATGCCGGCGCGCGGGACCGGTTGCTCGGCACGCTGGCCGGGCTCACCGAGGTCCTGTTGCCGCACCTTCGGCGTGAAGAACTCGAGATGATGCCGGTCGTCGGCGCCACCCTCACCACAGCCGAGTACCTCGCCGTCGAGAACGAGTACTTCGTCAAACCGAAGGGCATCGTCGAGCTGGGAGCCGAAGGACCCTGGATCGTCGACGGCGCCACCCCGGAGGACTGCGATGTGATCCTGCACGTCATCCCCGCCGTCCCGCGCTTCGTTCTCATGCAGACCTTCGGCCGGAGATACCGCCGCAAGGCTGCGAGGTTGTGGAGCGATGGACCGGCGGCGGCTGTACGCCCGCTGAAGGTCTCACCGGGGCGGGACGATGTCGCTTCGGTGGAGCCGAGCCCCCTGCGGGACGGAACCGGCCGGATCGGCAGCCGAAATCTCGCCGATTAGTTCGATCAGTTCGATTGGATTGTGTCGGAAAGTGATTCGGACTCACCTCCACGTGGGGGAGCGCCGCGGCTACGCGGCGAACCCTACCGGGCGTCTGTGCCCGGACCGTAGAGCCGCGCCACGTCGGGGGAGTCGAGCCACTTGGAGTAGGTGGGCGATTGCGGCCATCCCTCGGGGGAGTCCTGCCATTCCTCCTGCCGGCCCCACGGCAGGATGTCGAGCAGGGCGAAGGTGTAGCTGAGCTGTTCGGTGCCGCGGCCGGTGGTGTGCCAGGTGCGGTAGACCTTGTCGCCGTCGCGGAGGAACACGTTGACCGCGAAGTCGCCGCCGGGCGGCGCGTCGACGTCGGCGCCGAACGAACTCTCCGAGGACGAGTACCAGTCCATCCTGTTGCCGACCTTGGCCTTGTAGGCCAGGGCCTCGTCGATGGGCCCGTTGGTGACGATGACCATGCGGGCGTCGTAGTTGTCGAGGATGCCCAGCCGGGTCCACTGCGTGGAGAGGCTCGTGCATCCGCCGCACTGCCACTCCGCGCCGTCGGACCACATGTGGTGGTAGACGATGAGTTGCGAGTGGCCCTGGAACACGTCGACGAGGCGAATCGGGCCGTCCGGGCCGATCAGCGTGTAATCGGGCAGTTCGACCATCGGCAGCCTGCGGCGCTGCGCCGCGATGGCGTCGAGTTCACGGGTGGCGGCCTTCTCCCGTCTGCGCAGGTCGTCGAGCGCTTCCCGCCAGGTCTGCCGGTCGACGATCGGAGGTAGGGCACGGGCGGTCTGCTGGGTCATGATCTCTCCCCAGGGGTCGAATGGATCTCTTCTCCAGTGTCGACCGGTTTCGGACCCGAAAGTCATCGCGGCGCCCGTCGAGACCCGACGCAGGCCGGGGAGGTGGCCGGCACGACCACTCGTGCCGGCCACCCTCGAGTGCTATTGCGCGGTGTATCCGCCGTCCACGACGAACTCGCCACCCGTGATGAACGATGCCTCGTCGCTCGCCAGGAAGGCAACGAGTCCGGCCACTTCGTCCGAGGTGCCGAGCCTGCCCATCGGGGTCACCGCGACCATGTGCTCGTGTCCCTGGTCCCCGAGGGTGGGAGTGTCGATGAATCCGGGATGTACCGAGTTCACGCGGACACCTTCCTTGGCCCACGCGATCGCGGTGTTCTTGGACAAGGTCCGCACGGCGCCCTTCGCGGCCGCGTACGCCGGTGCGGACCCGAAGCCTCCGACGATGCCGAACATCGAACTGACGTTGACGACCGAACCGTAGCCGGACGACTTCAGAGCGGAGCTTGCCGCACGCTGACCGAGGAAGACGCTGGTCTGCGTCACCGCGATGACACGGTTGTAGAGCTCCGTAGCGGTGCCCTCGATCAGGTCCGGATGGGCGATACCCGCGTTGTTCACCAGGATTCCCAGGGAACCGAAGGTGTCGACCGTCTCGGCGATTGCCCCGTCCCATTCGGCTTCGGACGAGACATCCAGGTGTCGGTACACGGCACGGCCGCCGCCGGCCACGATCGACTGCGCAACAGCGGAACCCAGGTCGTCCTGGATGTCGGCGACGACGACGGTGCCTCCCTCGGCGGCGAACCGTTCCGCAACCGCACGGCCGATGCCGCTCGCGGCGCCGGTCACCAATGCCACCTTGTTCTCGAACCGATTCATCGACTCGCTTCCTTCTCGCGGAGTTTCTTCCGGGGCTGTGTCAGATTCCGACTGCGACTCGGCCCGCGGTGGCGCCTCCGTCGACGATCAGATCGTGCCCGGTGACGTAGTTGGCGTCGTCCGAGGCGAGGTACAGGATTCCCGTGGCCATCTGGGACGGATTCGCGGCGTATCCGATGGGCTGGAGCTTGTCGAGGACCTCGACGATGCCCTCCACGTCCGGAACCATGCCGCTCAGCATCGTCCCGGGCGAAATCGTGTTCACCCGAACACCCTTGGGTGCGAGTTCGAGGGCGCAGGCCTTGGACATTGCTACCACGGCCGCCTTCGTACCGCAGTAGACGGCCATGCCCTCGGTGGGCAGGTACCCGCCGTTCGAGGCCGTGTTGACGATGACACCGGAACCTTTTTCCGCCATCACACGGCCTGCCGCCCGCGTCCCGTAGAAGATCCCCCCGAAGTTCACGGCCACCACGCGTTCGAAATCCTCGTTCGTCGTGTCGAGAAGCGGTGCGGCGGAGTGGACTCCGGCGTTGTTGCACATCACGTCGAGTCGCCCGTACTTGGCGACGGTGCCGGAGACCAGCGCCTCGACCTCGGCCGGGTTGCCGACGTCGGTGCGGACGAATTCGGCGCCGATCGCCTGCGCTGCCGCCTCACCCGCCTCCTGGCTGATGTCCGCCATCACCACGCGAGCGCCCTCGGCGACCATCAGTTCGGCGGTCGCTCGGCCGAGGCCGGAGGAAGCACCGGTGACGATGACGATCTTGTCCTGCATGCGGTTTGCCATATGTCGGCCTTTCGAGTGGTCGTGCGGTGGGGTGATCGGCGTCTGCGTCACACGGACTGCGGGTCGAGGCGGCGCTCGGCGAAGACCGCCTCGCTGCGCTTCTTCAGCGCGACAGCGGTGTCGTCGAAGGCGCGCTTCACCCACGCACCGCTGTCGGCCATGATCTGGTGTGCTTCCTCGCCGAGGAAAGCGTCGGTGGAGTAGTAACGGCACCGGGTCTCGTCGATCGGCTCGATGACCTGATCGCGCCGAGCGGCCTGCGCGGAGACCTCGGTGGGTCGCAGTTCCCACGACAGCAGACGCTCCGGCACCACCGCGCAGACGTATTCGGTGTACGGGAAGGTCTCCGTGGCTCCCGAGTAGTCGGCCAGTGTCATGTTCACCGGCGCACCGATTTCCAGTGTCGATTCCACCGCGATGCAGAAGGGGTTCCAGTTCGGGTAGTTGCCGAGGTCGGTGAGGACCTCCCAGACGACACTCGCGGGGGCGTCGATCTCGACCTCGACGGAGCGAACAGTGGTAGCGGAATCGTATTGGGGGATAGGCAGTTCGGTCATCGGTCCTCCGATAGTCAGCGGATGAGGGTTCCCAGGTCGACCGGAATCTGAGCTCCGGTGATGTGACGAGCTTCGTCGGACAGCAACCAGGCGACGGTTCCGGCGATGTCCTCTGCGTCGGTCGCCTCGTCCGGCAGGGCGTTCATGAAGATCGGACCGAGGGTGGCGGCATGGTCGGCGATCATCTGCTGCATCTCGACGGGCTGCATGTCGGTGGTCACCCCGGCGGGGTGCACGGTGTTGACGCGGATGCGGTGCTGTCCGAGTTCGTTGGCCAGCGTCTTGCACAGGCCGACGACCCCGTGCTTGCTGGCCGAGTATGCGGCGACGAACGGCAGTCCGCGCAGACCCGCCACCGAGCTCGTCATGACGATGGCGCCACCCCGGCCCTGCTCGAGCAGGATCGGCACGGCCGCCTTGACGGTGTGGAAGACCCCGGTCAGGTTGATGTCGATGGTCTCCTTCCATTGCTCGAGGGCGTGCTCCCAGGTGGTGGCGGCGGTGCAGACACCGGCATTGGCGACGACGATGTCGAGGCCGCCGAGTTCGGCGACGCCCTCCGAGAGTGCCTGCTGGAGCGCGTCGAAGTCGCGGACGTCGACCTCGCGGGCGACGATGCGCCGGCCGAGCGCTTCGACCTCCTTGACGGTGACGGCCAGATCGTCGGGGGTGGCGCCGGGATAGGCGGGGTATTCGAGGGACTTGCAGATGTCGACCGCGATGATGTCGGCGCCCTCGCTCGCGAGCCGGACGGCTTCGGCGCGACCCTGGCCGCGGGCGGCTCCGGTGATGAATGCGATCTTGCCTTCGAAGCGGCGTGTGCTCGTCATGATGTTCCGTTCGGAGAGGGAATGGTCGTGGTCGGGGTCAGGCGAAGGACGCGTGTCCACCGTTCAAGACGGCACCGCCGTCGGTGGTGACGTCGAAGCGCGCGCCGGTGGCGTCGCCCCAGGCGCGGACCTGCGCGGTGTCGCCGGGGAAGACGGGTGCCGCGAACCGGCCGGACAGGGTCTTCAGGTCGGCCGGGTGGGCGCCGAGCATGTCTGCGAGAGGCAGGGTGGTCGCAGCGAGGGTGCACAGGCCGTGCAGGATCGGACGTGGTTGCCCGATGCGTGCTGCGGCGTCGGGATCGATGTGGATGTGGTGCCGGTCGCCGGTGAGGCGGTAGAGCGCGGCCTGATCGAGATCGGTCGTCAAAGTGCCGACGACGGTCGGGTCCCCCTCGGGTGCGGACGGTGCCGACGGACCGCGATCACCGCCGAATCCACCTGCGCCGGGGGCGAACAGCGCCCAGGTGGCCACGAAGTAGTCGCTCTCGACGACCACTTCGAAGACCGCAGCACGGCCCTTGTCCCAGACCTCGCCGACCCGTGCCGACATCGAGATCTCGCCGGACCGGGGCAGGGGAGCGAGCACGTCGAGACTCTGCGAGCCGTGGAGCGCCGTCTTCGTGTCGAACGCCCCGAGTGTGCCCAGCGCATCGGGTGCCCACTGTGCGAGGGTCAGGGCGAAGGTGGGCAGGACGCGGAGTCGGTCCTCGAAGACCAGGTCGAGGTCGGTGGCGTGGGCGCCGACCGCCAGCGCGTACAGGACGGCGTCGCGCTCGTCGTAGCCGACCACTCGGGTGCCCAGGTCGAGGTCACGCCACCGGGTGGGGGTCGACGTCGTTTCGGTCATCGATGGAGATCCCTTCTGGTGTTGACGTCGCGCGTGTGGCGTATCTGCCGCGTCACACGCGCGCCGGGGTGAATCGCGGATAGTCGAGGTAGCCCTCGGCGCCCCCGCCGTAGTAGGTGTTCGGGTCCGGTGCCGTCAGTGGCCACCCGTTCTGCAGGCGTGCGACGAGGTCGGGGTTCGCGATGAACGGTTGTCCGAAGGCGGCGAGGTCGATCAGGTCCCGCTCGAACAGTTCGTCGGCGTACTCCTGCGTCATTCCGCCGGCAAGGATGATCGTTCCCCGGAACCGGGCACGGAAGGCCGTGAGGAAGTCGATGTCGAGAAGCCGACCGCCGGCAGGACGCTGGTCGATGAGGTGGATGTAGGCGAGGTTGCGGCGCGACAGTTCCGAGGCCAGGTACAGATAGGTCTCTGCGGCCTCGGGATAGGCGGGCATGTCGAACAGTTCGCTGAACGGGGAGAGCCGGATCCCGACGCTGGCGGAGCCGAGTACGTCGATCACGGCGTCGACCGTCTCGAGCAGGAACCGGGCACGATCGGTGTAGGAGCCGCCGTACCGGTCGGATCGGGTGTTGGTCGCGGGGTTGAGGAACTGTTCGAACAGGTAGCCGTTGGCTCCGTGCAACTCGACACCGTCGAAGCCTGCCACCTCGGCATTGGTTGCTGCACCGGCGAAGTCATCGACGACGCGGCCGACTTCCTCGGTGCTCAACGGGCGGGGATCACCGACGTCGACGAAGCCGACGTTCCCGTCGTCGTCGAGCGCGAAGATCTTGCTCTCCGGAGCGGGCACGGCGCCTGCGCTGACGGGTCGTCCGCCTTCCGGCTGGAGGGAGATGTGCGACAACCGGCCGACGTGCCAGAGCTGGGCGAAGATCCGCCCGCCCTCGCTGTGGACGGCGTCGGTGACCGTGCGCCATCCGGCGACCTGCGTCGGCGACCAGATCCCCGGGACGTACACGTATCCTTGCGCTTCGGGGGAGATCGGTGTGCCTTCGGTGACGATCAGTCCGGCAGTCGCCCGCTGGCGGTAGTACTCCGCCGTCTCCGCGGTCGGGATCGTGTCGATGCACCGTGCCCGTGTCATGGGCGCCATCACGAGACGATTGTCGAGGACGAGTCCGCCGAGCCGATGGGTGTCGAACAACCGAGTCAACGCTGTCTCTTTTCTGGAGGAGGTCTACGACTCTTGTTCACGGCCGCGGCGCGGAACTCGACCGGACCGTGGTGTCCGGAGATCGATTCGCGACGGAAAATATTGGTATAGAACAGATCTCACTCGAACGGGCCGTGATGGGGATCACTGTAGCCTTTGGCTGCGACAGCGTCAACACATCCGGCCCGTCGAGTGAACGGGGTCAGAACTCGATCTCGATCGGACCCGAGTCGGGACGTGCCTGGCATCCGAGGATGTACCCCTCGGCGATATCCGATGGGTCGAGGATGTCCGACTTCTCCATCACGACCTTCCCCGAAACCACTGTGCACGCGCAGGATCCGCACTCACCCGATCGGCAGGAGAACGGCACGTCGACACCGCGGTCGAGCAGTACATCGACGAGAGTGTTGCCGCTCGGCCACTCGAACCGATGCGACTCGCCGTCCAGGTGCACGACCGTCTCCACCGCAGAGGCGGGATCGTCGTCGACGAGCGGCGCGGGTGCTTCGAAGGGGTCCCCCGAAAGTGACACGAACACTTCCTGATGAAGGCGCTCCGCAGGAACATCTGCCGCTCGCACCCCGTCGGCGACGCCGTCCATGAACGGGGCGGGGCCACAGACGAACACCTCGCGAGAGGTGTGCTCCGCCGCCAGTGCCGCGAACCTCTCACGAGAAGGGATGCCGTGCACGTCGTCGAACCAGTAGTGGATCGTCAGACGGTCGTCGAACTTCGCGGCGTAGTCCTCGAGTTCGCGGTGGAAGATCACCGAGTCGCGGTCGCGATTGGCGTAGAAGAGAATGACCGACCGGTCGGACCGGAGCAGGGCCGTCTTCAGGATCGAGATGATCGGCGTGATGCCACTCCCTGCCGCGAACAGCAGGAAATCGCTCGTGAAATCCGCGGGCGTGAAGCGACCCGAGGGCGGCAGGACGGTGAGGGCATTGCCCGGTTCGACGTTGTCGCACAACCAGTTCGAACCGTAACCGCCGGCGGTTCGTTTGACGGTGACCTTCAACTCGTCGTCGATGCCGGGAGCGCTCGACAGCGAATACGACCGGGCGACATGTCCGGTGCGGTCGCTCGGTATCCGGACGGTCAGGAACTGGCCGGGTCGGTACACGAACAATTCACGGGAGTTCTTCGGCGTGCGCAGGACGATCGACTTCGAATCCGGGGTCTCTTCGATGACGTCGATGACGGTCAGTTCGTATCCGACACCGACGGTCTGCAAGGTGCTCACTCTCGGTCGCCTGCGCTCTCCGTTGACTACATTGTTCTCGTGAATTCGACTGCGTGAAAAGAAATCCGGACTCAGGGCAGGGGTACGCGCTGCTTCTTCTCGAACCCCGTGTACCCCTCGTCCGCAGCGCGGGTGCACCAGTCGGAATAGCGTTGGAAACCACCGACGTACATCAGCAGGGCCCGCGGCTTGCCGGGGATGTTCGCACCCGTGTACCAGGAGTCGGTACGGGAGTGCATCGTGCGCGAGGCAGCGGTGTCGACTTCGGCCGCCCACTCGCTCTCCTGCGCGAGGGTGGCGCCGAAGCGGGAGATCTCGTTCTCCTCGAGATGATCGATGGTCCGCAGGATCCAATCGACCTGCCACTCACCCGTGGTGATCATCTGCGCCAGGACGGAGGGGCTACCGGGGCCGTGCACCATGAACAGGTTCGGGAATCCGGCCGTCATCAGGCCGAAGACGGTCCTCGGTCCGTCGGCCCAGTGATCGGCGAGTCGCGCTCCGTCGACGCCGGTCACGTTCATCCTCAGCATCGAACCGGTCATCGCGTCGAAGCCGGTGGCGAAGATGATCACGTCGAGGTCGTACTCGGATTCACTGGTGCGAAGGCCCGACTCGGTGACCTCCTCGATGGGGTGGGCTCGTACGTCGACCAGGCTCACGTTGTCGCGGTTGAAGGTCTCGTAGTAGCCGGAGTCGATGCAGATCCGCTTGCCGCCGATCGGATAGGTCTTCGGGCACAGGAATTCTGCGGTCTCCGGGTCGTGGACGATGGACCGGATCTTGTTGCGCACGAACTCGGCGAGGATCTCGTTCGCCTTCGGGTCGCTGGAGGTATCGGTGAACGTCCGGATGAAGTCGAGTCCGTTCCGAGCGTTCCACGCGCGCTCCATGACTTCTTCGCGCTCCTCTTCGGTGTAGTCGAAGATCGAACGCTGCTCGGCGACATTGCTCATGAGCACTGCGCCGTGGGTGTCGAGGATCTGCTTGCGTCGCTCGGGATAGTTGGCCTTCCATTCCTGCTGGTATTCCGGATCCAGTTTCCGGTTGCGTGAGGGAAGGCTGAAGTTCGGGGTCCGTTGGAAGACCGTGAGGTGCTCGGCGACCGCAGCGACCTCGGGGGTGATCTGGATGCCGGTGGAACCGGTGCCGATCAGACCCACTCGCTTACCTGCGAGCTCGACGCCCTCCTTGGGCCACCGCGAGGTGTGGTACGCCTGACCGCGGAAACGGTCCAGGCCGGGCCAGTCGGGGACGTTGGAGACGTCGAGACTGCCGGTGGCCGCGATCACGTACTTGGCGACGAAGCGGTCGCCCGATGCGGTACCGACATGCCATTCGTCCGTGGACTCGTCGAAGGTCAGTGCGTCGACACGGGTCTCGAAACGGATGTCCTCGCGCAGGTCGAAGCGATCGGCGACGTGATTCGCGTATGCCTCGAGATCCGGCTGCGGCGAGAAGTGCTCCGACCACGACCATTCCTGCTGGAGATCGTCGTCGAAGGAGTACGAGTACTGCATGGACTCGATGTCCACGCGGGCGCCGGGGTAGCGGTTCCAGTACCAGGTGCCGCCCACACCGTCGCCTGCTTCCAGGCAGACGACCCGACGGCCCTGCTGACGGAGACGGTGCAGCGCGTACATTCCGCTGAATCCCGCGCCGATGACGACGACGTCGAAGCGTTCGGCGGTGCGGCCGGCTTCCGGGGTCGAGGTGGACATGTTCCTCCAAGGATCGGATCTGCTGCAGCGGCGCGGCGGGGCGCCTTGCTGAGGAGTTTGGGAGTGGAGACTGCTACCCGAGCAGGGAGCCGCCATCCGCGACGACGTCGGTGCCGTTGACGAAGGACGCGTCGTCCGAGGCGAGGAAGACCACGACGTTCGCGGTCTCCTGTGGGTCGGCCTGACGCTTGAGGCCGGTCGGGGTCTCGGCGGAGGCGGTCGTCGGCGACATGTCGGTGCGAATGTTGCCGGGCAGCACGGCATTCACCCGGATCTTCGACGGTTCGAGCTCGATCGCGGCGGTCCTCGTCAGTCCGCGCAGAGCCCACTTGGACATGCTGTACGCGCCGTGTCCTGCGTAGGACGTAGTTCCGGCGAGCGACGACACGTTGACGATCGATCCGCCACCTCGGGCACGCATCGCGGGGGTGACGGCCTGGATGCCGAGGAACGGTCCGTGCAGGTTGACGGCGAGGACCTTGTCGAGGTCGGCAACTGTCTCGTCCTCCAGCAACTGCTTGCGGTAGATCGCCGCATTGTTGACGAGGACGTCGAGCCCGCCGAACGTCGATTCGGCCAGCGCCACAGCGTCGGCCCAGTCTGCCTCGACCGTCACGTCGAGATGTGTGTAGACGACGGACTCGCCGAGGTCGTCGGCGACGGTCTTTCCCAGGTCGTCGAGAACGTCGCCGATCACGAGCGAGCAGCCTTCGCGTGCCAGGGTCCGAACGATCTGTTCGCCCTGTCCGCGTGCGCCACCGGTGACGATCGCGACCTTTCCTTCGAAGCGGTGCGGCATGATTCTCCGATTCCGGGATGCTCGTGGTTCAGCTGTTCAGTGCTCGCCGGATGGCGGCTGTGTAGTCGGCGTCGATCCGCTGGGAGATCGCAGCCTGCGGGAACACTCCGGACGATCCGTGGAACGTTCCGGGGTAGAGATGCAGCTCGGTCGCCACGCCTGCCTGCGTCAACCGCTGGGCGTAGTCGATCCCTTCGTCGCGGAGCGGATCGAAGGAGGTGACCGCGATGTAGGCCGGGGGCAACCCGCTGAGGTCGGCCGCCCGTGCGGGGGCGGCATATTCCGATGTCGTGCTCCGGTCGACGTCGGCCCCCAGGTAATGGTTCCAGCTGTCGATTCCGTTCTGCCGGTTCCACAACGGGGAATCGGTGTACTCGGTCGCAGAGGTCGTGAGCAGGCGGTCGTCGAGGACGGGGGAGTCCAGGGCCTGGAAGATCACCGTGGGACCGCCGGCGTCGCGGGCCTTGAGGGCGACTGCCGCGGCGAGGCCGGCGCCGGCGCTGATTCCGGCAAGGACGATCCGGGTCGGGTCGATTCCGAGGTCGTTGTCGCCGGCGACCCAGGTCAGGGCGTCGAAGGCGTCGTGGAACGGTGCGGGGAACGGGTGCTCCGGAGCGAGTCGATAGTTGACGGAGACCACCACCGCGTCCAGGTTCGCGGCGAGTGCCGACGGAACCCGGACATCGGTTGCGGCGTCACCGAAGACGAACCCGCCGCCGTGGAAGTAGACGATGCAGGGAAGTGTCTGTCCGGCGCGGCCTTCCGGACGGAACACGACGAGGTGGATGTCGGATCCGTCGGTTGCCGGTGCAGTCCGGCGATCCACTGCGACGCCTGCGGGCACCGCCGACATCGGATCTTCCGACTTCATCGAAAGGATCAGTGCGCGAGCTTTTTCCGCGTCGGCAACGTCGAGATCGGGGAGGAATCCCATCGTCGGCAGGTACTCGGGATCGACGGCGTAGGACATCGATTCCTCTCCTTGTGCACTAGGAACGAGCTTCCGGTCGACTGCGACCGGAACTGTGTGACGTGACCGCGATCACTGCGGCTGAGAGAACTGTAGCCATTGGCTACTTTCTCGTCAACCGTCAATTGTGTGCTGTCCGGAGCGGGCTTGCACGGACTCAGAACCCCGACATGTCGTACGGGTATTTGTTCGTGGCTCCGCCGTCGACGATCATCACCTGACCGGTGATCGTTCGGGCGAGGTCGCTCACCAGGAAGGCCAGGGCGCTCGCGACGTCGGCGGGCAGCGTCAACCGCTGCAGCGGTATCTGGGTGCGGGTGTTCTCGAGTGCCTCGGAGTCGAGGATCGCCGAGATCCGCGGTGTGACGACGAACCCGGGAGCCACCGCGTTGACGCGAATGCCGGAGGGCCCCAGCTCGATTGCTGCCGATCGAACCAATGAGCCGAGCGCCGCCTTGTAGGCGCCGTAGGCGGCGTGCACCGGAGAGCTGCCGATACCGGAGACCGACGAGACGAACGTGATGGACCCTTCGCCGCGGTAGCGCAACCGAGGACCGAAATGCCGGAGTGTGAGCACCGCATGGCGCAGGACGATGGACTCTTCCCAATGCCAGTCGTCGTCGCTGATGTCGAGCAAGGGTCCGTAGCGAGCCATGCCGATGACGTCCACGACGCCGTCGATCTCACCCACCCGCTCGGCCAACGCGGCCATGTCGGAGTTGTCGGTGGCATCGACCTGTTCCGGTGTGGCCGGGGGGCCGATCTCTGCGCACACCGCCTCGGCGCGGTCCCGATCCACGTCGACGACGATCACCTGGGCGCCGAGCTGGGCGAGGGCGTGAGAGACCTGCCGTCCCATCCCCTGCCCGCCGCCGAGTACGAGGTAACGGCGTTGAGTGAGCTCGAATCGACTGCGGTAGTCGATGATCCGGTCGCTGTCTGCGGGGCCGTGCGACGGTGCGGGATCCTGGGGCATGCGTACTCCGATCGAGAGAACAGGCGGCTCGGGGCCGAGGAGTCATGGGCGTGGCCCCGATGCGCGCGGGTGCATCGGGGCCACGATCGGTACGTGTCAGGCCATCTTCGGAGCCGGTGAAGGCTCCTCGACCGGATCCGCGTCGACGGATTCGGTGTCGCCTGTGATGAGCGAGGCTTCGGGTGCGGTGTTGCTGTTGCTGTTCGGCATGGTGGCGATCACCACGATGCCCAGGAGAGCTGCAGCGCCGACGACACCGGAGGCGGCGTAGAGATTCCCCGTGATCGCGGTGAATTTCCCTGCGAGATAGGGGCCGAGGCCTCCACCGATCGCCGAGCCGAGACCGAATCCGATGGCAGCGCCCGTGTAGCGGACCGCGGCAGGGAAGGCCGACGTGAGCGTCGCGTAGACGGGGACGGCGGAGGCTCCGGCCAGTCCGACGAGGAGCATGTGACCGGCAGCGGTGACGATCAGGTTTCCGCCGGTGGCCTTCATGAAGTACATGATCGGGAACATCGTGACCAGAATCGTGCCCAGCCCGATGATCATGGTGTTCCTGCGGCCGGTCCTGTCGATCAGGAAGCCGGCGCCGAAGCCGATGACGATCGCGAAGGTCGATCCGGCGGTGGCGATCCAGGCGGTGACGCCCGGGGCCATATCGACCTCCTGCTGCAGGAACAGCGGCATGTATGCCGGAACCACGTACCCGATCGCGAGTACCGAGGTGCTGAGTGCGATCACTCGGAGCAACGTCGCGGGGTACCGCGTGACAACCGAACGCACGGGGGAGGACTGAACCTTGTGCGTACCGGCGAGTTCCTGGAAATCGGGCGATTCCTCCAGTCGCTTGCGCAGATACAGCACGTACAGCATCAACGGCAGCGACATCAGGAGCGGGATCCGCCAGCCCCAGTCGGCCATCGTCTCTTCGGAAGTCAGGGAGGTGGTGAGGGCGACGGCCAGGGGAGCGAGGGCACTGCCGAATGCGAATCCCACCGGGGTCATCGCACTCAGGATGCCGTAGTTCTTGGCGGAAGCGTGTTCGGTGACGAACGTGGCCGAACCCATCTGTTCGCCGCCGGCGAAGAATCCCTGCAGCATACGAGTGAGTACGAGCAGGACCGGGGCCACGATTCCGACGCCGGCGTGCGTCGGCAGGAGACCCATGAGGATGGTGGCACCGCCCATGCCGGAGATCGTGAGGATCAGCGCGAAGCGACGACCGTATCGGTCACCGATCCGGCCGAAGACGACGCCGCCGATGGGGCGTGCGAGGAATCCGGTGCCGAGAACCGCGAGCGAGCTCAGGATTCCGGCCGCGGGGTTGTCGCTGGGAAAGAACAGCGGCGACAGATAGGCGATGAGAAAAGTGAAGACCATGAAGTCGTAGGCTTCGACGGCAGTTCCGAAGAAGCCTGCGAGCGACGCCTTGCGGACCAGGTTTCGCGCAGGCGCGATCTCGGGTGAGTTCATATCGATCCTGTTCGGTTGTGTCCTCCGGTGTACTCACCGAGGAAAGTTCGGTTCCGACTCGTTGCAGGCGGGTCTCGTGAGCGGACCGCGCAGATGTCGAGGCCTCCGCGACGACGGAGGCGCATGTACTTCCGATTCACGTTCGACGGACCTCGGCGACCGCCTGCAGTCGTGCCGGGCCACCGCCGACCCAGTGACTGTCGTCACAGTAGCCATTGGCTACGTCTGCGTCAATATGGGTGCGCGAGTTGTTCGACCCGATGGGATGACACGGCCTGGGAGATCCGCAAGGATGGGATGCGACATCGGAACACCGATCCGTCACCGCCGGTGCCGGCATTCGGATTCGCCACGCGAATCTTCCTGTCGCCGATCATGATAGGGTCTGCGTCATATGGAGCACCTCAGTAAGGCCGCCGCCCTCGCCGACGACGTCTGGACCACGCCGCAGGTGGCGAGCTTCCTGGGTATCAGTCGTCAGGCGATCAACAAGCGTGTCCGGAGCCGGAAGATGCTCGGATATGCGGGCGACGGGGTGACGCTCTTTCCGGTGTGGCAGTTCGACACGGAGAATCACAGGATCCACCCCGAGGTCCCGGAGCTCCTCGCGGCTTTCGACGAGAAGATCGAACCTGCTGCCATCGCCCTGTGGGCGATCACGAAGGTCGACGGATTCGATCTGACGCCGGCCGAGCTGCTGCTGGACCCTGACACCGAGGACGACGTGCTGCGGTTGGCCGGCACCTACACGGCCGACTCGATCGAGGAGAATCCGGCGCTGCAGGTCGAGACCGACTCCGAGTCTGCGAAGAAGGTCGCAGAGTGGAGGCCGACCCGCCCGGGTACGTCCGGAGCGCAGGAGGCCATCCTTCTCGCCGCCGCGGACCTCTTCGCACGCAAGGGTCCTGCGAAGGTGACGCTCCGGGAGGTCGCCGCTGCCGCGGATGTGTCGTACGGGCTGATCCACCGCTTCTATCGCACCAAGGAGAACCTGCTGGTGGCGGTGATGGAGTTGCTGGTCGGCTACGGCGGCGACCGTCTGTCCGCAGAGAAGGACGCCTACGACGCGATCGACAATTCCATCGGCGCCGATCTCGACTCCGGTCAGTTCGGCCGGATGCTGATGTGGTCGATCTTCGAGGGTATCGAGCCGGACCGGTTGCTCGGCGAAGCGCGTTCGCGTGGCTACCGCCAGCACATCGAGGCGCTGTGGAAGAACCCCACTCCGCCGCAGGTCCGGGATGAATTCGATCCGAGTGTGCTGGCGGCGCTGATCGGTGTGGTCGGCTCGGTGTGGGATCTGTACGAGCCGTACATGATCGAGCTCTCCGACAAGCGGTGGCGTAGCCGGGAAGATCTTCGGCAGGAAGTCACCGAGTTGCTCAAGCTCCTCGTCTACGCCGCACGCCCGAACCGGTAGAGTGTAGAGCGCATCGACGAATTCGAAACAGGCGGAAGGCCGCTCGGCCCTCCGCCTGTTCCTCTGATCGGGGTCGTTCTCAGGACGGCATCAGCAGCACACCGCGGTCGAGTTTTCCGTTTCGGGCGTCGTCCACGAGGGACTCGAAGTTCTCCAGCTCGTAGGTCTCGGTGACGAGCTCGTCGAGGAGGAGTCGGCCGGATCGGTACATCTCCACGTACTTCGGGATGTCCGCGCCCGGGCGTGACGAACCGTAGCGGCATCCCAGCACCGAGCGGTCCATGTAGAAGGTGGTGGCCGGGACCGACAGCTTGGCCTCGGGTCCGGCGACGCCGAGCATGGTCAGCTGCCCGCCCCAGTCGAGCATCTCCATCGCCTGACTGGTGATGGCTTCCCCACCGACGCAGTCGAAGACGTGCGTGGCACCGCCGTCGGTGAGCTCCCGGATCGCGGCGACGGTGTCGCCGGCGGTCGCGTCGACGAAATGGGTGGCACCGAACAGGCCGGTCTTCGGCTCCTTGTCCGGGTTCGTGTCGATGGCGACGATCGTCGTGGCGCCCGCGATGCGGGCGGCCTGGATGACGTTGAGGCCGATGCCGCCGGCGCCGATGACGACCACCGAGTCGCCGGGGGCGACACGGGCACGGTTGAACACCGCTCCGGCGCCGGTCAGCACCGCGCAACCGATCAGGCATGCCGTCGACAGCGGGACGTCCTTCGAGATCGGCACTGCCTGACCGGCCTTGACGACGATGCGCTCGGCGAAGGTCGAGAGGGCCGCGTAGTTGTGGATCGGCGTGCCGTCGAGTTCGAAGGGGGTCTCGCGGTTGCCGAACGACTCGCGGCACATCGTGGGACGTCCGGAGGTGCATGCGGCGCACTGACCGCAGGTCGCCAGCGTCGACAGTACGACGTGGTCGCCGACGGCGGGCGTGCTCACCCCCGGCCCGACGGCCTCGACGATGCCGGCGCCCTCGTGGCCGAGGATGACGGGGGTGGGGAACGGGATCTTGCCGTTGACGACGCTCAGGTCGCTCTGGCACAGGCCGCTCGCGACGATACGAACCTGGACTTCACCGGGGCCGGGGTCGCGGACGGTGACACCGTCGACCAGCTTGTTGTCGGTGCCGTCGTAGACGATCGCTTTCACTTTCTCGACCTCGCTGTCCTGGGGAGCCCGCCCCGCACGGTGCGCGCGGACGCGACGAGTGACGGGCGGGAAACGAAGGGGTGCTGGGGGAATCCGGCCGCCGCGGTGGCGCCGGTATCGACGCTGGTGATGCTAGGGGCGGTGGGCTCCGAGCGTCAAGCATGCGAGTGGTCGACGGGACAGGGGTCGCAGCGCGCCGGCATCGAGCCGGGTCAGCACATTCCGGGATAGGGAGACGCACTGTGGCCACTGGCTACAGGCAGTTCTCCTCGGGGTCCGACTGCACCCGTTCTCACCTGCGAAAAAGAAGAATTTCCGAGGAGCTGTTGACGTCAACGTAGCCGCTGGCTACAGTGATGCCAGTCACGACGCGGGATCGCGGTGAACCGGGTCTCCCGGTGCGGCGCCCTGCGTCGAACCCCGACGAAGGGGCGTGCCGACGCATGCCTGTCGGTGTGCGGTCCACGAAAACCCTTGTTGTCGAACGTCTTCTGCGCAGGTGCCGAAAGCGCTTCTGTTGCAACAGTTCAGGAGGATGAATTGTCACCCATGGCGTTATCGATGAAGCCGACGGGGTGGTTCCAGATCGGATGGTCCACCGAGCTCGACGCCGGTGACGTGAAGCCACTGCGTTACTTCGGTCAGGACCTGGTCGCCTACCGCACCCGGAGCGGCCGCTTGGTGGTTCTCAACGCCTACTGCGAGCACCTCGGCGCCCACCTCGGCCACGGCGGCACCGTCTCCGGCGACGACATCCGCTGCCCCTTCCACGGCTGGGAATGGAGCCCCGAAGGCCGCAACACCTGCATCCCGTACCAGAAGGCCACCAACCGCGTCCGCAAGATCGGTACCTGGACTGCCGCAGAACGCGACGGCGTCATGTACCTCTGGCACGACGCGGAAGGCCGCGCCCCGCTGTACGACGTGCCCAGTCTCTTCGACCTGTTCCCCGGCGCCGGCTCCGCCGACGACTACCACGAACCGGGCGAGACCGGCCGCTTCGAGAGCGCGGCCTTGCCGATCCACCCGCAGTACGCCTCCGAGAACGGCGTCGACTTCGCCCACTTCAAGTACGTCCACCGCGCCGACGAGATCCCCACCGTCGTCCACCGCGAATTCGGTGACAACACCTTCCGCACCGAACTGGCCCTGAACTTCAAGCGCCGCAACGCCGACGGCTCCTTCGAGCTCGTCGAAGGGCGCACCCGCGCGACACTGCTGGGCGTCGGGCTCGGCTACTCCTACGCCGACGGCGTCGGCGCCATCTGCTCGCTGACCGCGGTCACGCCCGTCGACGACGAAACCTCGATCCTCCGGTTCACCGCCTGGGCCAGCAAGGAGGACGGAGAGGGCGCCGACCGCGTCGCCAAGCGCCAGCGCAGCGCGGTGGAGCAGCTGAAGGCCGACATCGCCATCTGGGAACACCAGCGCTACACCGAGCCGCCCGGACTCGCGACCGCCGAAGCCGCGGGCTTCCGCGACATCCGCAAGTGGGCCCGCCGCTTCTACCCCGAAGGTCACCTCGGAAACGGTGCTGCCGAGCAGACCGCAGGCACCGACGAACGCCAGGCAGGAACCACCTCATGAGACCGACTCTGACCGAAGAACACGAGGCCTGGCGCGCCGAGATCCGAGAATTCCTCGACGCCGAGCTGCCGAAGGAACACGCCTTCAACCCCGAGTTCGACGACGCACCCGAACAGTGGGCCATCGCAGTTGAATTCAGCAAGAAGATCGCCGCCAAGGGATGGATCGGCCTGACCTGGCCGAAGAAGTACGGCGGCAAGGGGCTGTCCCCGATCTCGAATCAGATCTTTCTCGAGGAGCTGTACGCGGCCGACGCGCCCCTGATCAACTCCGTCGGCATCTTCCTCGCCGCCGGCACCATCCTGGTGGGTGGCACCGAGGAGCAGAAGAAGCGGCTGCTGCCCGACATCGCGAACATGCGCACCCTCTGGGCCGAGGGGCTGACCGAACCCGGCGCCGGTTCCGATCTCGGCTCCCTGCGGACCAAGGCCGTCAAGGACGGGGACGAGTGGGTCATCACCGGCGAGAAGGCATTCACCTCCTGGGGACCGATGTCGGACGTGCTGTACGTGGCCGCCCGCACCGACCCCGAGGCGAGCCTGAGTGCCGGCGTCAGCATCTTCGTCGTCGACCTGAACAGCCCCGGCGTCACCCTGCACCCGATGCGCAACTACGGCGGCGGCGTCCAGTCCAGCACCTTCCTCGACCACGTCCGTGTGTCGGCGTCCTCGCTGATCGGTGAAGAGGGCAAGGGCTGGCAGTACATCATGCGCGCCTTCTACGCGTCGGGGACCGTCGAGCCGATCTACGCGATGCAGGAGGCCCGGCTGCGCGACCTGATCGAGTACTGCAAGGCGATCCCGGGCAAGCTCGACGACCCGCACGTGAAGGCCGACCTGGCCGAACTCGCTGCCATCGTGCAGACCCAGCGCCTGCTCGCCTACGAGATCATCGGCGACAACGCCCACGGCCGCCAGACTCCCTGGGGCGGTGGCGTGCAGCAGGTCGCCGCCAAGGAGTACGAACCGCTGTTCGCCCAGATCTACGACCGGGTGCTCGGCCCGACCAGCCAACTGCGGTCGGGATCGTCGTACGCCCCCCTCAACGGAAAGCCCGAGGCGTGGTACCGGCAGTCCTTCGCCAACCACGCCGGAGGAACGTCCCAACTCAAGCGGATGGTGCTCGCGACGCGGGGCCTCGGCCTGCCCCGATAGGAGCTGAAGATGGAATTGGCATGGGGCGAGGACTTCGCCGCCCTCGCAGATGTGAGCAAGTCGGTGTTCGCGCGGTACTCGCCGCTGGAGGACCGATCCAACACTGTTCCGTTCGCGGACCAGGTCGCACAGTTCGCCGAACTGGGCTGGCTGCAACTCGGTGACCCGACCGGCGCCGACGCCGACAGCCCGTCGCTCGCGACGATCGCCGGCATCTTCGTCGAGGCGGGACGGGCGCTGGCCGCCACTCCGCTGCTCGAGCTGACGATGTCCCGCGACGCCGCGCTGGTGATCGGCACCGACGAGGCGTCGAGCCTCGCCAAGCGCATCGGCAACGGTGAGGCCGTGGTGGTCCCGGTGTTCCCGTCCCCCGAGTGGGGCTCGGCGGTGACGTACGAGAACGGCACGCTCGACGGCGTTGCGCTGGCCGTGGACCACGCCGGCGACGCAGACAGCTTCCTCGTGTACGCAACCGGTCGGGAAAGCGTTGTGGCAGTGGTGGAGTCGAGCTCCGCGTCCGCTGTCGAAGCGATGCCGAACATGGGCGGGTACCCGATGTTCGCGGTTACGTTCGACAACGTGCCGGTGGCCGATGGTGCCGTGCTGGCCCGCGGCGGCGACGCCGACCGCGCCGTCGAGGTCGCCGAGCAGCGCGGAGCGGTGCTGCGCGCCGCGCAGCTCTACGGTGCCGGACTGAAGCTGCTCGACATCACCGTGCTGTACGCGCAGCAGCGGCACCAGTTCGGCGGGCCGATCGGCCGCTTCCAGGCAGTGCAGTACCTGTGCACCGACCTCGCGATCGCTGCGCACTTCACGTCCGTGCACGCCCGGTCGGCCGCTGCCGCCCTCGACGCCGGCCTCGATCCGCAGCCCCACATCGGTTTGATGCGTAAGCAGGCGGCGAAGGCCGCGCAGGAGATCGTCCACTCGGCGCACGAGGTCCATGCCGGCATCGGGTACATGATCGAGTCGAACGTGCACCTGTTCACCGACGCCGCCAAGCGTTGGCAGTTCGATTTCGGTTCTGCGGCACGCAACGACGCCGACATCGTCGAGGCGCTCGACCGCATCTACACCGGGACCGGCCGATGAGCTACATCGACTACCGCGTCGACGACGCCGTCGCCGTCATCAGCCTGAACCGTCCGGAGCAGCACAACGCCCAGGACGCCTCCCTGCTGCAGGACCTCGACGCCCGGTGGCAGCAGGCCGCCCGTGACGACGCGGTCAGGGTGATCGTCGTGCGCGCCAACGGCGACAACTTCTCCGCCGGCCACGATCTGAAGACCCCGGCCCCGGGGTATTTCAAGGAGGGCAAGACGACCCTCGAGAGTGCCTACGGCTGGGAGACCGAGCACTACCTCGGCTTCTCCCGCAAGTGGCGCGACGTGCCGAAGCCGTCGATCGCCGCGGTCCAGGGCGCCTGCGTCGCCGGGGCTCTCAACGTCATCTGGCCGTGCGATCTGATCGTCGCTGCCGACAACACCTATTTCAGCGACCCCGTCGTGAAGTTCGGTGTCGGTGGCGTCGAATATCACGCGCACACCTGGGAACTCGGCGCGCGCCGCGCCAAGGAGATGCTGTTCACGGCCCGCAGGCTCACCGCGACCGAGGCGTTCGCCGCCGGCATGGTGAACCGCGTGGTCCCGCTCGACGAACTCGACACGCAGACCATGGATCTCGCGCGGGAGATCGCGCAGATGGACCCGTGGGGACTGGCCACCGCCAAGCGTGCCGTCAACCAGACCCTCGACATCATGGGTCAGCAGGCAGCATTGCAGTCGGCCTTCGACATCCACTGGCACGGGCACTCGAATGCCCTGTTGCGCACCGGATATCCGCTCTTGACACCCGGCCCGCTTCCGTCGGAGGCGAAGACGAAGGAGGAGAACTCGTGAACTCGGACATCGCGCCGAAGGACGCAGTCTCCCTGTGGGATCTGCTGGCCCTGCGGGCCCAGAACACCGGCGATGCCGTCGCCCTCATCGATGAGCACGATCGCCGCGCGACCTTCGCCGAGGTCCTCGCCACGGCCGAACGTGTCGCGGCCGGCCTGCTGGCCCGCGGGATCGAACCCGGCTCCACGGTGAGCTGGCAGCTGCCCACCCGCATCGAGACCGTCGTGCTCAGCCTGGCGCTGTCGCGTCTCGGCGTGACCCAGAACCCGATCATTCCGCTCTACCGGGCACGTGAGGTCGGGGCGATGCTGTCCCAGTGCGAGTCGCAATGGCTGATCACCCTGGGGGAGTTCCGCGGTTTCGACCACGGCGCCATGGCCGAGGAGTTGCGTGTTGCGAGCGGTGACCGCCTGAACCTGCTGATCGTCTCCTCCGAGCTGCCCGACGGCGACCCGGCCACCCTTCCTCCCGCGCCGGTCGGCCGCGACGAGGTGCGCTGGATCTACACGACCTCCGGAACGACGTCGGCGCCCAAGGGTGTCTGCCACACCGACGGCACGCTCATCGCCGGCGGCGTCTCCCTCGCCGACGCCATCGGGGCGACTGCCGAGGACGTCGGCACCATCTTCTTCCCGTACGCGCACATCGGCGGTCCCGACCTGCTGATCGCCTCGCTGACCACCGGTATGTCGCTGGCCCTCATGGAGGTCTACGAGCCGGGCGCCGCGGTGGACCTGATGCGTCGTGCGGGCGTGACCATCACCGGTGGCTCGACCCCGCACTACGCCATGCTGCTCGAGGAACAGCGGAAGAATCCGGGCGCACGGGTGGTCCCGACCCTGCGCATGCTGACCGGCGGCGGAGCTCCCATGCCGGAGAAGCTGTTCCGGGACGTGCTCACCGAGATGGGTATCCCGATCCTGCACGCCTACGGCATGACCGAGTGCCCGATGATCACCTCGGCACGGATGAGCGACAGCATCGAGCAACTGGCCACCACCTCCGGACGTCCCGTGCTCGGCTGCGAGGTGCAGATCCGCACCGAGGACGACGACGTGCTGCCCACCGGCGAGGTGGGCCGGGTGTGGCTGCGAGGCCCGATGTTGTTCAAGGAGTACCGCGCCGACGGCGAGATCATCCGTCCCTTCGACGCCGAGGGCTGGATGTTCACCGGCGACACCGGAAAGCTCGAGGCGGAGGGTCACCTGGTCCTCGTCGGCCGGGAGAAGGACCTGATCATCCGCAAGGGCGAATCGATCAGCCCCACCGAGATCGAAGAGGTGCTCGCTGCGCACACTGCGGTCGCGGATGTCGCCGTGATCGGCCTGCCCGACGACAGGTCGGGTGAGCGCATCTGCGCAGTGCTGCAGTTGCACGAGGGCGCGGCCGATCTCGGCGTCGACGAGGTCCGCGCGTACTGCCGGGAGGCCGGCATCTCGCCGGCGAAGTTCCCCGAGGACGTCGTGATCGTCTCGGAGATGCCGAAGACCCCGACGATGAAGATCCGTAAGCAGCACCTCCGGCAGGCCGTCATCGACCAGCGGGCCCTGTCCGGCGCGGCCGTCGACTGACACGGCCCCGTGCCCGCCCCGAAACCGAGAATTGGAAGTTCCCATGCCAGGACGTAGCTTCATAGAGCGCGCCGTCGAGTGCGCCGACACCAATGCGTTGCGGATGGCGCTGTACCAGGCGACCCGCGACGCGGAGATCGCCGCGATCACCCCCGAACGCGTCTTCGGTCCGACCACGGACGCGATCGTGTTCTCCGACGAGGACACCGCACTCATCCGGGCGAAGGCCGTCGAATACCTGCTCACCGAGCCGGACGAGTCGACGCTGCCGGTCCCGTCCCGGGACGAGGTCGTCGAGCTGCTCGAGATGGCGGAAGCCCGCACCCTCGGACCCGACGACCTGATCATGCGTCACAAGATCCCGGCCTTCTCGCACATGCCCTATCAGGCGGAATGGCACGGGGAGAAGGCGATTCCCGAGGGCTACCACGTCGCGATCGTCGGTGCCGGCTTCGCCGGTGTCGCCATGGGTGTGCAGCTGGCCACCCTCGGCGTCCCGTTCACGATCTACGAGCGTCGCGCCGAGGTCGGCGGGGTGTGGAGCATCAACACCTACCCCGACGTCCGTGTCGACACCGTGAGCTTCACCTACGAGTACGCCTTCGAGAAGAAGTACCCGTGGACCGAATACTTCGCCCGCCAGTCCGACGTGCGCGCGTACATCGACCATGTGGCACGCAAATACGGTGTGTACGAGCACATCCGGTTCGGGTCCGACGTCACGGAGGCCCGTTTCGACGAGGCGACGCAGCGCTGGACACTGACCGTGCAGGGCGAGGAGTCCGTCACCGAGGTCGAAGCGAACGTGGTGGTCGCCGCCAGCGGTGTGTTCGCGACGCCGCGCGAGCTCTCGGTGGAGGGCGTCTCCGACTTCACCGGCCGGATCGTGCACACCGCCCGGTGGAGCGAGGACGTCGAGTACGCAGGCAAGAAGGTCGCCGTGATCGGCAACGGCTCGACCGGCGTGCAGCTGCTGTCGAAGATCGCCGAGAAGGCCGAATCCGTCACGGTGTATCAGCGCACACCGCAGTGGATCTCGCCGCGAACCAACTACGGGGTGCCGATCTCCGACGAGCTGCAGTGGCTGATCCGGAAGATGCCGTTCTACTGGAACTGGAACAAGTACGTCGCCGGCCTGGCCACGATCGACCTGCGCAACGTGCTCATGCCGGACGAGGAGTGGATCGCGAACGGCGGGCAGATCAGCAAGCGCAACGACATGCTGCGCGAGATCCTGGTCGGCTACATCTCGGCCCAGGTCGACGGCAGGCAGGATCTCATCGACAAGCTGATCCCGGACTACCCGCCCATGACGCGGCGTCCGGTGGTCGACAACAACTGGTACGCCTCGCTGACCAGGAACAACGTCGAGCTCGTCACAACTCCGATCGAGCGGATGACCGACACCGCGATCGTCACTGCCGACGGGGAGACCCGCGAGACGGAACTGGTCATTGCCGCGGTCGGTTTCCAGACGGAGAAGTACATCTGGCCGACGCAGTACTTCGGCCTCGGCGGGGTGACTCTCGAAGACGTCTGGACCGCGCAGGGTGCGCAGGCGCACCTCGGCATGACCGTACCCGGCTTCCCGAACATGTTCATGCTGTACGGACCGAACTCGCAGCCGGTGGCCAGTGGTGCGGGCCTGCCGGTGTGGTTCGAGGTCTGGACCGGCTACATCGCCGAGTGCATCGTGGGAATGCTCGAGAAGGGCCGGGCGTCGATGGTCATCCGCAAGGACGCCTTCGACGAGTACAACGAGCAGTTGCACGAAGAGGCCAAGAAGCTCATCTACCTGATGCCGAACTCGGCGATGGAGAAGAACTACTACGTCAACGAGTTCGGTCGGCTGCAGATGAACGCACCGTGGAGCGGCGAGAAGTACTACGAACTGTGCGAGAAGCCGGACGAGTCGCACTTCGAATTCACGGACGCGCAATAGCACGTCTGCCTCCGGGTGGCCGAGCGAGCCCGAACCGACTGTGCCGGAACCGCATACGGTATCCGCTGGCGACACAGGCGGTTCGGGCTCGCGTGCTCGTGCGGTCGTACGCGGTGTGCTCGTTCTCCGGGTGCGCCGACTCCGGTCGATCGAGTCCGTGCCGGAATTCGTCGCCGGATTCGGGAAGTGACCAGCGCATCCCGCCGGGGGTTGACGCCGAGGCGGACGGGGTGCACCCCGAGAGTGACCGTCGCCGCGTCGTGTGCTCATACCGCCGCGGAAATGTCAATGGACACTGCCGGGCTCTTCGGTTGCTCGCTCCTAAATGCTCGCCGGCAGTCGCTATTTCGCGGTCACAGCTGCGTCAGGCGATGAATGTCGGCACTGACCGAATTGTGCGGAATCGAATCGGACAGAGCTGTTGACGCAAACGTAGCCGATGGCTACAGTGAGTCCGGTCACAAAGCGGATGGGTATATGTCGTCGCTTACGGATTCGTTTCGTGCTCGGTTACCGACACGTCCCGAGCCGACCGACAACCACCCCGAACCTCGCTACCGAGGACACAAGTTGAGGAGTCGATGTTGAGCACGCGTAAGTCGAACTGGGGCCGCTGGGGCGAAGCGGATGAGCTGGGCGCCCTCAATCACCTCACGCCGGAGCGGGTGCTCTCCGCGCTCCGCCTGCCCAAGACGGGCAAGACCTACAGCCTCAGCATTCCGATCCAGCGATCGGGCGTGCCGAACCTCGAATACCGTGGCATCCCGCAGCGTCTCACCCTCACCAACCATCAGGACGAGGCGATGGCCCTCGCCAACGGCGGTGTCCCCGGTGTCGGTGCCAACGAGGACCAGCTCGTCATGCCGTCGCACACCTCGACGCACATGGACGCCCTGTGCCACGTGTACGCCGACAACAAGATCTACAACGGTTACCCGGCCGACCAGGTCACCCCGTACTCGGGCGCGGCCAAGTGCAGCATCGACAAGGTCGGTGGCATCGCCGGCCGCGGCGTCCTCATCGACGTCGCCGCCTCGAAGGGGGTCGATCTGCTCGAGCCCGGCTACGTCATCACCGTCGCCGACCTGCAGAAGGCGCTGGACGAGCAGGGCGTCGAACTGCAGACGGGCGACCTGGTGCTCATCCGCACCGGATGGCTCGAGGACTACCTGACCAACCAGGGCGAGATGATGCCGCAGCCGGGCATCGGCCTCGAAGCCGCCGCCTTCCTGGCCGAGAAGGACGTCGCGCTGGTCGGCTCCGACAATGCCGCGATCGAGCCCATTCCCTTCGACCAGAACGTCTACCTCGGCGGACACATCATCCTGCTCGTCGAGCACGGCATCTACCTGGTCGAGAACATGAACCTCGCAGAACTCGCCGCCGACAAGTGCTACGAGTTCCTGCTCACCATCGGCGCGCTGAAGATCACCGGCGGTACGGCGAGCCCGGTCACCCCCGTCGCCGTCGGCTGACCTACCCCTCACACGAACAGGATTCCCGGATGACTGCGAACACCGAAGCTGCCACGCACACCTACCGCACGTCCCATGTCGGGCTGTGTGTCTCCGATCTCGCCAAGAGCCTTCGTTTCTACTGCGACGGACTGGGTTTCGCCAAGATCATGGAATACGACATCGACGAGCAGATCCCCGAGGTGGATGCACCGTGCAGTCTCACCTCGACCTTCCTGGAGAAGGACGGCCTGCGCATCGAACTGCTGTCCTACCGGCAGCCCGGCGTGATCGGCACCCCGCCCACCCGCCGTAACCATCTGGGCATGACCCACCTGTCGTTCTTTGCCGACGACATCGACGCCGCGGCAGAGGCGTTGTGCGAGTACGGCGGCACGCTGGTGCCGGAGACCCGCGCCGGTCTGGACGACCCGACCGCCCCGCAGTTCGTGTTCGTGGCCGACCCCGACGGCAACCGCGTCGAGCTCATGCACATCCCTGCCGGCACCCCCTGGTGACCGGACCTGCGCCGGATCACGGCTTCCCCTCGATACATCGCTGAATGCGCCTCGGCGACGAATTTCTCTCCGTCGCCGGATCGCACATTCCGACGCAGTGACGACCAAAGGACTTTCATGACCGCCTCCGACACCACCGCACGCGATCCACACCTCTGGGTACCCCAGCGCAAGGTCGACGACCTCGAATGGTTCCGGAAGAAGTACGCCGAAGAGCGCGACAAGCGCCTGCCGAACACCGGTGCCGACACCTTCCAGGCGATCGATTTCGAAGGCAAGTTCGCGGACTTCGACGCCGACCCGCATGCCGACGGCCCACGCACCACGCCGCCGCAGACCGCCGATCTCGACATGCTCGTCATCGGCGCCGGCTTCATGGGCATCAGCACCGGCATCGAGCTGAAGAAGATCGGCGTCACCAACTTCAAGATCCTCGATGTCGCAGCCGATTTCGGTGGCACCTGGTACTGGAACCGTTACCCGGGCGTGCGCTGCGACGTCGAGTCGTACATCTACCTGCCGTACCTCGAAGAGACCGGCTACATCCCCACCGAGCGATACACCCGCGGCAGCGAGATCTTCGCCTACACGCAGTCTCTCTGCGAGCAGTTCGGTCTATACGAGCACGCCCTGTTCCAGACCCGGGTCACCGAGATGGAATGGGACGAGGACACCGCGCGGTGGACGGTGCGCACCGACGGCGGCGATGTGTTCCGCGCCCGCTTCGTCTCCACCCAGAGCGGCCTGTTCAGCCGTCCCCAGCTGCCCGGCATTCCGGGGATCGAGAAGTTCGCCGGCCACAGCTTCCACACGAGCCGGTGGGACTACGACTACACCGGTGGCGACGCCACCGGAAACCTGACCGAACTGCGCGACAAGCGTGTGGCCATCATCGGTACCGGTGCCACCGGTGTCCAGGCCATCCCGCATCTCGCCGAGCGCGCGAAGTCGCTGGTCGTCTTCCAGCGCACGCCCAGCCAGATCGCGCCGCGCGAGAACGCCCCGACCGATGTCGAATGGTTCAAGTCCCTGCCCGCCGGCTGGCAGAAGGAGCGCCGCGTCTCCTTCGACAAGTGCGCGATGGACCGCGCCACCGCCGACTGCGACGTCGACGACGGCTGGATCAAGTTCGCGAAGTACCAGCTGCACGCGATCTACGAGGCCGGCGGCGCGGAGCCGACCCTCGAGCAGTACATGGACGCGATGGAGCGCTCGGACTACGAGTGGAACGAGATGCTGCGCGACCGTGTCGATGCTATCGTCACGGACCCGGTCAAGGCCGAGAAGCTGAAGACCTACTACCGCACCATGTGCAAGCGGCCGGGCTTCAGCGACGACTTCCTTCCGGTCTTCAACAAGGAGTCCGTCGACATCGTCGACACCTCCACCACGCCGATCGACCGGATCACCGAGAAGGGCATCGTAGTCGGCGACCGCGAGTACGAGGTCGACCTCATCATCTACGCGACCGGCTTCCAGCAGGGACGCACCTGGACCGACAAGGCCGGCTACGACGTGCTGGGCCGCAACGGCAACCGGCTGTCGAAGAAGTTCGCCGAGGGCGCCAGCACCTACCACGGCTTCCTCAGCAAGGACTTCCCGAACCTGTTCTTCCTGGGATTCGTTCAGTCGACGCAGGTTTCGAACATCTCCAACCTCATCGACAACCAGGCCCGGCACATGGTCTACATGGTCGGCAAGTGCCTGAACGAGGGCATCCGGGCGATCGAACCGACCACCGAGGCCGAGGCCGGCTGGAACGCGACCATCGCCGAGCACGTGGAGATGCGACGGGAATGGAACCTCTCGTGCACGCCGGGTCACTACAACAACGAGGGCCGCATCGACGACAAGCGCAGCATCCTCGCGGGCGGTCTGTACGGACCCGGCTACGAGTACTTCGAGATGCTCCAGAAGTGGCGTGAGGACGACACTTTCGACGGCATCGCCGCGACTCGCTGACCGGCGGCATACCGGCAGGAATTCTCGAGGACCGCGGGCAGCCGGCCTTCCGGCTGCCCGCGCGTCCGGTTCACGAAAGTAGGAGAGAGCAATGACGTTGACTCCTGTGCGACTCGGCTACGCACTGTTCACCATGGTGGATCCGTCGCGCGGTCACGAGGTCGAGTACAACCGCTGGTACGAGCGCGACCACCGCTACTCGGGCTGCATGGTCGGTCCGGGTTGGTTCGCCGGCAGCCGCTGGGTCGCCACGAAGGCCCTGAAGGACCTGCGCTTCCCGGCGACCGGACCGGTCGCGACCAGGACCGAGGACGGTTCGTATCTCGCGATCTACTGGGTTCACGAGCCCGATGCGGAGGTCGCCGACGCCTGGGCTCAGAAGCAGGTCGGCGAACTCTACGCTGCCGGACGCGGTTTCGCCGAGCGTGAGCACGTCCACACCGGCCAGTACCTGCCGGATTCCAATATCTCGGCACACGAGGACGGCGTCCCGCTCGAGCTTGCACACGACCATCACTACGGCGGCCTCGTCATCGTCATGATCGAGCCGGCCGACGGCGTCGACCGCGCCTCCGCGCTCGAGACCATCAACAGCGGTCCGGTCGAGAAGCTGCTCGCCACCGGTGCTGTCGATCTCGTGAGCAACTGGCGCATGAAGCCCTGGCCCGCCGACCACAACGTGCCGATGAAGATGGGCAACGACGGCGGATCCACCGAGCGCATCCTGCAGATGTGCTTCCTCGAGGGCAATCCCGCCGAGAGCTGGCAGCACATCGTCGACTACGCCGAGAACATCGAGAACTCCGGTGCCGGTCACGTCACCTTCGCCTCGCCGTTCATCCCGACCGTGGTCGGGACGGACAAGTACACCGACGAATTGTGGTGAGACCCGTGCTGAGCGGTGAGAAGATCCTGGTGACCGGGGTGACCGGTCAGATCGCCTTTCCGATCGCGAGGACACTCGCGGCCGAGAACGAGGTGTGGGGACTGGCGCGGTACAGCCGACCCGACGACCGGCAGCGGGTGAGCGACGCGGGGATCACCCCGGTCACCTGCGATCTCGGAAACGGCGACTTCGACGGTGTCCCTGCAGATTTCACGTACGTCGTGCACCTGGCTGCGAGCCTGGCTCCGGGATGGGATTACGACGCTGCGATCCGCGCCAATGCGGAAGGCACCGGACTCCTCCTGCAGCACTGCCGATCCGCCAAGGGCGCCCTCGTGATGTCGACCCATTCGGTCTACCGACCGCAGGACGACCCGATGTACGTGTTCACCGAGCAGTCGCCGCTGGGGGAGTGCAACAGCACCCACACCCCGACCTACTCGATGTCGAAGATCAGCCAGGAGGCCACCGCGCGATTCGCCGCACGCGCTTTCGGCGTCCCGGTGACGATCGCTCGGATGAACGCCTCGTACGGTCCCAACGGTGGGCTGCCGGCCATGCACGTCGACGCCCTCGCCGACGGCCGGCCGATCACCACCCGCTGGGATCCGTGCATGTACAGCCCGATCTACGAGGACGACATCAACAGCCAGGTCGGTGCCCTGCTCGAGGCGGCCGCCACGCCTGCGCTCATCGTCAACTGGGGTGGCGACGAACCGGTGAGCGTGCAGGAGTGGGCGGCCTACGCCGGCGAACTGATGGGGATCGACCCCGTCGTCGACGTGGCTCCGATCGAGGGAACGCTGCGCGGATCGATCGCGGACACCACGCTGCGTGCCTCCATCACCGGACCGTGCACGGTGGATTGGCGTGAAGGCATCCGCCGGACGATCGCCGCGCGCCATCCGGACAAGCTCGTCGAGGCCGCTCGCTCGTGAGAGTCCTTTCGTAGAAAACTATTTGGGAGACGACATGCCGACAGTGCACGATGCGCTGCCCGCCGAGCGGACCGGTGCGCCGGCGAGCCCGGAACTGCTGGAACGCCGCGCGCTGTTCGCCGCGACCGAGATCGACCCCGTGCTGGAGGTCACGGCGGGCGATGCGGACTTCGCGGGTGTGCCGTGCCGGACCATCCGCGCCGACGGCCGGGCGACCATCCTCTATCTGCACGGGGGCGGATACCGGATGGGCAGCCCGGAGGCGTACAACGCCTACGCGGCGAAGATCGCGGCGGGCGCGGAGGCGACGGTCGTCCTGCCGCGCTATCGGCTCGCGCCGGAGAACCCGTTCCCGGCCGGTCTGCGCGATGCCGTCGCGGTCTACGAGGAACTCGCCTCCACAACCGAGGGACCGATCGTCCTCGCCGGTGACTCGGCGGGCGCCGGTCTCGCCGCCGCGGTGATCGTCGCGGCGAAGGCGGGCGCTCTGCGCACTCCCGACGGGCTGATGCTGCTGTCGCCGTGGCTCGACCTGCACTGCTCGTCGCCGTTCTACGAGACCGCGTCCGATGTGTTCTTCCCGCTGGCGACGGCGGAGTCGGCGCGCGAGGACTATCTGCAGGGTGCCCCTGCAAGCGACCCGCTGGCCTCGCCGTTGCTGGCCGACCACGCGGGATTTCCGCCCACGCTGATTCAGGTCGGGGGCAACGAGGCGCTGGTCGGTGACGCGCTCGGTCTGGCCGAGTCGCTTGCGAAGGCGAACGTCACCTGCACGCTGGAAGTGGTTGCGGAGCAAGGACACACGTGGCCGCTGATCCAGCCCGCTCACAGCGTCTCCGTCGCGTCGATCGAGTCGTGCGCCCGGTTCGTCCGGGCGCGTGCAGACGAACAGTCCACATCCAGCTAGCTGAGGAGACGAGATGACCGACTTCACGAACCGGGTGGCGCTGGTGACCGGTGCCGCAAGAGGACAGGGCCGCTCGCATGCCGTCGCGCTCGCCGAACGCGGGGCCGACATCGTCGTCTGCGACCGCTGCGAGGACAGTGACGCGGTCGCATACCCGTTGAGCACCAAGGACGATCTCGAAGAGACCGTGCGCCTGGTCGAAGCGACCGGCCGGCGGTGCATCGCGGTCCAGGCCGACACGGCAGACCGGTCGGCGATCGAGGCACTGGTCCGTCGGGCCGAGGAGGAACTCGGAAGAATCGACATCGCCGTGGCCAACGCCGGGGTCTCGGCGGCTGCGCCCGTCCAGGACCTTCCCGACAGTCAGTGGTCCGAGGTCCTCGGCACGAATCTGACGGGTGTGTTCCACACCGTGGCTGCCGTTGCACCCGGGATGATCGAGCGAGGCTACGGTCGGATCGTGACGATCGCGTCGATGCTCGGCCGTGGTGCGGCCCCGGGTCAGGTCGCCTACTGTGCGTCGAAGTGGGGTGTCATCGGGATGACCAAGAGCGCGGCGCTCGACCTCGCCCCGCACGGGATCACGGTCAATGCTGTTGCTCCCGGGAATATCTCGACTCCCATGGTGCACAACGACGCTCTGTATCGGATGATGCGGCCCGATCTCGAGAACCCCACGCGCGCCGACATCGAACCGATCTTCGCGAGTCTCCACGGACAGCCCGTCCCGTTCCTGGAGCCGGAGGAGGTGACCCACGCCGTGCTGTTCCTCGCGGCCGAGGCGAGTGCGCACATCACCGGAACCGTGATGTCGGTCGACGCGGGTGCGGCGGCGCGGGTCACCGCCTGACGGCCGATCCTCGGCAGTCCGCGCACGGAAGCAACAGGAACGGCGGGGTCGAGGAATCTGTTTCCTCGACCCCGCCGGTCACTTCGTGGAGATGATCACGCGTCCCTACGGTTGGCGCTCCTGAACCGTCTCGGCCTGAACCTTTTCGGCCGCGGCGCGTCGCCGCGCCAGCACCGTGCAGGTACCGGCGATCGTTGCGGTCAGAGCGCCGGTCGCGAGCAGCTGTGTGCGGGCGGCGGTGTCGAACAGTGCGAGCACCGCGATGCCGGCGAGCAGGCCGAGCGTCGCGTACGACAGGTACGGGAAGCCCCACATCTTCAGCGGCTGTGCATCCTCGGTGCCGTTGCGTCGTGCGCGACGACGGAGCACGATGTGCGAGACCGCGACGAACGTCCACAGCACCAGGATCGTGGAGCCGACGGCGTTGAGGAGCAGCGGCAGCACCCGGTCGGGGTAGAGATAGTTCAGCCCGACCGTGACGAAACCGAACGCCACCGAGGCGAGCACCGCATTGCGCGGGACGCCGTTGGACGACAGTCGCCCGAAGACGGGATGCGCCGATCCTCGGTGCGACAGCGAGAAGATCATTCGGGAAGCGCTGAACAGCATCGCGTTGAGCGACGAGAGCAGCGCGACCACGACGATCACGGTCATCACCGCGGCGGCACCCGGGACGGCCCCGGCCTGCAGCACGGCGACGAACGGACCGGTCGCGAGGTCCTCGGAGGTCCACGGCAGGATCGTCACCATCACGAGCACCGACCCGATGTAGAACACGAGGATGCGCCACACCAGGGTGCGCACCGCGCGGCCCACGTTGCGACGAGGATCGGCGGTCTCCGCGGCGGCGATCGCGATGATCTCGGTGCCACCGAACGCGAACACCACGATGAGCAGGCCGGCGGCGATACCGGCGATACCGGTGGGTGCGAACCCGCCGTGCGCCGTGAGGTTCGCGAAGCCGGTCGTCTCGAAGGTGGGCATCCACCCGGCGATCATCGCGACACCGATCACCAGGAACCCGAGGATCGCGGCGATCTTGATTGCGGCGAACCAGAATTCGACCTCGCCGAAGCGGCGCACGCCGACGAGGTTCACGCCCGTCAGCGCGACCATGTAGAACAGCGCGGACGCCCACTGGGGGATCCCGGGCAGTGCCACCGCGGTGATCGCGGCAGCGCCGGTGGCCTCCGCGGCGATCACGATGATGACCTGCACCCAGTACAACCACCCGATGGTCCGGCCCGCGACGGGACCGAGGGCGTTCTCGGTGTGTTCGGAGAAGGCGCCGCTGGCGGGGTTGGCCGCGGCCATCTCACCCATCATCCGCATCACGAACACGACGAGAACGGCCGCGACGAGGAACGAGATCAGGATCGCCGGGCCGGCGACGGCGATGCCCGCCCCCGACCCGACGAACAGGCCGGCTCCGATGGCGCCGCCGAGGCTCATCATGACGAGCTGGCGGGGCTTCATCGCGCGATGCAGACCGGCGGTGCTCTGGGCACCGGTCGTGGTCGCGGGAGCCAGGGTTTCAGTCATCGATGCGCTCCCCGGCAGGAACCAGCTGGTCGAGGGCGATTTCGAAGGCCGTCGCGGCGAGTCCGGTGAGCTCGGCCGAACGGTCGTGGCACCGACGCAGTGCAGTCTCGATGGTGGTGGACACATCACCGAAGATCGCGGCGTCGGAGACCTCCACGTCGCCTTCCATGAGCTGGGCGAAGGCACGGGCCATGCCGCAGTTGGCGATGAAGTCGGGGATCACGGCGACGGACTTGTCGGCGTGCTCGTAGGTGGGGCCGTAGAAGATCTCGTCGTCGGCGAACGGGACGTTCGCGCCCGAGGCGATCGACTCGAGTCCCGCAGCGACCATGCGGTCGACCTGCTCGCGGGTGACGAGTCGGCTTGCGGCGCAGGGCAGGAAGATCTCGGCTCCGAGATCCCAGATGCGGGCGTTCACCTCGTCGAAGGGGAGCATGCGGTCGCTGCGCAGGGCGTTGCCGTCGCGCTCGAGCAGCAGGGTGCGGACCTCGTCGAAGGAGAGCCCCTCGGGCTCGAGGATGCCGCCGTTGCGGTCGATGATGCCCACGATCGACGCGCCGGCCTGGGCGAGATAGTAGGCAGCGGCGGCGCCGACATTGCCCCAGCCCTGCACGATCACGCGCTTGCCGGCCAGGTCGCTGCCCCGGTAGACGAGCTGGTGGTGACGGACCGACTCGGCGACACCGTAGCCGGTGATCAGATCGGCGACAGTGTATTTCGTGCTGGTGGCGGGGGTGAACCGCGCGTCCTCGACGACCTTCGCGACGCCGAGTCGCAGCTGGCCGACCCGCTGGATCCGCTGGCGCTCGTCCTTGCCGAAGTGACCGTTGACGACGCCTTCCTGTGGGTGCCACAGGCCGTTGGCCTCGGTGAGCGGAACGACCTCGTTCATCTCGTCGACGTTGAGGTCGCCGCCGGTGCCGTAGTACGCCTGCAGCAGGGGAGTGACCGCTGCGAACCAACGGCGCAGCACGCCTTCCTTGCGCGGGTCGGACGGATCGAAATCGATGCCGGACTTGGCGCCACCGATCGCGGGTCCGGAGACGGTGAACTTGATCTCCATGGTCTTCGCCAGCGACTCCACCTCCCGCCGGTCGAGACCGCGGCGCATGCGGGTGCCGCCGCCCGCTGCGCCGCCCCGCAGCGAGTTGATGACGACCCAGCCCCGGGCGGTGGTCTCGGTGTCGTGCCACTCGAAGACGATCTCGGGGGCTTTTTCTTCGAATCGGGTCAGCAGGTTCTTCATGGCGAACGACTGTGACGGCAGTAACAAATGCCGCGCAACTGTGCCTCGGAGAACTGTGCAGCGTGCGGAGGGTCCGGATGCCCGAAGCGCTTTTTTCTGTGCAATCCGGCTAGTCGGAGCGGGATTGTGGGCGTGATCGGCTCAGCGCCGGTACGCGGGTGCTTTCGCGGATCGTTCGGGCTGGAGGGTGCGGAGCAGCGGCATCGCCCGGTAGTGCACGACCTCCGACAGCACCATCACGCTCGTCGAGCGCGCGACGATCGACGAGCGGTTCAGTTCGATGAGGGTCTGCTGGAGGCCGAGATGCGATTCGGCCCCGATGCGGCACAGGACGTCGCCCGCGCCGGTGGTGGCGAACGCTTCGAGCACCCCCGGGATGCGTTCGAGGACCTCCGTGACGTCTTCGAGAGCGCCCTGCACGATCTCCATCGTCACGAACGCCTGGACCTCGAAACCGGCTGCGGCGAGGTTGATCCGGGGTTCGTAGCCGGCGATCACCCCGGTGTCCTCGAGGCGCCGCAGGCGTGCCGAGACGGTGGCGCGCGCGACCTTCAGGCGACGGGACAGCTCGAGCGCGCCGACCTTCGGGTCGGCGTGCAGGGCCTCGAGAAGAGCGAAATCCAATTCGTCCAGCTGCACGGGCTCGCGCATCGCGCTTCCTTCCCATCGGACGCCGAAAACTAGCCTGATTGTATAGGTGAACGTCAGGATTCCAGCGAATTCGAGTCAGTCGGACCAGTTCCCGAAGGCGACGTTGCGTCCCACCGGCGGGTGGGTTTCTCCTGGTGACACACGACACAACGACTGTGCCGCAGTGAGCGGCAGGAGGTTGCAGCGATGACTCTGGAATACACCCTGACCGACAGCGAACGACTCGCTCAGCTCGACGCCGAGGAGCTCCAGCGCCTCGTCGGTCTGGTGGAGTACGACAGCGAACGGGATCCGTTCCCCGTGAGCGGCTGGGACGCTGTGGTGTGGGTGGTCGGCAACGCGACGCAGACGGCGCACTACTTCCAGTCGGCCTACGGCATGGAACTCGTCGCCTATTCCGGACCCACCACCGGCAACCGCGACCACCACGCCTACGTACTGCGCAGCGGCGCCGTGCGATTCGTGATCAAGGGCGCGGTGGACCCGGACAGTCCGCTGATCGAGCATCACCGCCTGCACGGTGACGGCGTGGTCGACATCGCGCTGCAGGTCCCGGATGTCGACAAGTGCATCGAGCACGCCCGGCGCCAGGGAGCGACCGTCCTCGAGGAGCCCTACGAGCTGAGCGACGAGAACGGCACCGTCCGCATCGGCGCCATCGCGACCTACGGCGACACGCGGCACACGCTGGTCGACCGGTCACGCTACAACGGTCCGTACCTGCCCGGCTACGTCGAGCGCACCTCGACCTACCGCAAGCGCGAGGGCGCGCCGAAGCGGATCTTCCAGGCGCTCGATCACGTCGTCGGCAACGTCGAACTCGGACGCATGGACGAGTGGGTCGACTTCTACAACCGCGTCATGGGTTTCACGAACATGGCGGAGTTCATCGGCGACGACATCGCGACCGACTACTCGGCTCTCATGAGCAAGGTGGTGTGCAACGGCAACCACCGCGTGAAGTTCCCGCTCAACGAGCCCGCGATCGCGAAGAAGCGTTCGCAGATCGACGAATACCTCGACTTCTACCGCGGACCGGGTGCGCAGCACCTCGCCCTGGCCACCAACGACATCCTCACCGCGGTCGACCGGCTGCGTGAGGAGGGCGTGGAGTTCCTCGCGACTCCCGATGCGTACTACGACGATCCGGAGCTGCGTGCCCGTATCGGCAAGGTCCGGGTGCCGATCGAGGAGCTGAAGAAGCGCGGCATTCTGGTCGACCGCGACGAGGACGGCTACCTGCTGCAGATCTTCACGAAGCCCATCGGCGACCGACCGACGGTGTTCTTCGAACTGATCGAGCGGCACGGATCGCTCGGCTTCGGCAAGGGCAACTTCAAGGCGCTGTTCGAGGCGATCGAGCGGGAGCAGGCCGCACGCGGCAACTTCTGAGTCCGGGCTCCGGACCGGATCCGATCGCTCACCCGGTCGGTGCGGGGTGGGACGGGTTGTCGCCGGGGCCGGCGCGGTCGCGGTACGCGCTCGGGGTGAAACCGAGCACGCGCCGGAAGTCCGCGCACAGGTGTGCCTGGTCGGCGTACCCGAGCTCGGCGGCGACCTGCCCGATCGGGATCGCCGGGCCGTCGCGCAGGCGCTGGGCGGCCTCCTGCAGCCGGTAGCGACGGATCATCGCCAGCGGTGTCACGCCCACGTACCGCTGCGCGAGACGCTGCACGCTGCGCACGGAGATCCCCAGCGTCTGTGCCAGGTCGTCGACACGGGCCGGTCCGAGATCCGCGGCGATCGTGTCCTCCATCGCGTTGGCCAGTTCACCCTCGGCGTCAGGTGGGCCGACGCGATCGAGGAGCCACGCGGAGTACGCCGCGGTCGCGCGAGCCCGCCGGGCGGCGCCGTCACCCTCGGACGCCATCGCCGCCGTCACGGCCCGGTGCAGTTCGGGTGCCTCGAACGGGACCTGCCGGTCGCGTGCCGCGCGGGGGTCGCCGACGAGCGCCGGGACCGCGGCGGGGCGCAGCAGCGCACCGACCGCCCAGTCGGTGCCGGTCAGGTCGCGGTGCGACCGTCGCGTCGTCGGGCCGGTCAGGGTCACCCCATCGGCTCCGACGGTGAGATTCGAGGCGGGGAAGGACAGGACCTCCTGCCGCGAGGTTCGGCCCGGGGCGAGCTGCCATTCCGGAATCCAGAACCACCGCACCAGGCCTGCGAGTTCGCGCGCCGGTGGTTCGCGATGGAACGTGGGCAGGCGCGCGGGATACAGGACACCGCGTCGGTCGCTGGTCGTCACGCCGGATCCCTTCTCGTGTGCTGTCGCGAATCTACAAGCCACCCCCGACGGTCCGGTCCTAGCGTCGTGGCATGAACGAGAACACCATGACCGGAGCCGGTGTCACCGGCGACCACACGACCGACGGTATCCCGCACGGATCCACCAGCCTGACCCCGTTCATCGCGGTGCCGTCGGCCCGCGACGCTATCGAGTTCTACCGCTCGGTGTTCGGTGCCCGCGTCGTCGACGTCACCGAAATCGGGGGAATCGTTGTCCATGCCGACCTCGACTTCGGCTGTGGGCGAATGCAACTCGGAGAACCCAATCCGGACTACGGGCTCGTCGCGGCGCCGCAGGGGGACGCCGACTGCTATTCGCTCGGGCTGTACTGCTCGAACGTCGACGAGGTGGTGGTGCGGGCCGAGCGTGCCGGTGCCACCATCCGTGAACCGCTGGCCACGTTCGTCTCCGGCGACCGCTACGCCTCGATCCGCGACCCGTTCGGGGTGCGCTGGTCGATCATGACGCGCGTCGAGGACCTGTCCGAGGAGGAGAGCGTCCGGCGGGTCGCCGAGTGGGCCGCGGAGCAGGCCTCCGCCGGGTGACGTCGCGGCGCCGGGGCGGTGTGCACTACCAGAGGTCGAATGCGCTGTCCGACACGGTGAATCCGTGCAGGCGTGCCGCGCAGGTGACGCCCGTGACGGGATCGACGGTGCACGTGAATCCGGCGGCGTCGAGGCGGTGACCGTAGGGCAGCGGCTGCACGCCGGCTCCGGGACCGTGGAACCGCGTGTCGCCCACACTCGTGAACGCGGCCGGTCCGTCGGCGGTGACGGACACCGAGTTCGGCGGTACCAGGACGTCGGGTGCGCCGCTGCCGGGCACCTTCGGTGCGGTCGCCGGCATGGGTCCGTGGCAGCCGGCGAGCGTCGGTTCCTCCGTGGAGATCATGCACGCGAACTTCCCGCTGGCGCTCGTGAAGTGGTAGACACCCGGCGCGGTCAGGTAGTTCTCGGCATCGACGATGGATCGGACCGGGGAGGACATGCCCGGAGCCCGGGACGATGCGAGCTCGGACTCGGGTGCGGTCGCGTGCGGGGCGGAGACAGGGAACGTCGGCTCCTCGGCCGAGGCGGAGGGAATTCCGGGCACGACGACCGTGCATCCGGTTCCCGCCGTCACCGCGAAGACCCCCAACAGAACAGCCACACCCCCGTGTTTCATGCGGACATGGTGACCGAAGTCTCCGAGCCGGTGTCACGCGGGGGGTCACGCGGGGGTGTGGTGTCCGGGTGTCACGCCGCCAGCAGGCGATCCAGTGCGACGTAACTCGCGCTCAAACCGGACTCCATGCCGGACTGCAGCATGCCGTCGCGTTCCTCGGTGGTGTGGAACAGGCTCTCGGTGACGAGCTTCGTGCGACCGTCGCCGAGGTCGACGAACGTCGCAGTGTCGATCGACACGTATCCGGGCATGCCGTCCCACTCGAAGGTCTGGACGATGCGTTCCTTCGGGGTGATCTCGCGGAATCGTCCTTCGAATCCATGGGTTTCACCGTCGGCGTGCTCGACGAACCGCCAGTGCCCGCCGCGCTCGAATTCGAACTTCTCGATGTCGAGCCGGTTCCCGCGGCCCCACCATCGGGCGAGCAGGTCGGGTTCGGAATGGGCGGCCCAGACCCGGTCGAGCGGGGCGTCGAAGACACGCTCGATGTGGATCACACGGTCGCCGGGGGTGGTGACGGTGAGAGTGGTGTCTGTGACAGCGGGATCGGGGGTGGTCATGATGGCTCCTTGGTTTCGTCGAGGAATGCGGCGAGGCGGTCCATGCGGTCTTCGATCGACTTTCGGTGGCCGCGGATCCATGCCGCTTCGTGGTCGAGTGGGTTGTCGCCGAGGGTGCAGTACCGCACACGGCCCTTCTTCTCCGTCAGTACCAGGCCGGCCTCCTCCAGGAGTCGGATGTGTTTGGTGATGCCGGGCAGGCTCATCTCGAATCGCGCGGCCAGGTCGCTGATCGACGCGGGCCCTTTCGCCAGATGTTCGAGGATTCCGCGGCGGGTGGGGTCGGCCAGCGCCGCGAACGTCGAATCCAGATCCGAATACTGAACCATTTGGTTAAGTGTTGCACCGGAGGTGGGTGCAGTCAACACCCGCGGTCGCGTATTCGCGGATCGTTCACCCGATGGTTCCGCACACGTGACCGCCTCGACGCGCACACCGGGCACGCTGATGGCATGCCGACACTCGTTCCCGACTCCCTGTTCGGCTTTCTGCAGGACAGCGGCCTCGCCGGATCCGCCGGTGAAGCCGCGGCCCTGCTCATGGAGGGCCTGGTCCGGATCAACGACCTGCCCGCCCGGAACCCCCGCGTCCACCTGGTCCCCGGCGACGTCGTCTCGGTCGCCGGTGCCCCCCGACGCGCGGTCTTTGCGCCACCGGCAGAGGTGCGTTGCACCCAACCGCTGCGTTCCCGGCGAAACCGGGCGAGACTGGTTCGCGTGACCGGACACCCGTTGCCCAAGACCTCCGCACCCGCGCAGCGCGCGCTCGACGGCATCGGCGTCGCGACCCTCGAGGACCTCACGCGGTACACCGAACGGGACCTGCTCGCGCTGCACGGCATGGGACCCAGGGCCGTTCACATCCTGCGCGAAGACCTCGAGCGCCACGGCCTCTCCTTCGCGTAGTGGGCCCGCGCTCCCGTTCCCCTGACGCGACCGCCGGAACGCAGTACCGTCCGAACGGTGCCGAAGAAATTCGAGTTCACGGCAGTCCTCGACCATCCGGCCCGCGACGTGCACGCCGCGCTGACCGACGAGCGGTACTGGCGTGACCGCGTCGCTGCCAGTCCCACCGCGACCGTGCGGATCGAGAACCCGGACGGTCCCGGCACGCTGCTCGTCGTCGTGACCGAACGGACCGAACCGGCCGACATGCCCGCGCTCGTCCGTGGCGTCGTGCGCGGCCCGATGATCATGGAACGCACCGACCACTGGGGCGCCCTCGGCGCCGACGGCGCGACCGGCCTCGTCGTCGGCGGTGCCAGCGGCATCCCCGTCGACTTCCGGGGCACCTCGCATCTGCGGCCCGCCGCGGACGGAACCGTCCTCGCCGTGCGCGGCGAGGTCACCGTGAAGATCCCGATCGTCGGCCGGCAGATCGAAGGTCTGGCCGCGAAGATGATCGGCCGGATCGTCGAGAACGACCGCGACGCGCTCGCCGCCTGGCTCACCCGCTGAACCACTCGTCGCGCCGCCCTCGCCCGGGGGTCGCGCGACGGTGCTCGATGTCCGACCGGTGTGATAGACCGCAGGAGGAACACCGGACGACGTCGAGGAGGACACGCGTGCTGACGCTGCACCGCGCCGAGCGCGCCGACACCCTCGCCGACACCCTCGCCGCACTGCTCGCGACGCCGCCCGCCGATCCGTTCGCGCGGGAGGTCGTGGCTGTCCCCGCCCGCGGCATGGAACGGTGGCTCACCCAGCGGTTGTCCACCGCGCTCGGCACGACCGGTGGTGACGGGGTCGCGGCCAACATCGACTTCCCGTCACCCGCGCGACTCGTCGACGAAGCGCTGTCCGCGGCCTCCGGGACCACCGCCGACGACGATCCCTGGCATCCGTCCCGCGTGCTGTGGGCACTGCTCGCCGTTATCGACGAGTGCGTCGGCGAGCCGTGGTGCGCGGTGCTGTCCCGGCACCTCGGGTACGGCACCGACGACTTCCGCACCGGCCGCCGGTACGCGACCGCCGCGCACCTGGCCGACCTCATGCGCAGCTACGGTGCCCAGCGACCGCAGATGCTCCTGGACTGGGCCGACGGCCGCGACACGGACGGCACCGGCGCGCCGCTCGACGAGCACCTGCTCTGGCAGCCCGAACTGTGGCGCTGCCTGCGCGAGCGCATCGGCAGCGACAGTCCCGCCCAGCGGCTCGACGCCGCCTGCGCGCGGCTGCGCGCCGAACCGGGCGTCGTCGACCTGCCCGAACGACTGTCGCTGTTCGGACCCACCCGGCTCACGACGGTGCAGCTCGCGGTCCTGTCCGCGCTCGGCGCCGGCCGCGACGTGCACCTGTGGCTGCCGCACCCGAGCCCGGCGATGTGGCAGGCACTCGCCGAGATCCCGCCGCGGCTGCGGCGCGCGGACGACGACAGCGCCCTCGCGGTCCGGCATCCGCTGCTCGCCGCGCTGGCCCGCGACGTCCGCGAGTTCCAGATGCGCCTGAGCGTCCTCGGCGCCGTCGACGTCCACCACCCTTCGGACGAGCCTGCCGGCACGCTGCTCGGCCGGCTGCAGGCCGACATCCGCGCCGGCCGTGCCCCGGTCGCCGGTTCCGCCCCCGCCGACGGCACCGTCCAGATCCACGCGTGCCACGGACCGACCCGGCAGGTCGAGGTGTTGCGCGAATCGCTGCTGCACCTGTTCCGTGACGACCCGACGCTCGAACCGCGCGACGTGATCGTCATGTGCCCCGACGTCGAGACGTACGCCCCGCTGGTCCACGCCGCGTTCGGGCAGGGCGTCGACGGTCATCCGGGTCACGGCCTCCGGGTGCGTGTCGCCGACCGCGCCCTGCGCCGCACCAACCCGGTGCTCGCCGTCGTCGCGACGCTGCTCGACCTCGCCGACGCCCGTGTCACCGCCAGTCAGGTCCTCGACCTGGCCGCGGCGCCGCCGGTGCGCAGGCGGCTCCGCTTCACCGACGACGACCTCGAGCGCCTGCAGGAATGGACCGTGGCGACCGGTGCGCGCTGGGGCCTGGCCAAGGGACAGCGCGCGGCGGTCGGTCTCGCCGACTTCCCGCAGAACACGTTCGGCACCGCACTCGACCGGCTCCTGCTCGGCGTCGCTGCCGACGAGTCGCAGAGCGAATGGCTTTCGCTTGCACTGCCGTTCGACGACGTGGACAGCAACGACATCGACCGCGCCGGGAGATTCGCCGAGTACATCGACCGGCTGCATTCGGTGCTGCACAGCCTCCGTGGTCCCAAACCCGCGACCCGGTGGGCCGCGGACCTGGCCCGTGCCGTCGACCTGCTCACCGATGTCGCCCCGGCCGACGGTTGGCAGCTCACCCAGGCGCACCGCGAACTGGCCGCCGCCGTCGAGCACAGCGGTGACGCGCAGCTGCGTCTGGCCGACGTGCGGGCCATGCTCGCGAGCCGGCTCGCGGGCCGGCCGACGCGGGCGAACTTCCGTACCGGTGAGCTCACCGTCTGCACGATGGTCCCGATGCGGTCGGTGCCGCATCGGGTCGTGGTGCTGCTCGGGCTCGACGACGAGCACTTCCCGCGCGGCACCCACATCGACGGCGACGACGTCACCGCACTCGATCCCGTTGTAGGAGAACGTGATCCGCGCAGCGAGGATCGGCAGTTGCTGCTCGACGCGCTGATGTCCGCCCGCGACCGTGTCCTGCTGTTCCACACCGGCGCCGATCCCGTCACCGGTGCGCACCGGCCGCCCGCCGTGCCGCTGAGCGAACTGCGCGATGTCGTCGCCGTCATGACGGGAAGCGAACCGAACAAGGTGGTGAGGCGGCATCCGTTGCAGCCCTTCGATGCCCGCAACTTCCGTGCCGACGCGCCGTTCAGCTTCGACACCGCTGCCCTCGCGGGGGCGCGGGCCGCGGCGCGACCCGATCCCGAACCACCCCGATCGGTCGGGGTGGCGTGTGCGTCGCTGGCTCCGCGCGGCGCCGACGGCGACGTGGACCTCGCCGAACTCGTCGCCTTCCTCACGCACCCGACCCAGGGTTTCCTGCGGCAGCGACTGGGACTGCGCATCCCCGAACTCGACGAGGACATCGCCGACGCTCTCGACATCGAACTCGACGGCCTGGCCCGCTGGGACCTCGGCGAACGCATGCTCGAGGCACGCCTGGCCGGTGTGGATCCCGCCGACTTCCGCGCCGCCGAATGGCGTCGGGGGACCCTGCCTCCGGCCGCGCTGGGCGAGCAGGTTCTCGGTGACGTCACCCGCACCGTCGAGGAACTCGTCGCGACGTGCGGGCCGGTGCACGCCGGGGCCGCCGGCACCGCCGACGTCGTCGTCGACCTCGGCGACGGCCGCCGCCTCACCGGCACCGTCGGCGGCATCCACGGCACGACGATCGCGCGAAGCACCTTCTCGCGCCTGGCTCCGAAACAGCGCATGACGGCGTGGGTCCACCTGCTCGCCGTCGCCGCGTCCGGCCGGCCCGGCACGTGGCAGGCGGTCACCACCGGCCGCGGTCGCTTCCGCACCCCCGCCTGGCGTTCCACCCTCATCGCGCCCGCCGATGCGCGCGATCAGTTGCTGCGGCTGGTGAGCCTGCGCGATCGCGGACTGCACACGCCGCTGCCGATCACCACCTGTGCCTCCGCCGAATACGCGAACCGGCGGTACCGCGGCGACTCGGTCGAGATGGCCCTCGAATCCGCCGCCAAGGAGTTCGGCGGCGCGTTCGGCGACGGCAAGGACCGGCACCTGACCTACCTGTACGGAACGGGAGTGAGCCTGAACGCGTTGACCACCGCCCCGCCGCTCGACGACGAACGCGCCTGGTACGACGACCCGAGCCGCTTCGGAGTGCTCGCCCGGCGGCTGTGGGAACCGTTGCTGGCCTCGGAAACCCAGGGGAGGCCGTGATGACGGCGCCGACCTCGCCGGCGACGGCGTTCGATCTGCTCGGTCCGCTGCCGCGCGGCACCACGGTGCTCGAGGCCAGCGCCGGCACCGGCAAGACCTACGCGATCGTCGGCCTGGCGACCCGGTTCGTCGCCGAGGGCCACGCCGACCTGTCGGACCTGCTGCTCGTGACGTTCAGCCGCGCCGCCACCCAGGAACTGCGCGAACGCACCCGGGAACGGTTCGCGACCGTCGCGGCGGCGCTCGCCGAGCCGGACAGCGCGCGGCGCAGCGCCGACGAGCTGATCCGGTATCTCGCCGAGGGCGACGTCGCTGCGCGCCGCACCCGGCTGCGTCAGGCCCTGTCGGATTTCGACTCCACCACCATCGCCACCACCCACGGCTTCTGCCAGCACATGCTCGACGAACTCGGCATCGCCGGGGAACGCGAACCCGACGTGGTGCTCGTCGAGGACGTCGACGACCTGACCACCGAGGTCGTCGCGGATCTGTATCTGCGCACCTACGGCCGGATCCCGAGCCCGCCGATCGGTCTCGCCGAGGCGACCGCCGCCGCCCGCGCCGCGATCTTCGATCCGCAGGCCGATCTCGTCCCGGAGGGCGCCGAGGGCACACCGGCAGGGGAGCGGGTCGCCTTCGCCCGCGCCGTGCGCACCGAGGTCGAACGCCGCAAACGCGCGGCGGGCGTGCGCGACTTCGACGACCAGCTCGCGTTGCTGCACCGGGTACTCGGCGACCCGGACCACGGCGAGGCGGCATGCCGGCGGATCCGGTCGCGGTTCGCGGTGGTGCTCGTCGACGAATTCCAGGACACCGACCCGAAGCAGTGGGAGATCCTGCGCCGCGCCTTCCACGGTCACACCACCCTCGTGCTCGTCGGCGATCCCAAGCAGGCGATCTACGCGTTCCGTGGGGCCGAGGTCCTCAGCTACCTCGAGGCCGTCGCGGTCGCCGACTGTCACCTGGAGCTGACGACCAACTGGCGCAGCGACGGCAACCTGCTCGCGGCGCTGAGGCAGCTGTACGGCGGTGCCGCCCTGGGGGATTCGCGGATCGTCGTGCACCCGGTCGATGCTGCGCGACCGTCCACGCGTCTGACCGGGGCACCCCCGATCCGGTTGCGTTACCTGCCGCGGACCGGCGCCGGACCGTACGGCAGTTCCGGATTCCCCGCGGTCGGTGCGCTGCGGTCCCGGGTCGCGCGCGACGTCGCCGCGGACATCGTCCGCTTGCTCGACAGCGGCGCCGCCATCGATCACGGTCGCGGCCCGCGCCGCATCGAACCGGGCGACATCGCGGTGCTGGTGCGCACCCACACCCAGGTGTCGCTGGTGTACGACGCGCTCGTGCGCACCGGCGTGCCGTGCGTGCTGGCCGGGGGCACCAGCGTGTTCGCGACCCCGGCCGCGCAGGACTGGCTGTGGGTGCTGCAGGCGATCGAACAGCCGCACCGATCCGACCGGGTGCGACTGGCCGCGCTGACCCCGCTGCTCGGATACACCGTCGACGACGTCGACACCCGCGGCGACGAGCTGGTCGCCGAGGTCGGCAGCATGCTGCGTGAACTGGCCGCGGTGTTCGCCCGGTCCGGGTTCGCGGCGTTGTTCGAACAGCTCGCGACGCTGAGCCGGCTCGAAGCGCGGCTGCTCGCGACCGTGTCCGGCGAACGTGCCCTGACCGACGTGCGGCACATCGCGCAGTTGCTCGATCGTGTTGCCGCCGAGGAGTTCCTGGGCCCGGCGGCACTGACCCGGTGGCTCGAGGAGCGCATGCTGGATCCGCGTCCCGGGAGCACCGACCGCAGCCGCCGCCTCGACAGCGACGCCGCAGCTGTGCAGATCCTCACCGTGCACGGCAGCAAGGGGCTCGAATTCCCGGTTGTGTACGTGCCGTTCGGGTGGGACTCGGCGAAACACCCCAATCCCGATCCGTTGCTGCTGCACGAGGACGGCCGCCGCATTCTCGACGTCGGCGGCGAGGGCAGTCCCGGATACGGGCAGCGCCGCGCCCGGCACGACGAGGAGGCGGCCGGGGAGGAACTGCGGCTGCTGTACGTCGCGCTGACCCGCGCACGCAGCCATCTCGCGCTGTGGTGGGCGCCGTCCTTCGGCACCGGGTCGTCGCCGCTGCACCGCATGCTCGCCGGTCGCGTCGACGGCACCGCCGATCTCGCGCCGAACGTGAAGATCCCCGCCGATGCGGTCGTCGCCGAGCAGTTCGCGGCGTGGGCCGAGCGATCCGGCGGGCTGATCGTGACCGAACCGGTCGCGCCCGGCCCGATCGCGGTGCCGACGTGGAGCCCCGAGCGGGATCGCGACGACGCCCTCGCCGCCGCCCGGTTCGACCGGACACTCGACGAATACTGGCGTCGCACATCCTATTCGGCGCTGACCGCCTCCGCGCACGAACATCCCGGCGTGGCAAGTGAAGTCGAGACGCCGGACAAGGACGACGAGCCGGAGGAGCCGCCGCTGCCGCCCGGCGGACCGGAACCGGTGCCGGACGTGGCCGGCATCGAGTCGCCGATGAACGGGTTGCCCGGCGGCACCGTGTTCGGCACCCTCGTCCACGCCGTCCTCGAGGTCGTCGACACCGCCGCCGCCGACCTCGACGCCGAACTGCTCGATCGATGCCGCGAGGTGATCGTCGCGCAGCATTCGGACGTCGATCCGGCGGCCCTGGCCGCGGCCCTGACGCCGGTGCTGCACACCCCGCTCGGTGCCCTCGGCACGACCCTCGCCGGGATCGCGCCGTCGGATCGGTTGGCGGAACTGGACTTCGAACTGCCGCTCGCCGGCGGCGACAATCCGGTCTCGACGATCGTGACGCTCGACGCGGTCGGTGCGCTGCTGCGCCGGCACCTGCCCGCCGACGACCCGATGCGGCCCTACGCGGAGCCGGTGCGGACCCTCGAGCCGATTCCGTTGCGCGGTTACCTCACCGGCAGCATCGACGCGGTGCTGCGGGTGTCCGGTGAGCGGAGCGCCGGGGGCGAGCGAAGCGACGGGGAATGTCGTTACGTCATCGTCGACTACAAGACGAACCGGCTGGCACCCGACGAGGTGCTGACCACCGAGCACTACACCCGCGACCGGATGGCCGCGGAGATGCTGCGCGCCCACTATCCGATGCAGGCGCTGCTGTATTCGGTTGCACTGCACCGGTATCTGCGGTGGCGACTGCCCGGCTACGATCCGGCCGTGCACCTCGGGGGAGCGCAGTATCTGTTCGTGCGCGGCATGGTCGGGCCGGACACGCCGGCGGGAGTCGGCGTGTTCGACTGGACGCCTCCGGCCGCCCTCGTCACCGAACTGTCCGACCTGCTCGCCGGAAAGGCCCAACCGTGATCGATGTCCTGGTGGCCCAGCGCGGCAAAGGCGCCCTGCGCGCGTTCAACGAGGCCGGGGTGCTCGCCGCCGCCGACGTCCACGTCGCGCTGCGACTGGCGAGCCTCGGCGCCGAACCCGACGAAGACGTGCACCTGGCCACCGCGCTGGCCGTGCGGGCCGTGCGGTCCGGGTCCGTGTGCCTGGACCTGACCCGGTTGCGGGACGTCGGCGTCGACGAGAACGCCGAGGTGGACCCGGCCACGCTGCCCTGGCCGGACGACGACGCGGTGATCGCGGCCCTGCGGCGCAGCCCCCTGATCACCGGATCCCCGACCGGGCCCCTGCGTCCGCTGCGGCTCGTCGACACCGACGCGGGGCCGCTGCTGTACCTGGACCGCTACTTCCGGCAGGAGCAGACCGTGCGGCGGGCGCTGGATGCGCGATCCCGCGACTACCCGGACGTCGACGAGGACCTGCTGGTGCGGCGGCTCGACGAACTGTTCCGTGACCCGGCAGACCCGTCCCGGCCGTCGTCGGCACCGGACCGTCAGCGAGTGGCCGCCGCGCTCGCCGCCACCCACTGGACCACCGTCATCGCCGGTGGACCCGGCACCGGCAAGACGCACACCGTCGCGCGGATCCTCGCGCTGCTCACCTCGCTGCACGGGCCCGGCGTGCGGATCGGTCTGGCGGCCCCGACCGGCAAGGCCGCGGCACGGCTGCAGGAATCGGTGCGCGACCAGGCCGGGCCGCTCGGGCTCGCACCCGACGTCACCGCCATGACACTGCACCGCATGCTCGGCTGGCAGCGGGGACGCACCCGCTTCCGCTACCACGCCGGCAACCACCTGCCGTTCGACGCGATCGTCGTCGACGAAACCTCCATGGTGTCGCTGACGATGATGAGCTGCCTGCTCGAAGCGGTCCGCCCCGACACGAGGCTCGTGCTCGTCGGCGACCCGGACCAGCTGACGTCCGTCGATGCCGGTGCGGTCCTCGCGGATCTGGTGGCGCGGCCCGTCTCCGGCACACCGAACCCGGTGTTCGTGAACATCGCCGCCCGCGACCTGACCGCCGTCACCGACGATCCGGCCGAAACCGCCTTCGGAGCCGGCGAGCGGGAACGACTGCGCGGCAGCGTGGTTCGCCTTAGCCGCGGCAGGCGGTTCGGTGGGGACATCGCCCGGCTCGCGGTTGCGGTGCGCGACGGCGACGACGACGAGACGATGCGCATCCTGCTCAGCGGCGTGCCCGAGGTGACCTTCCACGCCCCCGGCGACCTGACCGCCCTGCACGACGACGTGGTCCGCTCCGCCGAGGAGGTCACCGCGGCGGCGGTCGCGGGGGACGCCCACACCGCGCTGGCCCGGTTCGAGACGCACCGGCTGCTGTGCGCGCACCGCGACGGCCCGTACGGCGTGCAGCACTGGGCGCGGCAGGCAATGGAATGGATCGGGGCGTCCTCCGGGCGTCGCCTCGACCCCGATCGCTGGTATCCGGGGCAGCCGCTGATGGTCACCGCGAACGACCACGACCTGCGCATCTACAACGGCGACACCGGGGTCGTGGTGCGCCGTGAGGACGACGCGCTGGTCGCGGCGTTCGCGCGCGGCAAGGATCCGTTCCTGCTGCACCCGAGTCACCTGTCGGCGGTGCAGACGGTGTATGCCATGACCATCCACCGCAGCCAGGGCAGCCAGTACGACACCGTGTCGGTGGTGCTGCCCGACGAGACGTCGTCGCTGCTGACGCGGGAGTTGCTGTACACCGCCATCACCCGCGCCCGGAAACGCGTGCGCATCATCGGCACCGAGGCCGCCGTGCGCGCCGGAGTGGGACGCCAGGTGCTGCGCGCGAGCGGGTTGCGTCGCACTCTCCTCACCGAGAGCTGACCGTCGCGAAGACCTGGCTCACGTCGACGGATTGGGGCGCACGAACCGTTCGTCGATCTCGTCGACCGACCGCGCACCCGTCAACGCCATGGTGAGGTCGAACTCGGCGATCACATTGCGGATCACTTCCTCGACCCCGCGCTGCCCCGCGAGCGCCAGCCCGTACATGTAGGGCCGGCCGAGCAGCACCGCGTCGGCGCCGAGCGCGAGCGCGACGAATATGTCTGCGCCGCTTCGGATTCCGCTGTCCAGCAGGAGAGTCGGTCCCCGCCCGACCGCGGCCCGGATGTCGAGGAGCGCATCGAGCGAAGCGAGCGAACCGTCGATCTGGCGGCCGCCGTGATTCGACACCACGATCGCGTCCACACCGAGATCGACGGCGCGGCGCGCATCGTCGGGATGCAGAATCCCCTTGAGCACCACCGGCAACCGGGTGCGGTCGCGCAGCGTCGCCAGATGATCCCAGCTCAGGCCCGGATTGGAGTAGATCTCGAGGAACGTTTCCGCGGCGGCACGCGGAACGGGGGAGCGCAGGTTGTCGAGGAACCGGCCCGGATGGTTCCGGGTCATCGCCAGCAGCGTGCGGATCGCACCCCACGTGATGTCGGGCCGCTCCGCGACCGTCTCGCGTGCCGCGTCGATCCGCCGCCGCACGATGTCGCGGAAACGCGGATCGGACGTGTACTGGGCGATGCCCTCGCCACGCGCGAACGGCAGCGAACCGAGATTCAGATCCTGCGGACGCCACCCCAGCACGGTCGTGTCGAGGGTGACGACGACGGCCTCCGCGCCGATCGTCTCGGCCCGGTGCAGCAGGCTGTCGACGAGGTCCTCGTCCGAGCTCCAGTACAGCTGGAACCACCGCGGTGCGTCGCCCATCGCGGCGGCGCAGTCCTCCATCGGCGTGCAGCCCTGGTTGGAGAAGATGTACGGCACCCCCGTTGCCGCGGCGGCCCGCGCGATCGCCAGGTCGCTGTCGGGGGCCATCAACGCGCCCGCACCGACCGGTGCGAGCAGCAGCGGCGACGACAACGCGGTGTTCACCACCGTGGTGCCGAGGTCGCGTTCGGTGACGCCGTGCGCCATGCGCGGCACGATCGCCCACCGGTCGAACGCGCGCCGGTTGTTGCGCATCGTGCGGCCCTCACCGGCACCTCCCGCGACGTACGCCCAGGCACGCTTCGAACTGGCCCGGCGCGCGGCGCGCTCCAGATCGGCGAAGTTCGTCGGGACGGCCGGGCGGCGGCCGAGCGCCCCGTCGCGGTAGACGACACCCTGACGTTCCCGGCCGGGACCTGCGGCGGGGGAGGCGGCGATTTCGGTCACGGGTTCTCCTCTCGGGGCGCACGCACATCGACGACGGTAACCGCGACCCGCGGCCGGGAATCGGCATTCGGCCGTTTACCGGGACGGCAGCAGCGCGCGCACCGCGTCGATGGTGTCCGCGTCGGCGGCGTCCTTGTCGGGCCGGTACCGCAGCACCCGCGCGAACCGCAGCGCCACCCCGCCGGGATAACGCGGGCTGACCTGCACCCCGTCGAGTTCGATCTCGACGACCAGCTCGGGACGCAGGTAGACGGTGTGCGCGTCGCGGGCACGTTCGCGGCGCGGGAACTCCTCGGTCTGCCAGCGCAGCAGCTCGTCGGTCAGGCCCTTGAACGTCTTGCCGACCATGACCGGTTCGCCGCCGTCGGGGTCGCGGGCGCCCAGGTGCAGGTTCGACAGGTATCCGGTGCGCCGGCCGTAGCCCCACTCGGCGCCGAGTACCACCAGGTCCAGCGTGTGTTCGGGTTTGACCTTGAGCCAGGTGCGGCCACGCCGTCCGGCCGCGTATGGGTCGGTGAGGGACTTGACCATCACACCCTCATGGCCGTCGGCCAGGGCAGCGTCGAAGTGCGCTGCTGCCGCCTCCGGATTGGGCTCGATCAGGGACGGGATCCGGTACGGCGCTGCGACCGTGTCGAGGGCGGCGATCCGGTCCGTGAGCGGGGCGTCGAGCAGATCGGTGCCGTCCAGATGCAGGCAGTCGAAGAAGTACGGGTGCAGCAGCAGGTCGTGGGCGCTCGCCGCGCCGAACCGGCTCATCGTCTCCTGGAACGGGCGCGGTCGTCCGCTGTCGGTCAGCGCCAGGGTTTCGCCGTCGAGCACGACACTCGAACACGGCAGTGCCGCAACCAGTTCGACGAGCTCGGGCACGCTCGACGTGATGTCGCGCAACGTGCGGGTGTAGACGCGGACGTCGTCGCCGTGCCGGTGCACCTGGATGCGGGCGCCGTCCAATTTGTACTCGACGCTCACTACCGGGCCGAGCTGGGTGAGCGCCTCGGCGAGCGACCCGGCGGGGGACGCGAGCATCGGCCGGACCGGCCGTCCTACCTCGAGCCGGAACACGCCCAGCGCCTCCACACCGCCCGCGAGCGCGGCCGCCGCGGTCGCGGGGAGGCGGCCCGACAACATGAACGCGCGGCGCGCCGCCTCGACCGGTACCGACGAGGCCGCGGCGACGGCGTCGGTCATCACCCCTTCGAGCGCGCCCTGCCGCAGATCGCCGGTGAGCAGGCGGACCAGGAACTGCTGCTCGTCCGCGGTCGCGGCACCGAACAAGGAGGTCAGCAGCGTGCGGCGGCGTTCCGTGGAGCCCGCGCCGGTGGTCGCGGCGAGGGTGGTGAAGGTCGCGTCGACGTCACCGACCGACAGGGTCGGCTCGGGTGCCGGGTCGATCTGCAGGCCGGTGAGGGTGCGCCACCCGACGCCGATCCGGCCCTGCCGCACCTCGCCCGACAGCCACGCGACGACCGGTTCCACCTCGTCCGGGTCCAGGTCGGCGAGCAGCTCCCGCAGCAGCGCGACCTTCTCCCGCCGTGAGCGGGTGGCACCCACGGCGTCCGACACGGCGACGATCCGGGACACACGCACAGTCCGACGGTAGCCGCGTCCGGGCGGTGGGGACCGATATTCGCTCCGGACGGACGACGGTGCCCTCTCGGGGAGGCGCGGGTTTTCAAAGCGTCGCAGCGGTGGGATCCTCGGAATCGGTGAGGGCGGTGGACTGGTTCGATGCGGACGGTTACACGTGGGGCCGGTTGTTCTTCACGCGGGGACTCGCGGCCCTGTACTTCGTCGCGTTCCTGGTGGCGTTCAACCAGTTCCGGGCGCTGCTCGCGTCCGATGGGCTGCTCCCCATCCCGGACTTCGTGCGGGCGGTGCCGTTCCGGCGGTCGCCGAGCCTGTTCCATTGGCACTATTCGGACCGGTTCTACGCCGCGGTCGCGGCGACCGGGGCGGTGCTCGCCGCCGCCACGATCCTCGGGGTCACGGACCTGCTGCCGCTGCCGTTGACGATGCTCGTGTGGTTCGTCCTGTGGGCGCTGTACCTGTCCATCGTCAACGTGGGGCAGGTGTGGTACTCGTTCGGCTGGGAATCGTTGCTGCTCGAAGCGGGTGTGCTCGCGATCTTCCTGGGCAATGCGGAGATCGCGCCGCCGTTCGTCGTGCTGATCCTGCTGCGGTGGCTGCTGTTCCGCCTCGAGTTCGGAGCGGGTCTGATCAAGATGCGCGGCGACCGCTGCTGGCGGGACCTGACGTGCCTGTACTACCACCACGAGACCCAGCCGATGCCCGGCCCGTTCAGCTGGTACTTCCATCGCCTGCCGCGACCGCTGCACAAGGTGGAGGTCCTCGGCAACCACTTCACGCAGCTCGTCGTGCCGTTCGGGTTGTTCCTGCCGCAACCGGTCGCCGGGATCGCCGCCGGGATCATGATCGTCACCCAGTTGTGGCTGGTGGCCAGCGGCAACTTCTCGTGGTTGAACTGGATGGCGATCATCCTCGGGTTGTCCGTGATACCGAATGCGGCCTACGACCTGGTGTTGCCTTTCGGCGCCCCCGGCGGCCACAAGGACACACCAGCGGCCTTCACTGCGGCCGCATTGGCCCTGGCCGCCGTGGTGGTGGTGCTGAGCTACCAGCCGATCCGGAACATGGCGTCGGGCAAGCAGAAGATGAACGCCAGCTTCAACAAGTGGCATTTCGTCAACACCTACGGCGCGTTCGGCAGCGTGACGCGAGTACGACGCGAGGTCGTCGTCGAAGGCACCTCCGATGCGACGATCGGCCCCGACACGGAATGGAAGGAATACGAATTCAAGGGCAAGCCGGGCGACCTGCGGCGCCGGCCCCGCCAGTTCGCGCCCTACCATCTGAGGCTGGACTGGCTCATGTGGTTCGCCGGGATCTCCCGGGACTACGCGGCCGCCTGGTTCCCGCAGCTCATGGCGAAACTGCTCAGCAACGACAAACACGTCCTGAAGCTGCTGCGGCACAACCCGTTCCCGGACGAACCGCCGCGCTTCGTGCGCGCCCGCCTGTACCGGTACCGGTTCACCACCCGCGCGCAGCGGCGTGCGACGGGTGAGTGGTGGGAGCGGAGCCTGATCGGCGAGTTCTTCTACCCGGCCGAGCTGGTCGACCGATGAGTTTTCCCGCGCCGCGGGGTCTGTGTAGGCGACGATGGAAACCCGAGACGAGGAGAAACCGATGCCCGCGATCACCCCGTGGCTGTGGTTCGACATGAACGCGCAGGAAGCAGCCGAGTACTACATCACGGTGTTCCCCAATTCGCGCATTCTGAAGGTCACCCCCTATCCCGAGGACTCACCGGTTCCGGCGGGCACCGCCCTGACCGTCGAGTTCGAACTCGACGGCACCCGGTTCAGCGGGCTCAACGGCGGTCCCCAGTTCCGGTTCAACGAGGCCGTGTCGTTCGCGATCGACTGCGCCGACCAGGACGAGGTGGACCACTACTGGGACGCCCTCACCGCCGACGGCGGCGAGGAATCGCAGTGCGGATGGCTGAAGGACAGGTTCGGGGTGTCCTGGCAGGTGGTGCCGCGCAGGCTCGGGGAACTGATGTCCGACCCGGATCTGGGAGTCGTGCAGCGGGTCAGCGACGCGCTGATGAAGATGCACAAGATCGAGGTGCCGGTGCTCGAGGAGGCGGCGCGCGGCTGAACGTGCCGGGTGTCATCCGGGCCGGGTGTCGTGCGGGCGGACAGGAAACGGGGTGGCCGGATGGACTCCGACGAGGTGTGGGACGCGATCGACGACCAACGTCGACGCACGGCCGACCTGCTCGAACAGCTTTCCGACGACGAGTGGTCGCACCCGTCGTTGTGCGAGGGCTGGACCGTGCGCGACGTCGCCGCCCACCTGACGCTGCAGCAGATCACGCTCGGTCAGGCGATCCGGATGGCGCTGCGGCATCCCGGCAGCGTCAACACGACGATCCGCGAGGCCGCCCGCAGCCGCGCCGCGTCACCGCCCGAACGGCTGGTCGCGGACATCCGGGCCATGATCGGCTCGCGCCGGCACAACATCGGCCTCACCGAGCTCGAGACACTGATCGACATCCTCGTCCACAGCCAGGACATCGCGGTGCCGCTGCAGCGGGACCTCCCGATGCCGACCGCGGCGGCGGCCACCGCGGCGGATCGGGTCTGGTCCTCGCGTGGAACGAGCAAGAGCCGGGTCTTCGAGTCTGTTCCGCTCGACGGATTCCGCTTCATCGCAACCGATGTCGACTGGTCGGTCGGCGAGGGTCCGGAGGTGCGCGGACCGATCTCCGCGATTCTGCTGCTGCTCACCGGCCGGCGCGCGGCACTGTCGCGTCTGAGCGGGGAGGGGGCAGAGGCGTTGCGTGGGCAGTCGATGCCTTCCTGACGGCCTCCCGGGTGTGCGAAACCCCATCGCGTCGCTCACTGCGAACCGAGCGGCCCGGCCGGTACGTTGCGCTTCATGACCACGCGCGCCCAGCGGCTCGACGAACTGCCGTTCACCCGCAGACACACCAGGCTGGTGCTCGGCTCCGGCATCGGCTGGGCGCTCGACGCGATGGACGTCGGGCTCATCTCGTTCGTGATGGCCGCCCTCGCCGTGCAATGGAACCTCAGCAGCACCCAGCTCTCGTGGATCGGCTCGATCGGGTTCGTCGGCATGGCCGTCGGGGCGGCGCTCGGCGGGCTGCTCGCCGACCGCATCGGACGCCGGCAGGTGTTCGCGACCACGCTGCTCGTCTACGGCCTGGCGACCGGTGCGTCGGCGCTGGCCGGATCGGTCGCGGTGCTGTTGGTGCTGCGGTTCGTCGTCGGACTCGGGCTGGGGGCGGAACTCCCGGTCGCATCGACGCTGGTCAGCGAGTACGCGCCGCGCAAGGTGCGTGGTCGCGTGGTGGTGGCGCTCGAAGCGTTCTGGGCGGTCGGCTGGATCATGGCCGCGCTGATCGGCTACTTCGTCGTGCCGATCAACGACGACGGCTGGCGCTGGGCACTGCTCGCCGGTGTCGTCCCGACGCTGTACGCCGTGGTGATCCGGTTGGGTCTTCCCGAATCGGTGCGCTTCCTCGAGCGGAAGGGCCGATTCGCCGAAGCGGAAGCCGCGGTGCGGGCGTTCGAGCGGTCGGCGGGCGTCGCCGTCGCCACGCCCCCGCTCGACGAACCGGTTGCGGAGCCGACACCCGTCGTCGCGGAATCGATCTGGTCCCCGCGGTTGCGGGGGCGCACCGCGGCACTGTGGATCGTGTGGTTCGGCATCAACCTGTCGTACTACGGCGCGTTCATCTGGCTGCCCAGCCTGCTCGTCAATCAGGGCTTCGACCTGGTCAAGTCGTTCGAATACACCCTGATCATCACGCTCGCGCAGCTACCCGGCTACGCGGTCGCGGCCTGGCTGATCGAAGTGTGGGGCCGCCGCGCGACCCTCGCGACGTTCCTCGTCGGCTCGGCGGTCGCGGCGGGACTGTTCGGGCTCGCGGACACTCCGACCACGATCGTCGCGGCGGGAATGATGCTGTCGTTCTTCAACCTCGGCGCGTGGGGCGCGTTGTATGCGATCGGGCCGGAGCTGTATCCGACGTCGGTGCGCGGGGCCGGCACCGGCGCCGCCGCGGCGTTCGGCCGGATCGCGTCGATCCTCGCGCCGCTCATGGTGCCGTGGCTGCTGCACGGCGGGAACGGGCTCGTGTTCGGGGTGTTCGCGGCCGCGTTCGCCGTCGCCGCGGTCGCGGCCTACACCCTGCCGGAGCGGGCGGGGACCGTGCTCGACGCCTGACCGTCGGCGGTGTGCGCTCCGCGCGTCCGAGCGAATGTATCGCTCGTCTCCTTCGATCGATCGAATGTACCGCTCGCTCGGAAAAGGTAGGGGGACTCGCTCGGAAAAGGTAGGGGGACTCGCTCGGAAAAGGTAGGGGGACGCGGCGACGTCAGTCGTCGACGAACACGATGTCGAGCGCGGCGATCTCGTCGGGATCGACCACCACGTCGATCGCTGCGACCCGGCCGTCGTCGATCGTGAAGACGAACACGGACCGCGGCATGCCGCCCGGTGCCCAGGCCGCGCCGGGCATGCCATCGACGAGGACGGTCTGCGCCTTCCGGGCGCGTCCGGAGAACGCGGTGGCCACCGCCTTGGCCCCGACCAGTTCGCGGTCGAGCAGGGGCGCCCCGGCCGCGGCGGCGTCCTGCGCGGCGGCGACCGCGGCGTCGTCGGCGTGCAGGCGCACCTCGGGGTCGAGCAGCGTCAGCAGGTCGTCGAACCGGCCTTCCCGGGACGCGGCGAGGAACGCGTCGACGACCTGCCGCCGGCGCGACAGGTCCGATGGGGTGAGGGTCGCGCCCTGCACCCGGCGTCGCGCGCGGCTGGCGAGCTGCCGGGGCGCGGCAGGGGCGCGGTCGACGATGGGGGCGATCTCGTCGAACGGCACACCGAACATGTCGTGCAGCACGAACGCGAGCCGTTCCGCCGGGCCGAGGGTGTCGAGGACGACGAGCATCGCGACTCCGACGGAATCGGCAAGAACCGCTTCGTGTTCCGGCCCGGTCGCAGGCTGGGGGAGTGCGGGCTCCCGGGGGTGATCGGGATCGTCGAGGGAGACCTCGGATCGTGATCGGCGGGCCCGCAGCTGATCCAGGCATACACGGCTCACGACGGTGGTCAGCCAGCCGGCGAGGTTGGCGACTTCACTGGTGTCGGAACGGCTCAGCCGCAGCCACGTTTCCTGCAGTGCGTCGTCGGCGTCCGCCCCCGATCCCAGCATGCGGAAGGCGACGGACCACAGGTGTGTTCGGTGGGTCTCGAACTGCCGCGCCAGGAAATCCTCGTCGCTCATCTGTCACATCCTTCCGCCCTGTTCCGTCGATGTGGTGATGAACCGGAACGACCCGATGTGACAAGGAGCGAACCGATGCAGGCTCGAATGAAGAATCCGGTGATGGTCCTGCCCGCGGCGATGCAGGCGATCCACGCGCTCGGACAGTCCACCGACGACGTCGACATTCCCGTGAAGACGTTGCATCTGATGCACCTGCGGGCCAGTCAGATCAACGGCTGCGGCGTGTGTGTCGATCTGCACCCGCGGCTCGCGTTGAAGGACGGCGAGACGGCCGAGCGGCTGTTCGCGGTGGCCGCCTGGCGCGAATCCCCGTACTTCACGGACGAGGAACGCGCGGCGCTGGCGCTGACCGAGGCGGTCACCCGGCTCGCGGACCGGCCGGACCCGGTTCCCGACGAGGTGTGGGACGCGGCCGCCGATCTCTACACCGAGGAGCAGCTCGCGGCGCTGATCGTGCAGATCGCGACGATCAACGTCTGGAATCGGATCAATGCCTCGGTGAAGCAGGTGGCGGGAGCGGCAGTGCTGTGAGGGACGGTTGCCGGCCCTCGACATAATCTGGAATAATTCCAAATTATGAACGTCCAGAGGAACTCGGTCACGATCCGCCCCCTGGTCCTCGGCGGGTTGCGACCCCTGTACCGGCAGATGCGTCACAACCGCGTGCGGACCGTCCGTTTCGAGCACGACGCCGACGTCGCGCGCTTCGACGTCTGCCTGACCGACGGGCACGCGGGCGCGGCACTCGAGATCCGCTCGCCCCGGCTTCCGGGACCGCTCACGCTCGCGCTCGGCACCAACTTCCGGGCCGAACCCGCGCTCGACCCCGACGTCTGCCGGGCCCTGTGCGCGGTGCTGAAGCCCGGAGAACCCGCCTCGGCGGCCACCGTCGTGCGGTTCCTGCAGGACGTGGTCGCGCAGGCACCCGCGGTGCTCTCCCGCACCGAGCCGTGCGCGGCCTGCGCCTGACGGCCGCAGACGAAACAACGCATCCGCGAACCGAAACGGTCCGCGGATGCGTTGGGGTGCAACCGATCAGAGGCCGGGGCGCTTACCGATCGTCAGCGTGACCTCGCCGGTACCGGCGAAGAAGTCGTTGCCCTTGTCGTCGACGACGATGAAGGCCGGGAAGTCCTCGACCTCGATCTTCCAGACCGCCTCCATGCCGAGTTCCTCGTACTCGACGACCTCGACGCTCTTGATGCAGTCCAGCGCCAGGCGGGCGGCCGGGCCGCCGATCGAGCCGAGGTAGAAGCCGCCGTGCTTCTCGCACGCGTCGGTGACCTGCTTGGAGCGGTTGCCCTTCGCGAGCATCACCATCGAGCCACCCGCGGCCTGGAACTGCTCGACGTACGAGTCCATGCGACCCGCCGTGGTCGGGCCGAACGAGCCGGACGCCAGGCCGTCGGGGGTCTTGGCCGGACCCGCGTAGTAGACCGGGTGGTCGCGCAGGTACTGCGGCATCTCCTCGCCGGCGTCGAGCCGTTCCTTGATCTTGGCGTGCGCGATGTCGCGGGCGACGACCAGCGGTCCGGTCAGCGACAGCCGGGTCTTGACCGGGTGCTTGGACAGCTCGGCCAGGATCTCCGGCATCGGCCGGGTCAGATCGATCTTGACGGCGGCACCCTTGCCGGTGCCGGACACGCCGTCGGTCTCGGCATCGAGGCGCTCGTCGGTGATCTCCGGCAGGAACCGGCCCGGGTTGAATTCGAGCTGCTCGAGGAACACGCCCTCGGGGGTGATCTTCGCCTTCGCCTGGCGGTCCGCCGAGCAGGACACGGCGATCGCGACGGGCAGCGACGCGCCGTGGCGGGGGAGGCGGATCACGCGGACGTCGTGGCAGAAGTACTTGCCGCCGAACTGCGCGCCGATGCCGATCTTCTGGGTGAGCTCGAAGACCTTCTTCTCGAGCTCGTGGTCGCGGAACCCGCGGCCGGTGATCGCGCCCTCGGTGGGCAGCTCGTCCAGGTAGTGCGCCGATGCGTACTTCGCGGTCTTGAGCGCGAACTCGGCGGACGTGCCACCGACGACGATCGCGAGGTGGTACGGCGGGCACGCGGCGGTGCCGAGAGAGCGGATCTTGGCCTCGAGGAACTGCATCATCGAGTCCGGATTCAGGATGGCCTTCGTCTCCTGGTACAGGTACGACTTGTTGGCCGATCCGCCGCCCTTGGCCATGAACAGGAACTTGTAGGAGTTCTCGTGGCCCTTCGCGGTGTCCGCGTACAGCTCGATCTGGGCGGGCAGGTTGTTGCCCGTGTTCTTCTCGTCCCACATGGTCAGGGGAGCGTTCTGCGAGTAGCGCAGGTTCAGCTTCGTGTACGCGTCGTACACGCCGCGCGCGATCGACTCCTCGTCGTCGCCGGGGGTGAGCACGTGCTGGCCGCGCTTGCCCATGACGATGGCGGTGCCGGTGTCCTGGCACATCGGGAGCACGCCGGCCGCGGCGATGTTCGCGTTCTTCAGGAGATCCAGGGCCACGAACTTGTCGTTGTTCGACGCTTCCGGGTCCTCGAGGATGCTGGCGAGCTGCTTCAGGTGATCCGTGCGCAGGTAGTGGGAAATATCGTGCAGCGCGGTCTCGGTGAGCAGGCGGAGAGCCTCGGGTTCGACCTTCAGGAAGGTGCGGCCGTCGGGTCCTTCGACGGTGGACACCCCCTCGCTGGTCAGCAGCCGGTATTCGGTGGGGTCTTCCCCGATGGGCAGCAGGTCCTCGTAGAGGAAGTCGGCCATGATTACTCCTGGAGAGGGGCTGGGTTCGGCTAACAGGCTAGCGGCGACGACGCAAGACCTTGACAACGGGGCGTGTGACCCAGCCGATTCCTGATCGCGAAGTGACGTGCGTCACCTGCGGTTTTCCGGCTCTCGGTGACGGGTGGTACGCCGTTGCAGTGATGTGCGTCATGCCGCGACGGGGCCGCAATCCGTACACTTGTGAGGATGCTTCTCGCGAATATGCCCGGCGGAGTCACCGCGGGTCTCGTACGCCTCCACCGCGCTCACGCGTGGCTCGACGTTCTCGTCGTCGTCGCCGTGCTCGTCGCCACCAACATGGTGGCCCACTTCACCACCGTGTGGGCGTCCATCGCGACCGTGCCCATCGCTGCGCTCGTGCTCGTCGCGATGATGCGGCACCGCGGAATGCGCTGGTCGGAACTCGGACTGTCGCCCCGGCACTGGAAGCGCGGGACGCTCTACTCGCTCGGGGCCATCGGGCTCGTCGTCGGCGTCGTCGCCGTCGGTATCGCGCTGCCGTTCACCCGGCAGTTCTTCCTGTCCGAGCGGTACGCGACCATCTCCGGTGCCCTCGTCGCATCGATGATCGTGATTCCCCTGCAGACCGTCATCCCGGAAGAACTCGCCTTCCGCGGGGTCCTGCACGGCGCGCTCGAACGCGCGTGGGGAGCCCGCGGCGTCTTCGCCGCCGGCTCGCTGCTGTTCGGCCTGTGGCACATCGCGTCGTCGCTCGGCCTCACCTCCGGGAACGCGGGCCTGAGCGCAGTGCTCGGCGGTGGCGTGTGGGGGCAGGTCCTCGGCATCGCGGGCGCGGTCGTCGCGACCGCGGCCGCCGGATTCGTCTTCACCTGGCTGCGTCGTCGCAGCGGCAGCATCCTCGCCCCGATCGCGCTGCACTGGTCGCTCAACGGTGTCGGTGCGCTCGCGGCCGCGCTGGTGTGGCACGTGACCGTGGCCTGATCGGCACCGAAGTCTCCCGCATTCGCCGATAATTTCTCTTCAGGACTGTGTCCGGACGGGGTCACCGGCTCCGACGTATCCGATGCAGCACCCATCCGGGGTGCCACGGAGGAGGAACGGCCATGAAATTCATGATCCAGAGTTACGGGACCCAGCAGGACTACGACGGCATGGCGGGCAAGAGCACGGGGACGCCCGCATGGTCGCAGGAGGACTTCGCGGCCATGGCCGAGTTCATGACCAAGTTCAATGCCGAACTCGAGGCCTCCGGCGAACTCGTCGAGACCCGGGGACTGGCCGCGCCCGTCCACACCCGGCGCGTCGGGCCCGGCGCGCTCGTGACCGACGGGCCGTACGCCGAGTCCGAGGAAGTGCTCGCCGGTTACTGGATCGTCGAGTGCGACAGCTTCGACCGCGCCACCGAGATCGCGCTCCGGCTCGCCGAGTGCCCGGCGCCGCCGCATGTCCGTGCCGCCGCCTACGCCGACGTCCGTCCCATCGACGAAGGCGTGCCCCCGGAACCCGAACCGTAGACATGCACGACACCGCGCTCGAGGACGTGCTGCGCAACGAAGCGCCGCGCGTCCTCGGTGCGGTCGTCCGGCGTTACGGGCGCTTCGACCTGGCCGAGGACGCGGTGCAGGAAGCGCTGCTGGCGGCCGCGACCGGATGGCCGCGCTCGGGGCTTCCGGACGATCCGGGGGCGTGGCTCGTCACCGTCGCATCACGACGGTTGACCGACCTGCTGCGCAGCGAGCAGGCGCGGCGGCGCCGCGAGGATGTCGTCACGCAATGGACACCGTCCGATCGATGGCGAGCACCCGCGGCGGATGCGGACGTCCCCTCCGACGACACGCTCGTGCTGCTGTTCCTGTGCTGCCACCCGTCGCTGACGCCCGCATCCCAGGTCGCGCTCGCGTTGCGGGCCGTCGGCGGCCTGACCACCGCGGAGATCGCGCGGGCGTTCCTGACCTCCGAGGACACGATGGCCCGCCGGATCAGCCGCGCGAAGAAACGTATCGAGGACAGCGGCGAGCCGTTCCGGATGCCCGCGGCCGACGGATACGCCGAGCGACTCGCAGCGGTGCTGCACGTGCTGTACCTGATCTTCACGGAGGGCTACGCCGCGACCTCGGGCACGGACCTCGTCCGCCACGACCTGTCGTCGGAGGCGATCCGGCTGGCCCGCATCGTCCACAGGGTGCTCCCGTCCGACCCCGAGGTGGCGGGACTGCTGGCATTGATGCTTCTGACGGACGCGCGGCGCGGCGCGCGGGTGTCCGCCGACGGAGCGTTGATCCCGCTGGACGCGCAGGACCGCTCGCTGTGGGATCGCGACGCCGTCGCCGAGGGCACGGCACTGGTTGCCGGGGCACTTCGTTCTGGGGCACTTCGCCGCCGCGAAGCCGGCCCGTACCAGCTCCAGGCCGCGATCGCCGCGGTGCACGATCGTGCGTCTCGTGCGGAGGAGACGGACTGGCCGCAGATCGTGCGGCTCTACGAACTGCTGCTGCGGATGTCGGACAACCCCGTCGTCGCGCTCAATCACGCCGTCGCCGTCGCGATGGCACGCGGTCCCGAGGAGGGGCTCGACCTCCTCGCGCGGCTCGCTGCCGACGACCGTGTCGCGGACGGCCGGCGGTTCCATGCGGTGCGGGCGCATCTGCTCGAGATGCTGGGCGACGAGGCGGCAGCCCGGGCGGAATACGGCGAGGCCGCGCGACGCGCCACGAGCCTGCCCCAGCAGCGGTATCTGTACGCGCGAGCCGAACGTCTCGGCTGATGGCTCTCGCGGTGTGCCTGCTCTTCGACAGGGAAACCGAACGCGCGTTGCGCCGCCTGTGGGACAGGCTCGAGGACCTCGACATTCCCACGCTGCTCACGCACACCCACCGCCGTCACGTCCCGCACCTGTCCTATGCGGTACTGCGGACCTTCGTCGTCGACGAGGTCGCGGCCGCTGTCGAGACGCTGGCGGACGGAGGTCCCATGGTCCTGCACTTCGACGCGCTCGGCACCTTCCGGCGCGGGCGCATCTGGCTGGCGCCGGCACCCACCGCAGACCTGCTCCAGCGGCAGCGCCGCGTCGTCGACGCGGTCGTCGCCACCGGCGCGGACCTGCACAAGCACTACCGCCCCGACGTCTGGATGCCCCACTGCACGCTGAGTCCGCGTACACGGTTGACCGACCTGCCGCGACTTGCCGCCGCGATCTACGACGTGCTGCCCGTCGCCGCGGTCGTGGATGCGGCGGCACTCGTCGACAGCAGGACAGGGGAGCGCTATGCGCTCCGGATCATTCCGTGAGCCGGATGGTTCCGTGACTCCGGATGATGCCGTGGCTCAGGATGATTCGGTGAGAGTTCAGTCTTCCGGGTTCTCCACCCAGTGCCCGTACGGGGGCGGACCCTCGCTCTGGATCTGCACACCGAACACGTGCGAGTGCTTCCACACATAGCCGTGCAGCACGTGCTCCTCGGACGTCGTCGTGTTGACGACGACGATGTCGCCGCTCGGTCGTTCCTCGAGGACGAAACCGTTGTTGCGTCCGTCCAGAACCCACCACTTTGCAGTGCTCATGATCGGTGTCCTCCGGATCCGGTTTCACGATGATGGGGCCGTTTCGACGTTACCGCGCGGCGGTGCGACTCGAGAGCGGTTCGGTGCCGACCGGTTCACTTGCCGAGCAGCACACGGGCGGTCGCGTCGTCGGCGGGATAGAACGCCTCGATCGCCAGTTCAGACACCGTCACATCGAGCGGGGTTCCGAACAGTGTGGTGGTACTCAGCAGCGACAACTCGACGTCGCCGACCCGCAACCGCAGCGGTACCACGAGCGCTGCGCTGTCACCGGCGTCCGCGTGCCCGGCCTCCGCGGTCCCGTCCCCGGGGTAGCCCTCGAGTTCGGCGTGCAGGCGCATCAGCTCGGGGTCGCCGGTCGCCCCGATCTGGTGCCGCAGTCGTGCCAGCAGATGCGCCCGCCATTGGCCCAGATTCGAGATCAGCGGGGCGAGCCCCTCGGGATGCAGCGTCAACCGCAGCACGTTCACCGGGGGCTCGACGAGGGCCGGTGCGCAGGCTGCGAGGAGTCCGGTGACGGCGTCGTTCGCGTCGATCATCGTCCAGTGCCGATCCACCACCAGCGCCGGAAACGGCATGTGCGACGTCAGGATCCGGCCGATCGCGTCGGACACGGCGGCCATCGGCACGTCGCCGAGCCGATGCTCCGGATATGCCGGGGCCAGACCCGCTGCGAGCAACAGCGCGTTGCGTTCCCGCAGCGGAAGATCCAGGTGTTCGCCGAGTGCGAGCAGCATCCTGCGCGACGGCTTCGACCGGCCGGTCTCGACGAAACTGAGGTGCCGCGCCGACACCCCCGCGAGGTTGGCGAGGGCGAGCTGGCTCAGCCCGCGACGTTCCCGCCAGTGCCGCAGCAGCGCGCCGGCCGATTCCTGCTGCACGGTTGTCATGTATTCGACGGTAGGGGAGGCCGGGAAGGGCTGCCATTACCTCACAGGTAATCGATTCGTGTCGCCGCGACCGGGAGTCTCGTCTGTGTACCCACCGGCCAACGAACCACGGGAGAAGAAAATGACCGCATACGCCGTCGCCCACCTGCGCTCGGTCGATTTCGGACCGGAGATCGTGCGCTACCTCCAGGAGATCGACGCGACCCTCGACGAATTCGGGGGCCGGTTCCTCGTCCACGGCACCGATCCGGTGGTCGTGGAAGGAACGTGGCCCGGACATCTCATCGTCATCGAGTTCCCGGACGCCGAGCATGCCCGTGCCTGGTACGAATCGCCCGCGTACCAGGCGATCCTGCCGCTGCGCACCGAGCACTCCGACGGCTCCGCGATCCTCGTCGAGGGGGTCGGGCCGGGCTACCGCGCCAGTGACTACCTGGCCAAGGTCCGCTAGTCGCCGGTGTGCCTTTGTGGCGCCCCTGGCCGCCACAAAGGCACACCGGCGCGGAGCGCCGGCTCGGCGTAGGCGGTGGCGAGCGAGTCGACCGTGTCGTGGGCGTTGAGTCCGCTCGGGTTCGGCACCACCCACAGCGGGACGCCGCCGATCGTCTCGTCCTGCAGGCCCGTCACCGCCTTACGCCGTCCGAAAGCGGTGCGGTAGGCGGTGATTCCGGCGACCGCGACCACCCGTGGCGTGAACTCGGCGACGACGGCGGCGAGCCGTTCGGCACCCGCGCGCAGTTCGGCGGTGGTCAGTTCGTCGGCGCGGGCGGTCGCGCGCGGGACCAGGTTGGTGATCCCGACACCACGGTCGAGCAGATGCTGCCGGTCCTCCGGGCTCATCCCCGCGCCGGGATCGATCGGGCGCGTGATGATCCCGGCGCGCAGCAGCGCGGGATAGAACCGGTTTCCGGGGCGCGCGAAATGCGCGCCGGTCGCCGCCGTCCACAGACCCGGATTGATCCCGACGAACAGCAACCGGCATCCGGGCCCGATCAGATCGGGGACGAGGGCGTCGCGAAACGACTCGAGTTCTGCGCGTGTGAATCCCACGCGACCACCGTAGGCGGTGTCAGGAAGCCGGAATCCACGCCCCGTGCAGACCCGCGGGAACCCGGATCGGCAGCCGCACCCGCGTGAGCGGACCCGACGCGGGATCCTCCGCCGGGAAGATGAGGAACCAGCTGGTCAGGTCGTTGCGATCGGTGGCGATGGTGCCCCAGTATCCGGGTCCGCCGTTGCTGCTCGGCAGGTAGGCGGGTTCGCCCGGTGCCAGCGATCCGCCGAGCCACACGGACTCGGTGCCCGCGGCGACGTCGAACCAGAACAGTGCGTCCGCATCACCCGCCGGCAGCTCGGTCGCGCCGGATTCGCCGACCGTGGCCACGACCCGATGGGTCTCGGTGAGCCGGCGGTCGTCCACGCGGGGGAATTCGATGTTGCGCTCGTGCAGCGTCGTCCGGGTGATCCCGTTGCGTCCGATCACCGCGCGGCGCAGGGCGCTCGGGTTGGGATCGGCGGAGTCGACGAGCCCACCCGGGTACTGCCATTCGACGTAGTCGACGGCAACCGAGCCGTCGGGTAGGTCGAAGGCGTTTGCGGTGTGCCACACCCAGAACGCGTCGGTGGTGTGCCACTGGATTGCGCTGCCGTCGCGAGGAATCAGTGCGATCCGCACACCCAGTTCGGGCTGCCAATCCAGCGGCGAAGCTCCCGTGAAGATCCGGCCGAGCTCGAACACGAACGGCGCCAGGATCAGGACGACGTACCGCTCGGTGAGAGCCATGTCGTGGATCATCAACGGGCGATCGGCACCGTCGACCGGTGTCGGGCCGCGCGTCACCGTGCCGTCGGCGCCGATCACCGACCAGGTCAGGTACGGCGCGTCCAGCACGTAGCAGAACGACACCATCTCGCCGGTGCGGGGATCGACCTTGGGGTGCGCGGTGAGTCCGACCGGCAGGGCGCCGTCGAAGGTTTCGCGCCCGAGCGTCTCGAGGTCGGAACCCAACGCGTAGGGGGGAGCGGCCTCCGCCAGCGCGAGCAACCGGCCGCCGTGCCGGATCACGTTGATGTCCGGGAGTTCCCGGATCGTGTTCGCCAGGTCGGGGCCGACCTCCTCGGCAGGCGGAAAGTAGGGATCGGTCAGTCCCGACCACAAGGCGCGGCCGGCCTTCTCCTCGGCGAGCACATTCGGTGTCCGGACGAACCGGTTCGTGTATCGCGCTGTACCGTCGGTCAATTCGACGCGGTGCACCATGCCGTCGCCGTCGATGGGGTAGACGTAGCTGCCGATCGGATCGAAGCGCGGATTGGGCCCGTTGCGCAGATAACTGCCGTGCAGATCGTCGGGGAGTTCGCCGACGATCTCGAGGCCGCGGACGTCGACCTCCTCCCGCTGGGGAGCGAACAGTCCGCTCAGATGCGGGTGGTGAGCCATGTCGATCGGTGCCGGACGGGCCACGGACCTGATCGTAGTCAACGGGAAGCGCGGACGAGGGCGATCCGGCTCGACATTTGTCGACACGATGTCGATATGATGTGCCGCGGCGGCCTCGGAGGGCCCGCCCGAACGGAAACAAGGAGCATCAATGTTCATCGTCACCAACCGCATCCCGGTCCCGGCCGAGACCGCCGAAGCGTTCGAGAAGGTCTTCGTCGAGAGCATGAACACCACGCTCGCCGGCGTCCCGGGTCTGCACCGGACGACGCTGCAGCGTCCCGTCGGCGACGACGCCCCCTACGTCTCGACGATGGAGTTCGACACCCGCGAGGACTTCCTCGCGTGGCTGAAGTCGGACTCGTTCCGCGCCTCCCATTCCGACCCGAACGCGCCCGGCATGCAGGCCCCGAGCGCGGTCGAGCAGCACGAGCTCATCGCTGACGTACGGAACTGAGGGCTCAGCGTCCGTATCGGTTCCACCAGATGCGGGCGTCCTCGGGCAGGGTGCCCGCCGCCTCCGCGGCGCGGCACCAGCCTTGGGCCATGCGCAGGAAGTTCATCGGGTTGTAGGCGTCCTCCTCGTAGCACCACAACCCGTCGCCGCCGTAGTGCAGGATCGTGATGTTCGCGGCCGCGTGGTGCGAGCCGTCGCCCGGATCCTCCATCGGGTTGTCGATCTCGGCGATCACCCACCCGCGGTCGGCGTCGATCACCGACCAGGTCGCGGGGAACGCGGTCATCCGGTTGCCGGGGAACGCGCCCATCGTGCGGATCACCCACTCGCGGATCGCGATGCGGCCCTCGAACCGGCCGTACGCGTGCTCGTAGTAGCGGGCGTCCTCGGTGAACCGGTCCGCGAACAGTCCCCAGTCGCCGGTCCGCCGCGCATCCGCGGACGCCTGCTGGTACAGCGCGAACGCATCCTCGAGTTCGCTGTGACTCCATCCCATGCCGTGACCCACCCCGTCTCGAACACCGCCACTCGCCGGTGACCCGGCGTGGTCCGGGTCACTATCGCACGCCGATGCCCGCTCGCGGCGGGTCGTCCCACGCGGTGGGAGCGTGTGCGTGCGCCGCTGTGCTCGGGCGATCCGCTAGGGTGATTCCGACGTGCAGGATCGAGAGCGGTGCGGAGACAACCCGCACGCGATTGGGGAAGGTGTGCAGCGCCGGAACGTGGTCGGAACCTCTGCCGAAAGTTCGGCCGGTGACGAGGTCGCCCTGCCGCCGTACACGGATCTGTTGTGGCCCACCCTGCAGGCGGTCATCGCCCTCGGCGGGTCCGGCGTCATCGAGGACATCGACAGCGAAGTGATCGACCGTGCCGGCCTGCCCGAGGCGGTGCGCACCGTGCTGCACGGCGACGGTCCCGGTACCGAGATCGAATACCGGGTGGCGTGGGCACGCACCTATCTCAAGGGCATGGGCCTGCTCTCGAACACCCGCCGCGGTGTCTGGAGCGTGACCGACCGGGGACGGGCGGTGCGCGAATCCGAGATCAAGCCCATGCAGGTGGCGTACACCGCGGAGAAGCGCCGCAAGCGGCTGGTCCGCAACGCGTCGTTGGGCGCTCAGGTCGTTCCGCTCGTGGCGGCACCCGAGGATCCCGAACTCTGGCGCGAACCGGTCCTGGCCGCGATCGCCGAACTGCCCGCCGACGGCTTCGCCCGGATGGTCACCTCGGTGCTGCGCGCCGCCGGATTCACGACCCTGACGATCCCCGCGCCCGGTTCCGTGCCGGACAGCGAACCCGACGACGCGGACGCCGCCGTCGAGGGCACCGGTGTGCTGCGGGTCTCGCTGCTCAGCTTCTCCGTCTTCTTCCGGTTCGTGCGCGGCCCCGAGCGGGCCGGCGCCGACGTCGTCCGCGAGTTCCGCGCCGCAATGGTGGGTCGCGGCGACAAGGGGCTGCTCGTCTCCACCGGTTCGTTCACCGACGACGCCCGCGCGGAGGCACACCGGCACGGCGCACCGCCGATCGACCTGATCGACGGCGACGGCCTGTGCGACCTGCTCAAGGAACACGGGCTCGGCGTGCGCACCACGGTGCGGACGGTCGAGGACGTCGCGCTGGTGCCGGCCTACTTCGCGGATCTCGCCGGCCGATAGCCGGGCGACAGCCGGCACCTCGGTTTCGCGTGTTACCCCTGTGACGGCTGGGGGGTGTGGTGCAATACCCGATGGTGCCCACCCCGGACCTCGGGGGCGGTGATCTTCTCGACCGAACCGGCTGAAGCGAGGTGCGATGAGTATTTCTCGTCGGGAACTGTTCCGATACGCGGCGATCGGCTCGGGAGCGGTGTGGCTGTCCGCCGTGACCGCGCCCGGCGTCGCGCAGGGCCGGGAGGTCCTGGGCACGATCGTCGACTATTCGGCGGATGTGCCGTCCCCGCAGTCGATCCGCGCGGCCGGGCACATCGGTGCGATCCGGTACGTCTCGGATCGGCGGCCCGGTGCGGAGTGGATGCTGGCCAAGCCGCTGACCGAGGACGAGGCGACGGACCTGACCGACAGCGGGCTCGAGGTCGTGTCCTGCTACCAGTTCGGCAAGGCGGACACCGCCGATTGGCGAGGCGGCTTCGACGCCGGCGTCGAGCACGCGACCCGCGGCCTCGAACTGCACCGGGCAGCCGGTGGTCCCGACGACCGTCCGATCTACGCGTCGATCGACGACAATCCGACGCCGCTCGAATTCGCCACCCTGATCGCGCCGTATCTGCTGGGCTGGCAGTCCGTGGTCGGCCGCGAGAACACCGGGGTCTACGCGAACTCGCCGACGATCGACCTCGCCGTCGTCGCGCAGCTCGGTTCCTTCTACTGGCAGCACGATTGGGGCACCCCCAAGGGGTACGTGCATCCGCTGGCGAACCTGCACCAGATTCCGGGGCAGAAGACGATCGACGGTATCGGCATCGACGTCAACCACGTGCTCACCGAGGACTACGGGCAGTGGTCCCTCAGCGCGGGTTAGAGGCCGGGTAGAGCCGCGGGGCACTCAACTCTGGCAGTGCTGCGCCGGGTCCTCCTCGGCGGCGGTGACCACGAGCGAGGGATGCTCGGCGTCGGGGGCGTCGTGGTTGCCGCGCCACGACAGCAGGGACCACCGGGACAGCCCGGACAGCGCGGATCCGAGGCTGCCGAACGACAGCGACGACAGGGCCGACCCCGCGGAGCCGACGGATCCGATGGACAGGATCGAGCCGACACTGCCGATCGACAGGATCGAATAGGCGGAGCCGATCGAGAGAATCGAGCCCTCGGACCGGATCGACAGGATCGAGCGATGCGATCGAGCGGATCGACCGGGAGCGGTCGCTCCGGCACTGCTTTCCGGCACGGGACGGGAATTCGGCCATGCCCCGGTTTATCACGTGCCGACGGTCGCCCGGACGGATACGCGAAACGACGAGACCGCCGGGGCGAGTGCCCCGGCGGTCTCGAACGACACGGTGTTGCGCGTCAGCGCACCGTCACCAGGCCGATGGTCGGCAGGAAGGAGCACGAGCGCGGCTCGGCGTCCGGCTTCTGGGTGGTGATACCGCCCGAGATCACCGCGACGACGTTGCCCGACCCGGTGTCGGCGATCGCGCTGAGCGTGGCCGGGCCGTCCGGGTTGATCTTGGCTTCACCGGTGAGCGGCTGGGAGCCGGTCCGGCCGTTGGAGACGTTGATCCAGCTCACGGTGAGCGGGCTCTCCTGCTTCTCGGCGAGCGGAGCGGTGCCCAGCGCGGTGAACACGAAACCGGTCTGGCCGGCGCCCGGTCCCGGAGGCGGCAGTTTCGACGGTCCGGCGACGGCCAGCGCGGTGCCGACCGAGTCGGCGGTGTCGCTGATGCAGCCCTCACCGAGGGTCGGGTACAGGAACTGGGTGATCACGACGCTGTTCGGATCCGGGATGTCCGGACCGCCGCCACCGCTGCCGTCCAGGAACGTGATGACCCGCTGCAGCGTGGACTTGATCGACTCGGGCAGCTCGGAGTTCTCGAGCAGCTCCTTGGCCTGTGCGAGCAGGTCGTTCTTGCCGTCGTCCGCGATATCGGAGGGGCCCGCAGCGGCACCGATGATGGCCGGGGCGAGGGAGGCGAGCGCCTCGATCTCCTCGGGGTTGGCGACCTGGTTCGCGAGCAGGTTCGTGAGCGTCTCGATGGACAGATCCGCAGGCACCTGGAAGGGCAGGGCACTCGTGATCTGGGCCAGATCGGGAATGACCGGGGCCGGTGGAAGCGGTTGCGCGACCGCGTGCGTGGGCACGATCAGTCCCGCGGTGGCGGCGAGTGCGCACGTGATGAGCGCCCGTCGCATTCCTCGAGTACGAAGCACTGTTCCCCATCCTTGTCGTTGAAGCCCCCGGCGGTCCGTTACGGGCCGCGGGAGCTGACGGCTCGAGGAGACACTCTATGTAGGCCCCCCGTCCGGTACAAGCCGTGGCGCTTGATTTGCGCCGATGGCAGGACCTGCCGGGAGTGTAGCTACCGTGTCTTCCGAATGGTGGTATCCGGTAGACCGTAACCCCAACCGGGTGTTGCTGCTGGGGTTGGAGATAAAACTGTTACTCCTGGGACCAGCGTTTTCCGGGCGGTACCCGCGAGCCGATACTGTGTATCTCCGGTCCTCGGGCGAGCCGGGGGCCCTCGGATGCGCAGTGCTCTTACGGATGCGCCCGGGCCTACGACCACGGGAGGGCTGCACCCCAGTGCCACGATCCGCCCGCCTCCAGCGCAGTCACGATTCGCAGCGTCTGTGGTGGTGCGCGGCGCTGCTGCTCGTGTCCGTCGTGGCCCGGCTGCTGTGGGCCTTTCTCACCCCCAACGGCCTGAACCTCGTCGACCTGCACGTCTACGTCGAGGGCGCGGCGAGCCTGCTGCAGGGCGATCTCTACGACTTCACGTATTCGCGGGACACCCCCGACTTCCCGCTGCCGTTCACCTACCCGCCGTTCGCCGCGCTGGTGTTCTTCCCCCTGCACTACCTGCCGTTCGGTTTCGTGGGCCTCGTATGGCAGCTGCTCACGGTCGCCGCGCTGTTCGGCATCGTGCGTATCGCGCTCGAGCTGCTCGTCGGCGCCGACGCCCGCAACACCCGGTGGACGGCGGTCGCGCTGGTGTGGACGGCGATCGGCGTGTGGACCGAACCGGTCCGGATGACCCTCGACTACGGGCAGGTCAACGTCTTCCTGGTGCTGGGCATCATGATCGCCGCCCGCAGCAGCCGCTGGTGGATCTCCGGCGGCCTCGTCGGGCTCCTGGCCGGCATCAAGCTGACCCCCGCGATCGCGGGGCTGTATCTCGTCGCGCGCCGGCGATGGTCCGCCGCCGTGTTCTCCGCCGTCGTGTTCTTCGCGACCGTCGCGGTGAGCGTGCTGGTCCTCGGCGAACAGGGCCGCAAGTACTTCACGACGTTCTTCGGCGACGCGAATCGGATCGGACCTGTCGGATCGGTGTGGAACCAGTCGCTGCGCGGGGCGCTCAGCCGCATCGTCGGTCACGACGTCGGTACCGGACCGCTGTGGCTGATCGCGGTCGCGCTCTCGGCGGCCCTCGCCTACGCGGCGTGGCGGGCACTGGGCCCCGACGACCGCCTCGGCACGCTCGTCGTCGTCGAACTGTTCGGACTGCTCGTCTCGCCGATCTCGTGGGCCCACCACTGGGTGTGGGTCGTGCCGATGCTCGTGTGGCTCGTGTACGGCCCGCTCGCCGCGCGCCGCGGAACCCGCGTGATCGCGGCGTGCTGGGCGGTCACGACCCTCGTCGGCGTGCCGTGGCTGCTCGGCTGGGCCCAGGACTCCATCTGGGACATCTCGCGCCCCGCGGTCCTGTCGTGGCTCGGCGCCGCGAACGTGATCGGCGCGCTCGCGGTCTACGCGTGGATCGTCCACGCGGGGCGGACGCAGCCGCCGGCGGATCCGGTTACTGTCCCGCCAGGGAGTCGATCCGGCGGGCGAGAGCCGGATCCGACGCCGTGATCCCGCCCGCGGAGTGCGTCGAGAGCGTGTACGTCACCTTGCGCCACCGGATGTCGATGTCGGGATGGTGATTCATCACCTCGGCGGCGTCGGCCACACGGGTGACCAGGGCGATCGCGTCCGGGAAGGTTGCTGATTCGATGGTCCTCACCAGAGAATTCCCCTTCCGGGACCAGCCCGGGAGGTCGGCGAGGGCGGCGTCGATCTCGGCGTCGGAGAGAAGGTCGGCCATGACTCATTCTGGGACGCCGCAGCACGTGACCGCAACGACAGGAGCAGCACATGACCGACGGCCCGGGTGAAGTGGTGGCGGCCGCGCTGTTCCGCAACGGGCGGCTGCTGCTCGCGCAACGCACCGGACCTGCCGAACTCGCGGGCCTGTGGGAACTGCCCGGCGGCAAGGTCGAACCCGGCGAAACCGTCGAGGACGCGCTGCGCCGCGAATTGAGAGAGGAACTCGGCGTCGACGTCTCCGGGGGCGAACGCATCGGAGCGGCGGTACCTCTGCCGGACGGCCGGATGCTGTGCGCCTACCGCGTCGAACTGGTGGACGGAGTCCCCGCCCCGCTCGAACACTCCGCGCTGCGGTGGGTCGATGCGGCGGAACTGGCGACGCTGCCGCTGGTGCCGAACGACCGGGAATGGCTACCGGACCTGCAGGAACACCTGCTGCGGAGGTCCTAGAACCCGGAGCGCAGAACCCGCGCGGACCGGTTCCGGGCTCAGGCCGCGCGGGCCTTCTTCAGCCGCTTCTCGAGTTCCTTCTTGCTGAGGTCCTCGCCCTCGAGCTTCTTCATCCGCATGATCACGACCGGGCACTTGATGCAGCGGGTCTTCTTACGGCAGCACTTCTTCTTCGGGGTGAGACGCGCAATCTTGCTCACCTTGACCTTGCCCATTCGCGTCCCCATCCTGCCTTCCACGGACGTGCTCCCGACCGTGGAAGGCAGGTTAGCATTCCCTTACCGAATTGCGGGAGAGCCGTGCACCGGGAAATTTCCGCGCACGACACACCGCGGATCCGTCGATTCCTTGACGTCGCGCAGGCGGCGCAGCGTATCCGGTGCGAACGCGACCTCGGCGCCGTCGTGGTGACCGAGCATCGACAGGGGCAGCGGGCCGGCGTGCCACGGCTTCAGGACGTCGAGGGCCGCGTCGATCGCCGCCTGCGCCGGCTCGATCGCCTCCGGGACCGGCGCCATCGCCAGCATCATCGCCATGTACTCGGCCTCGACCCGCCCGCATGCCGCCGGCCGCGCGGGATCGTCCCGGAAGGCGCCACCGAGATGCCGGACCTGGGCCTGCATCAGCCCGCACGCGGTGTCGGACACACGGTCCAGCAGCGCGGTGAGCACCTCGTCGTCCAGCGAGACCAGTGACCCGGATCCGGTCAGCGCGGGCGACGGATCGACCGGTTCCTCGCACACGTCGCCGATCGTGCTCGGCCGCAGCGGACCGATCGTGCTGCGCAGCACCGTCCCGGCCCCGGCGATCGGGCGGAGCAGCGCCTCCAGGGCCGCGGTGCCCCCCAGCAGCACCGCGTCCACCGCGCAGAACGACCGCCCGCGGATCTCCTCGGGCAGCTCCGGGATCGGCGGAAAGTGCAGCACGGACGCGAACAGCGTCAGCTCCCGCGGCGCCACCGTCGTGACCTCGGCGAACGCCCGCCAGACGCGCGGGGCATCCTCGACCGGGAACAGCAGGCGCCCCCCGGCCAGTTCCGGTGCCGGCACCAGCGCGATCTCCACGGCCGTGACGATTCCGAACTCGCCTCCGCCGCCGCGCAACGCCCACATCAGCGATGCGTCGGTGGAATCGTCCACCCAGCGGTGCGTTCCGGCCGCGTCGACCAGTTCCACCGCCCGGAGCGAGGCGGCCCCGGTGCCGTGGGCGCGACCGAACCAGGACAGGCCACCGCTGAGGCAGAACCCCACGACCGTGACGTCGGGACTCGAACCGAGCATCCCGGTGAGGCCGGTGCCGTCGAGCGCGGTCTGCAACTGCCCCCACTTGACGCCCGCGCCGACCCGCGCGACCCGGGCGTCGGCGTCGATCCAGATGTCGTCCAGGGCGGAGGTACGGATCAGCAGCGCCCCGTCGAGCGCGGTCGTGGCGCCGTGCCCGCCGGGCTGCGCGGTCACCGGCAGCCGGTGCTCGATCGCGAAGCGCACGGCGTGCACCACGTCGGCCGCGGTCCGGGCGTGCAGCACCGCGCGCGGACGCTGCGGAACCGCCAGGTTCCAGGCCTGAGCGGCGTGCGGGAACTCGTCGTCGGTGGGCAGGATCAGCGCGCCGTCGATGCGGGCGGCGAGGTCGGGGAACGGGATCCGCGGGACGGTCGTCGATGTTGTCGTCATGCGGAGAAGCGTGTCCGCGTCCGGCCGGCGGAAAAATCCCCGAAGTGCGGGGAATCGCGACCCCCAGAATTCTGGGGTGTACCAAGATCGGGTGCGTCCTGCACACTTTTCAGGTGAGAACGTTCCGCGCCGAGGCTGCCCGTGCCGGCATCGAATCCCTGTCCCGCGCCGGACTTCCGTGGGACGCGTTCGGGATGGAAGCGCTCGACATCCTGGAAAGGGCGGTGCCGTTCGAAGGGGTGTGCTTCGCCACCATCGATCCGTCGACCACCCTGGTCACCAGCTCGATCAAGGTCGGGATCGAGGATCCGTGCGAGGAACTCTTCGCGTACCACGAATACGTGGAGGACCGGGTGAGTCTGTTCACCGATCTCGCCCGCCGCGACGTGGGCGTGAGCATCCTGCACGACGAGACCGCGGGCGACCCGTACCGCAGCTCCCGGTTCCGCGACCTCATCGAACCCCACTTCGGATTCGGGCACGAGTTGCGTGCCGCGATGAAGGCCGGCCGCAGGACCTGGGGCGGGATGGCCGTCTACCGGGCCCCCGAATCCAGCGGTTTCAGCCCGGCCGAAGCCGACTTCGTGCAGAGCGTGTCCGGGCTGCTGGCGCGCGGCGTCCGGGCCGGACTGATCGCCACCACCGCCGAGGCCAGGGCGGAGTGGACGGAACCGCTCGACGGGCCCGCCGTGGTGGTCTTCGATGCCCACGGCGAAGTGGAGATGGCCACACCCGGCGCCGAGCAGCGCGTCGAGGAACTCGGCGGCTCGCTGTGGGCGGATCCGCCGCCCGCGCTCACGTCGACCGTCGCGGCCGCACGCTCGCTGCAGGCCGGCCGGACCGGCTCGGTGCCCCGCCTCACCGTGCGCTCGCGGACGGGGGAGTGGCTCGTCGTGCACGCGTCGCCGCTGGCCGGTCGCGGTGAGGGCACGCGGATCGCGGTGACGATCGAGCAGGCCGGCGCCGCGGCGGTGTTTCCGCTGGTGGTGGCCGCATTCGGATTGACCGGGCGCGAAGGCGAGGTCGTCGAACGGGTGCTCCGCGGCGACAGCACCGCGGAGATCGCGCGGCGTCTGCACATGTCGCCGTACACCGTGCAGGACCACCTCAAATCGGTGTTCGCCAAGGCCGGGGTCACCAGCCGCCGCGAACTGATGTCGACGGTGTTCTTCGATCACTACGCCGCCCGCAAGAACAGTGCCGTGCGGTGCGACGGATGGTTCGACGGCGCCACACCCGACGGCGAATAGGCGTGGCGAACATCACGTCGGGCGGGCTGAGCTGGGGTAACCGCGGTCCATCGGCGCGGACACGGTTCGGCGGCCTGTAAGATATACAAGGCCGCAGTGCCTGCGCGGGCCGGTTCACGGTCACGTCGGGTGTCTCGCATTCGCGTCGCGGCCACCGAGACGAAACGCCGTACGGGCGAGGTGCCGACCGGGTCCAGTGCCGTGTGGCCGGACTACAGCCAGGAGAGCCATCGCGTGAGCACCGCTGATTTTCGGAACGTCGCCATCGTCGCGCACGTCGACCACGGAAAGACCACCCTCGTCGACGCCATGCTGCGCCAGTCGGGCGCCTTCGCCGAACGTGCGGAACTCGTCGACCGGGTCATGGACTCCGGCGACCTCGAGCGCGAGAAGGGCATCACCATCCTCGCGAAGAACACCGCCGTGCACCGTCACCACCAGGACGGTTCCGTGACGGTCATCAACGTCATCGACACCCCCGGCCACGCCGACTTCGGTGGTGAGGTCGAGCGCGGCCTGTCGATGGTCGACGGTGTCGTGCTGCTCGTCGACGCCTCCGAGGGCCCGCTGCCGCAGACCCGCTTCGTGCTGCGCAAGGCGCTCGCCGCGTCGCTGCCGGTGATCCTGGTCGTCAACAAGACCGACCGCCCCGACGCCCGGATCGCGGAGGTCGTCGAGGAGAGCCAGACGCTGCTGCTCGACCTCGCCTCCGACCTCGACGACGAGGCCGCCGAAGCCGCCGAACTCGCGCTCGAGCTGCCCGTCCTCTACGCCTCCGGCCGCGAGGGCAAGGCCAGCCGGAAGCAGCCGGAGAACGGCCAGGTTCCCGACGCCGAGAACCTCGACGAGCTCTTCGAGGTCCTGCTCGAGTGCATCCCCGCCCCGAAGGGCAACCCCGAGGCTCCGCTCCAGGCGCACGTCACCAACCTCGACGCGTCCGAGTTCCTCGGCCGCCTCGCGCTGCTGCGCATCCACAACGGCAAGCTCCGCAAGGGTGACACCGTCGCGTGGATGCACGCCGACGGCGTCAAGAACGTCAAGATCACCGAGCTGCTCAAGACGATCGGTGTCGAACGCCAGCCGGGTGACGAGGCCGTCGCGGGCGACATCGTCGCCGTCGCCGGCATCCCCGACATCATGATCGGCGACACCCTCGCCGACACCGAGAACCCGGTGGCGCTGCCCACCATCACGGTCGACGAACCGGCCATCTCGATGGTCATCGGCACCAACACGTCGCCGCTGGTCGGCCGCGTGCAGGGCCACAAGCTCACCGCCCGCATGGTCAAGTCCCGCCTCGATTCCGAGCTCGTCGGCAACGTGTCGCTGCGCGTCCTCGACATCGGACGCCCGGACGCGTGGGAGGTGCAGGGCCGCGGCGAGCTCGCCCTCGCCATCCTCGTCGAGCAGATGCGCCGCGAGGGCTTCGAGCTGACCGTCGGCAAGCCGCAGGTGGTCACCCGGACCGTCGACGGCAAGCTGCACGAGCCCTACGAGGAGCTGACCATCGACAGCCCCGAGGAACACCTCGGTGCGATCACGCAGCTCCTCGCGAACCGCAAGGGCAAGATGGTCCAGATGACGAACCACGGGACCGGCTGGGTCCGTATGGAATTCATCATCCCGTCCCGTGGCCTGATCGGGTTCCGCACCGACTTCCTCACCGAGACCCGCGGCACCGGCATCTCCAACGCGATCTTCCACGGCTACGCGCCGTGGGCCGGTGAGATCCGTGCCCGCCACACCGGTTCGCTCGTCTCCGACCGTTCCGGCTCGGTCACCCCGTTCGCGATGATCCAGCTCGCCGACCGCGGAACGTTCTTCGTCGAGCCCGGCAGCGACACCTACGAAGGCCACGTGGTCGGCATCAATCCGCGTGCCGAGGACCTCGACATCAACGTCACCCGCGAGAAGAAGCTCACCAACATGCGCTCTTCGACCGCCGACGTCATGGAGACCCTCGCCAAGCCGATCGAGCTCACGCTCGAGGCCGCGCTCGAGTTCTGTGCCGTCGACGAGTGCGTCGAGGTCACGCCGGAGGCGGTCCGCGTGCGCAAGGTGCACCTGTCCGCGACCGACCGTGCCCGCGCGCGTTCGCGCGAGAAGGCCCGGAACAAGTAGCAGTCCGGGTGGTGGCCCCGATCCGTTCCGGAGCCGCCACCCGAGCCGTTGTCCGACGGAGGGGAGGCTCGGTTGTTGCGTTCGCGCGTCCGGAGACGGTGCCGGCCACTGGTGATGGCCGGAATCACCGCTCTGGTCACGGGGTTGGCGGCGTGCACGGCCTCTCCGCCCCCGCCGATCGAGCAGACCGAGCCGACCCAGACCCCGGCGCCCGCGCCGCAGCGCAACACCGTCGTCGTCGCCATCGACGACATCGGCGCCGGATTCAATCCGCACCTGCTCGCGGACCAATCGCCGGTCGGCAACGCCGTCGCCGAACTGGTGCTGCCGAGTGCGTTCCGGACCGTGCCGAACCCCGCGAACCCGGCGCTGGTGGACCGTGTTCCCGACGAGTCGGTGCTCGTGTCGGCCGAGGTCACCTCGGAGAACCCGTTCACGATCACCTACCAGTTGCGCACCGACGCCCAGTGGTCGGACAGTGCGCCGATCGCCGCCGAGGACTTCCGCTACCTGTGGCAGCAGATGATCACCCAGCCCGGGGTCGTGGACCCGTCCGGGTACCGGCTGATCGAGGACGTCGCGTCCTCCGGGGGCGGCAAGACCGTCACCGTGACCCTGCGTGAGCCGTACCCGGCGTGGCGTGAACTGTTCTCCGATCTGCTGCCCGCCCACCTGGTCAAGGACACGCCCGGCGGCTTCGTCACCGGATTGGCCGAGTCGATCCCGGTGTCCGGTGGCCGATTCTCCGTCGACTCGGTGGACCGCGGCCGCGGTGAGATCCTGCTCGAACGCAACGACCGCTTCTGGGGGCTGCCCGCCCGGCCGGACGAGATCCTGCTGCGCCGCGGCGGCACCGATTCCCAGCTGACCGACTCGATGCGCACCGGCGACGTGCAGGTCGCGCAGGTGCGCGGCGGATCGGCCCTGCTCGCCCAGCTCGGTGCGGTTCCCGGCGTCCGGGCCGGCACCCAATTGCAGCCGCGCACACTCGATCTCACCCTGAACGCGCGGACCCCGGAATTCGCCGATCCGCGCGTGCGCCGCGGCGTGCTGGGTCTGCTCGACCCGGACCTGCTCGCCACCGTCGCGGCGGGAACCGAATCCGCGGTCGTTCCCGCTCGTGCCCAGGTGCTCGCTCCCTCGGATCCCGGCTATGCGCCGTCGATGCCTCCGCGACCCTCCCGCGAACAGGCCCTCGGCCTGCTCGCCGAGGCCGGATACCTGCCGGCGCCGCCGCCGGCTCCGGTCGACGTTCCGGACGGTGCGTCCGGCGCGCCCGTGGCGACGGCGGCACCCGCCACCACTCCGGCGCCGGCGCCCGAGACCGAAACCGAAGGACTGCTCGTCCGCGACGGCGCGCCGTTGACCCTGGTGATCGGTGTCGTCGAGGACGCCGGGGTGCCTCTCGCGGTCGCGCGGACCGCCGCCGATCTGCTGCGCGGGGCCGGCATCCGCGCGACCGTCACCGCGCTGCCGGCCGACGAGTTGTACGGCGACGCGCTCGTCGAAGGCCGGGTGCACGCCGTCGTCGGCTGGATGCGGGCCGGAAACGATCCGGCGACGGCCGCGCTGTCGAGATTCGGGTGCCTGCCGGTTCCGCCCCCCGTGGTCGGCACGCCTCCGTCCGATGTGGTCGGCACGCCTCCGTCCGATGTGGTCGGCACGCCTCCGCAGGAAACCACCGACTCCGACCCGGCACCGACCGCCCCGGCCCCGGCTGACGAGCCCTCCCCCGAGACCGAGGTCGTCGAGGAGGACGCGGTGATCGCGCAGCTCGAGGCCCCGAGCAATCTGAGCTCGGTGTGCGACCCGTCGCTGACCGCCGACCTCGACGCCGCGATCCGCGGTAACGGTGACGTCCACGAGATCCTGACGAACGCGCAGCCGAAGCTGTGGGACCTCGCCGTGAACCTGCCGATCGTGCAGGACCGCACGGTCGTCGCGGCCGGCCCCGGAATCGACGGCGTATCGCTGGCCGGTGCGGTACCCGCGGGTGTCGTCGCCGACGCCCCCAACTGGTGGAGGACGACCTCGTGACCGACGCTGCCCGGCGGCTGCTGCTCGTGCATGCCCATCCCGACGACGAAACCCTCACCACCGGCGGGACCATCGCCCGCTACGTGGCAGAGGGCGCCGAAGTCACCGTCCTGACCTGCACGCTCGGCGAGGAAGGCGAGGTCATCGGCGACGACTGGGCCGAACTCGTCGCCGATCGTGCCGATCAGCTCGGCGGCTACCGCATCCTGGAACTGACCCGGGCGCTCGCCGCGCTCGGCGTCGCCGCGCCCCGTTTCCTCGAGCGCGCCGGACGCTGGCGCGACTCCGGCATGGCCGGGACCCCGTCGGCGGAGAACCCCCGGGCCTGGGTCAACGCGGACCACGACGAAGCGGTGTCGGCGCTCGTCGCCGTGATCCGGGAACTGCGCCCGCACGTCGTCGTCACGTACGACCCGGTCGGCGGCTACGGCCATCCCGATCACGTCGCCGTGCACGAGCGCGTGACCGCCGCGATCGAGGCGGCCGCCACCGACGCGTATCCGGAGGCGGGGGAGCCGTGGTCGACCCCGAAGCTGTACTGGACCGTCACCGAGGAGAGCGCGCTGCGGGACGGACTCGCCGCGCTCGGCGACATCCCCGCCGAGTGGGCCGTGCCCGACGCCGGCGACCTGCCGAGCGTGCCCGACGAGCGGGTGACCACCGCGGTGGACGTCGGCGGAGTGCTCGACGCGAAGCGGGCGGCGATGGCCGCGCACGCCACCCAGGTGATCGTCGCGCCCGGCGGCGCCGCGTTCGCGCTGTCGAACCTGATCGCCCAGCCGGTCTTCGCCGAGGAGCACTTCGTGCTCGTGCGGGGCGCGCTCGGGGACGTCGACGACTCCGGCCGAGAGCGTGACCTCTTCGCGGGCCTGACGTAGGCTGGCGCTGCCGAGCAGGAGTGATTCTGCTCACAGTCACTGTCCGGTCGGTGCCGAGCCCGGGGGGATGCGGATGTACAACTGGTCCGTCCAGAATCAGATCGTCGCGTTCGTCGATTCGTTGCGGCCCTACGCCGATCAGATCCGCGCCGACTACTACCACGCGTTGTACGACTTCGCAGATCAGCAGAGCCAGCTGCTGACGATGCTCGGCTATCCGCCGGTTCCCTGATCCGGACCGCTCCGGAACCGTGCCCCCGATGTGCGCATCGGGGGCACGTTGGCGCACTATCGAAACCATGACGGTCGATCCCGCCACCGCACCATCCGACGCCTCCGTTCCCGCCGACGTCCCACCCCGGACCGGTGTCGTGGCGTTGCTCGTCGTCGACGGCCTGATCTGTGCCGTGTTGTCCGTGCTGTTCCTGGGCATGTACATCGGCTCGGTGCCGTTCCCGATCTCCATCCTGCTCGCCGCGGTCGTGAACCTGCTGCTGGTGATGGCGGTGCGCACCGAGACCGGATCGCTGGGCAAGGCCACGTGGCCGCTCGTGGCCTGGACCGTCGGGTTCTTGTTGTGCCTGGTCGGTGGCCCGGGCGCCGATCAGCTCGCGGTCGCGGACTGGCGGATCCTGCTGCTGCCGATCGCGGCGCTCGGCCCGGCCGGCCTGTACCTGTTCAGCGCGCGCATCAACGCCATCACGAACGCAGTCCGGCAGTCTCCGCCGCAGAAATGAGCACGTCGGCCAGCATCGACCGGGTCAACCGCCCGGTGAAGGTGTTCTGCTGGCTGACGTGATAGCACCCGAACAGGTGCAGTGGTGCCCGGTCCGGGGACGCTCCCGGTAGCTCGACGTGCGCGCCGTGCCCGAACCGCGGTCGCGGCCGCGGGATCGCCCAGCCGGCGTCGGCGAGCACCGGCAGCAGCGCCTGCCAGCCGAAACCGCCGAGCACGATCACCGAGCGCAGCGTCGGGGTCAGCAATTTCAGTTCGAGGTCCAGCCAGTGACGGCACGTGTCGCGCTCGACGGTCGTCGGACGGTTCGCCGGCGGAGCGCAGTGCACCGGCGCCGTGATCCGGGTGCCCCGCAGGACGAGACCGTCGCCGCGGTGCGTCGCCGTCGGCTGCGACGCCAGCCCTGCGTCGTACATCGCGGCATACAGGAAATCTCCGGCCCGATCGCCGGTGAACATCCGGCCGGTGCGGTTGCCGCCGTGCGCGGCCGGTGCCAGACCCACGATGAGCAGCGCCGCGTCGGCCGGGCCGAAACCCGGCACCGGGCGGCCCCAGTACGCCTCGTCGCGGAACGCGGCACGTTTGTCGCGTGCCACCTGCTCGCGCCACGCCACCAGCCGAGGGCAGGCCCGGCAGTGCACCAGCTGCTCGTCCATCTCGGCGAGGGTGTGCGGCGTCTCGTCTGGTGGCCGGGTCATCGGTTCGCCCACACGTCGCCGGCGCCCGGGGTGACCGCCTCGACCAGCGCCCACGCCTGCCCCACCGGCACATCCAGGATCTCGTAGTGCCCGACCCCGGCGGGCGTCGCGGCGATGACCGTGGCGACCCCGGCACGCCGCTGGAAGAACGTCTGCCGCACGGTCCAGCCGATGATCCCGTCGGCTTCGAGGCACACCCGCTGCCGATCCAGCGATCCGCTGCGGGTGATCAGCCACCCGGGGAGGACGGCGTGCCCGAGGCTGCGAAACCGGTCCCAGGCGAGACCGGCCGCGACCGGAATCAGCAGACCGGCGCCGACCCACACGGGCAGCGGAACCGTCCGGCCGGTGACCGCCGTGGCGACGGCCGCGACCGCGAGCACGGCGACGACGGGCAGGACGGCCCGGGTGTAGCGGCGCCGGCGCGCCGCGGCACCGTGCGACCGCAGCGGTGTCGTCGGCAGTGCCGGGTCGCGCACCACCGCCGTCGCGACGCGATGCGCCTCGGCGGCCGGGGCCGCGGGCAGCAACAGCGACGATTCGCCGCGCTCGGCCGCGACACCGGTCATGATCGCGTCGAGCCGGGCACCGCCCGCGATCCGCAGGGCGAGTGGTTCGCGCAGCACCGCGCCGCGCAGCCGCGCCCGGTCCAGGGTGGTGTGCCGAACCCGCAGCAGCCCGTGGCCGATGCGCAGGGTGCGGCCGTCGTCGGTGACGAGCAGGTTCCCGTAGAGCAGCAGGTACCGCACGCACGCCGCGGCACTCGCGACGGCCAGCAACGCCACCGCTCCCACCGCGACCGCGATCACCGGACCGGCCGTGGTGACCCACGAGATGCCGCGTTGCACGGTGCCGGACTCGGCGAGGCGTTCCCCGAGCCCGTACTGGAACACCACACCCGCGACCGCCGCGACCGCGACGAGCCCGGTCGTGGAGAACGGCGCGTAGCGCACCCAGGACGGTTGCAGGCGGGCGAGTTCGATCTCGGTGGGGGCGGCTGCGGGGGCCTTGTCGGGACGGCCGTCCGGGACGGGGTGGCCGGACAGCAGCGCCTCGCGCAGTGCCGGCACCGCGCCGATCGCGAGCCCGTCGAGTTCGAACCGGTTGCGGTCGCGGCCGCCGGAGGTGGCCTGACCGGTGCCGATCCGCACCGAGGCGAGCCCGAGGAGGCGATGCATGACGCGGCGGTCGACATCCACCGAACGGATGCGGCTGCGCGGAATCGACAACACCTGCCGCTGCAGCAGACCGCGTCGCAGCTCGACGTGCACCGGGCCGATCCGGTAGGTGGTGGTGAACCACCGCAGCACACCGACGACGACGAGCAGCCCGGCGACCGCCAGACCCCAGCCGTGGTTGCCGCTGCTGCTGCCGACGATCACCGACACCGCGAGCACCGGCAGCAGCCGCAGGATCTCCTGCACGGGGTGGACCAGCAGCATCCGCGGGTCCAGCCGCAGCCACGGCTGCTCGGCCTCGGCGGCGAGCGCGGCCGGGCTCTCCGATTCCGGGGGGACGGATTCGATGCTCACGTCGCGTCGATCCCGTTGCGTCCGGCGATCTCGGTGAGACGCGCCGCGGTGGCGTCGGCGACCGCGACGTCGAGGGCGGCGATCTCCACGGCTCCCGCCGACGACGCGGTGGTGACGGTGACCGTCGCCAGTCCCAGCCACCGGTCGATCGGGCCGCGCTCGGTGTCGACGGTCTGGATCCGGGAGATCGGCGCGATGCGGCGTTCCTGCGTGAACCATCCCGACCGGGTGTAGACGGCGGTGTCGCTGATCTCCCAGCGGTGCACCCGGTACCGCCACACCGGCACGAGGCCGATGTGCGCGGCGGCGAGCACAAGCGTCGCGACCGCGGCCGCGACGTGCCACGGGCCGTGACCGGCGTCGACGATCGCCCACACGATCTGGGCGGCGACGATCGGGATCCACAGCAGCGCGGCGTTCACGGCCCACAGCAACCGGGCCTTCGGGCTCGGCCGCCACGCGGGATCGTCCATCACCACCGGTGTCGGTGGAACGGTCCGGGCGTCGGGTCTGCCCAGTTCGGAATCCCGTGTCAATTCGTGCTCCTCGTCGCCGCGCCGGTCGCTCCCGAGTATTGCGCGACTCGGTCGGATCCGGCCCACGAGTCTCCCGACCCCGAGTGAACACGCAGGTGGGAGAAGATCACGAGCCGGGAGCGCACGCAGCCGATAGGCTCGGTTGTACCGGCCGGTCCGGCACGCGGGCCGCCTGGTCGAAACGTCGAGACGAGGAGGATTGTGATGCCTGGATCAGCGCGCCCCGACGAATTCGCCGGACTGCCCGAGGCCGATCGGATCGAGCAGGTCACGGACGCATACGACGACGAAGCCGCGGAGGACGTGGTGCCCGACCAGGTTCCGCTCGAGGTCGATCCCGGTGACGCCGTCGAGCAGAGCCTGTCCGTCCCCGAAGACGAGGACTATCCCAGGGAGTGAGCACCCGGAGGTGGCACGCGTCGGAGTCGTGGCGCATGATCGCCCAATGACCCGCTCCACTGACGACGACGCTCCCGTCACGAACCTTCCCATGCCCTCGGTCCGACCCGGCGCCGCCGGGCGGACCGAGGCGCAGGCTGTGCCGGGGATGAGGCGAGCGTTGCGCCGGGCCCGCGACGGCGTGACGCTCAATGTCGACGAGGCCGCCGTCCTGCTGCAGGCCCGCGGCGCGGATCTCGAGGACCTGTGCGCGTCCGCGGCGCGGGTGCGGGATGCGGGTCTGGCCGCGGTGGGACGTCCCGGCACCGTCACGTATTCGCGGAAGGTGTTCGTGCCGATCACCCGGCTGTGCCGGGACAGGTGCCACTACTGCACGTTCGTCACCGTGCCCGGCAAGCTGCGGGCGGAGGGTCGGGGTATGTACCTCGAACCCGACGAGATCCTGGAGATCGCGCGGCAGGGCGCCGAACTCGGCTGCAAGGAAGCGCTGTTCACGCTCGGTGACCGGCCCGAGGACCGGTGGCCCGAGGCCCGGCAGTGGCTCGACGAGCGCGGCTACGATTCGACCCTCGACTACGTGCGGGCGATGGCGATCCGGGTACTCGAGGAGACCGGCCTGCTGCCGCACCTGAACCCGGGCGTGATGAGCTGGGCGGAGATCTCCCGGCTCAAGCCGGTCGCGCCGTCGATGGGCATGATGCTCGAGACGACCTCCGAGCGGTTGTTCACCGAGAAGGGGCAGTGCCACCACGGCAGCCCGGACAAGGACCCGCAGGTGCGTCTGCGGGTGCTCACCGACGCCGGACGGCTCTCGGTGCCGTTCACCACCGGCATCCTCGTCGGCATCGGCGAGACGTTCACCGAACGGGCCGAGTCGATCGCCGCGATCCGCAAGTCGCACAAGGCGTTCGGTCACATCCAGGAAGTCATCGTGCAGAACTTCCGGGCCAAGGACGACACCGCCATGCGGGGTCACGACGACGCCGATCTCGACGAGTTCCGGGCCGCGATCGCCGTGGCCCGCCTGGTGCTCGGCCCCGGCATGCGCATCCAGGCGCCCCCGAACCTCGTTTCGCACGACGAGTGCCGCGCCTTGCTCGCCGCCGGTGTCGACGACTGGGGTGGCGTCTCGCCGCTGACCCCCGACCACGTCAACCCCGAGCGGCCGTGGCCGAACCTGGACACGCTCGCGCAGATCAGCGCGGACGCCGGATTCACCCTCACCGAACGGATCGCCGCGCAACCGCAGTACGTGCTGGCCGGTCAGCCGTGGATCGACCCGCGGATCGCGGCCCACGTGCGGGCGCTGTCCGACCCGCAGACCGGGCTCGCCGCCGACGTGATCCCGTCCGGGCTGCCCTGGCAGGAACCGGACATCGACTGGGAGTCGTCCGGACGCATCGACCTGAACTCCGACATCGACGTCACCGGCCGCAACACCGAGCACCGCTCCGACCTGGGCAGCGCCTTCGGTGACTGGGAAACCGTCCGCGAACAGGTCCTCGCCCTCGGTGCGAGCGCTCCCGTGCGGGTCGACACCGATGTGCTCGCGGCCCTGCGCTCGGCGGAACGCGACCCCGCCGGCTGCTCCGACGCCGAATACCTGGCGCTGGCGACCGCCGACGGCCCGGGCCTCGAGGCGGTCGTCGCACTCGCCGACGCGCTGCGCCGCGACACCGTCGGCGACGACGTGACGTACGTGGTGAACCGGAACATCAACTTCACCAACATCTGCTACACCGGCTGCCGGTTCTGCGCGTTCGCGCAGCGCAAGGGCGACGCCGACGCGTTCACCCTGTCCACGAGCGAAGTCGCGGACCGGGCGTGGGAGGCGCACGTCGCCGGTGCCACCGAGGTGTGCATGCAGGGTGGCATCGATCCGGAACTGCCGGTCACCGGCTACGCGGACCTGGTGCGCGCGGTCAAGGAGCGGGTCCCGACGATGCACGTGCACGCGTTCTCGCCGATGGAGATCGCCAACGGCGTCGCGCGCAGCGGCATCTCCACCCGCGACTGGCTGATCGAACTGCGCGAGGCCGGCCTGGACACCATCCCGGGCACCGCCGCCGAGATCCTCGACGACGAGGTGCGCTGGGTGCTCACCAAGGGCAAGCTGCCCACCGCCGAGTGGATCGACGTCGTGACGACCGCGCACGAGGTGGGGCTGCGGTCGAGCTCGACGATGATGTACGGGCACGTCGACCAGCCGCACCACTGGGTCGGACACCTGAACGTGCTGCGCGGAATCCAGGACCGCACAGGTGGTTTCACCGAATTCGTGCTGCTGCCGTTCGTGCACCAGTCGTCGCCGCTGTACCTCGCGGGCGCGTCCCGGCCGGGTCCGACGATGCGCGACAACCGCGCCGCGCACGCGCTGGCGCGGATCATGCTGCACGGGCGGATCGACAACATCCAGACCAGCTGGGTCAAGCTCGGGGTCGCCGGGACGCAGGCGATGCTGCAGGGTGGCGCCAACGACCTGGGCGGCACCCTGATGGAGGAGACCATCTCCCGGATGGCGGGATCGCAGCACGGATCGGAGAAGACCGTCGCCGAGCTGGTCGCGATCGCCGAGGGCATCGGCCGTCCGGCCCGTCAGCGCACTACCGCGTACGCGCGTCGCGACATCGGGGTGACCGTCGCCTGACGGCGGCGGCCGGGACATCCGCACCGGTCCTCCAGCAGGTCAGGGCACCCTAATTCGTCGGGGTCCCCGCCCGGCGGGGGATACTGGACGGCGTCGGTCGCCGCGGGTGGCCGATTCGGGCGGGACCGCGCAGGTCGGCGGGCATAGTGAAAGGCAGGTAGAACAGCAGTGACGTACACGATTGCGGAGCCGTGCGTGGACGTGATGGACAAGGCATGTATCGAGGAATGCCCCGTCGACTGCATCTACGAGGGCGGTCGCATGCTGTACATCCACCCCGACGAGTGCGTCGACTGCGGTGCGTGCGAGCCGGTCTGCCCCGTCGAGGCGATCTTCTACGAGGACGACGTGCCGGACGAGTGGTCCGCCTACGTGAAGGCGAACGTCGACTTCTTCGACGATCTGGGTTCCCCCGGTGGCGCTGCCAAGCTCGGCAAGGTCGACTACGACCCGCCGTTCATCAAGGCGCTTCCTCCCATGGGCGAGGAATGAGTTGACCTCCACGGTGACCACACGTGCACGTCGTTCGGTGGCGAAATCACTGCCGGACTTCCCCTGGGACTCGCTGACCGACGCCAAGGAGAAGGCGTCGGCGCATCCCGACGGGATCGTCAACCTCTCGGTCGGAACCCCCGTCGATCCGGTCGCCCCGGTGATCCGCGAGGCACTCGTCGCGGTCGCGGAGGAGCCGGGCTATCCCACGACCCACGGCACCGCCGAACTGCGGTCCGCCGCCGTCGGCGCGCTCGCACGCCGCTACGGCATCACCGGCATCGCCGAGTCGTCGATCCTGCCGGCGATCGGTACCAAGGAAATGATCGCGTGGCTGCCGACCCTGCTCGGTCTCGGCGCCGACGATCTCGTCGTCATCCCCGAACTGGCCTACCCGACCTACGAGGTCGGCGGTCTGCTCGCCGGCGCGCGGCTGATCCGCGCCGACGGCCTCAACCGACTCGGCCCCGAGGGCGCGGCGCTGGTGTTCGTGAACTCCCCGTCGAACCCGACCGGCAAGGTGCTCGGCCTCGAGCACCTGCGCAAGGTCGTCGACTGGGCCCGCAGCCGCGGCGCCGTCGTCGTGTCCGACGAGTGCTACCTGGGGCTGACCTGGGAAGGCGAAGCGCTGTCGATCCTGCACCCGAGCGTGTGCGACGGCGACCACACCGGCCTGCTGGCCGTGCACTCGCTGTCGAAGACCTCGAACCTCGCCAGCTACCGCGCCGGGTTCGTCACCGGTGACGCCGAACTGGTCGCGGACCTGCTCGAGGTGCGCAAGCACTCCGGCATGATGCTGCCGCTGCCCATCCAGTCCGCGATGACCGCGGCGCTGCTCGACGACGAGCACGAGAACATCCAGCGCGAGCGGTACCGCGCGCGGCGCGAGGTGCTGCTCGCAGCGATCCGCGGCGCCGGCTTCACCGTCGACCATTCCGAGGCCGGGCTCTACCTGTGGGCGACGCGCGGCGAGGAGTGCCGCGCGACCGTCGACTGGTTCGCCGAACGCGGAATCCTGGTGGCACCGGGCGAGTTCTACGGTCCCGGTGGTGTGCAGCACGTGCGGATCGCGCTGACCGCGACGGACGAGAGGATCGCCGCGGCCGCGTCCCGACTCGGCTGATCGGGCTCGGTAACCCGAGAAACCGGTCGTACGCAGGTAGATTGGCGTCCGTGAGCACATCGGGCGACGATCCGCGATCGGCGGTGTTGTATGTCCTGTTCGCCGTGCTGGCGACGCTGCTTGCGCTTCGCTGGGCCCGTGCCCGCGACCTCGGGACGTTCCTGTGGCCCCCGCCCCTCGCCGCGACCGTGCTGTGGCTGATAGTGGCCGTGCCGTCCCTGCTACGGGTCGCCGTGCCCGCGCTCGACGAGATGTTCCGGCGCAACCCGGTGCAGATCCGCAACGACGGCGAATGGTGGCGGATCGGCACGTCGGTGCTCGTCCAGGACGGGGGAGCGGCCGCCACCGTGGCGAACCTGGTGCTGCTCGCCGTGCTCGCGGTCGCGGGTGTGCGCGTGTGGGGGCCGGGCCGTGCGCTCGCCCTGTTCGCCGGCGGACAGCTGATGTGGGGATTGTTCACCTCGTTCGTGTCGCCGTCCGCCGGTGCCGGCTGTTCCGCGGCGGCATTCGCTCTGGCCGCGGCGACCGCCGGACTCTGGTTGTCGATGGGTGCCCGCCGCCTCGAACTGGCTGTGTCCCTGGCGATTCTCGCGATCGGCGCGTTGCTGCTGTTGATCGACGACGCACACGGTGTGGCGGTGCTGTGCGGCATGCTGCTCGGCGCGGTCCTCGGCACCGTGATGCCGCCGACCCGACCGGTGTCGGCCGCGGCGGTCGGGACCTGAGGATGCGGTCTGTGGGAAGGTGATGCCGTGTCTGCACTCCTGTCCTCACTGAATCCCCTCGCCGTCGCGCGCGGCGACGACGTGCCCGACGCCGTCCGGACCGACGGGCACACCCTGTCCCGGAGCGATCTCCTCGGTGCCGCGACCGCCGTTGCGGCGCGCGTCGCGCGGGCCGAGCGGGTCGCGGTGCTCGCGACCCCGACGGCGTCGACGATCGTCGCGGTCGTCGGCGCGCTGCTCGCGGGTGTCACCGTCGTTCCGGTGCCGCCGGATTCCGGTCCGGCCGAGCGGGCACACATCCTGAACGATTCCGGCGCCCAGGCCTGGCTCGGAGCGGCACCCGAATCGGACGACGCCGTCCCGCAACTGCCGGTGATCGCGGTGCGACTGCACGCGCGGGACTGGCACGCGTTGCCCGAACCGGATCCGGCGCGCATCGCGTTCGTGCTCTACACCTCGGGCACGACGGGAGCCCCGAAGGGTGTGCTGCTGAGCCGCCGCGCGATCGCCGCGGGCATCGATGCGCTCGCCGAGGCGTGGGACTGGACGAGCCGCGACATCCTGGTGCACGGGCTTCCCCTGTTCCACGTGCACGGCCTGATCCTCGGTGTCCTCGGGCCCCTGCGGGTGGGCAGCCGGCTGATCCACACCGGCAAGCCGACACCGCAGGCGTACGCCGAGGCCCGGGGCACGCTGTACTTCGGGGTGCCGACGGTGTGGTCGCGGGTCGTCGAGGACGAGGCGTCGGCGCGGGCGCTGAGGGGCGCGCGGCTGCTGGTGTCCGGGAGTGCCCCGCTGCCGGTGCCGGTGTTCGAGCGGCTGCGCGAGCTGACCGGCCTCACGCCGATCGAGCGGTACGGGATGAGCGAGACCATGCTGACGCTGAGCACCCGCGCCGACGGGGAACGCCGGCCGGGGTGGGTCGGCACACCGGTGCGCGGCGTGGAGACCCGGCTGCGGGACGAACACGGCGCCGACGTGCCGCACGACGGCGAGAGTATCGGTGTGCTGCAGGTTCGCGGGCCGATGCTGTTCGACGGCTATCTCAACCGCCCGGACGCGACCGCGGAATCACGGACCGACGACGGCTGGTTCGTCACCGGTGACGTCGCCGTGATCGATCCCGGCGGATTCCACCGGATCGTCGGCCGCGAATCGACCGACCTGATCAAGTCCGGCGGGTTCCGGGTGGGTGCGGGGGAGATCGAAACCGTCCTCCTCGGGCATCCCGCGGTGCGGGAGGTCGCCGTCGTCGGAGTGCCCGACGACGATCTGGGGCAGCGCATCGTCGCGTTCGTCGTGCCGCGTCCGGGCGGTCCGGGGGTCGACGAGGAAGAACTCGTCAACCTTGTGGCACAGCAGCTTTCGGTGCACAAACGTCCCCGGGAGGTGCGGGTGGTGCAGGACCTTCCCCGCAACGCGATGGGGAAGGTGCAGAAGAAGCTGCTGCTCGGATAGGAGCCGCCGGCGGGGTGGATGGGCCCCGCCGGGCGGAGTTCGCGAGAAATCTGTGACTTGGGGTTGCGCATTCCGCCCCCGAAGGCGGATTGTTTTCTGCACAGTAGGTGCGTCTACTCATTGGGGGGTTGAAACATGTCTGTGACCGATCACGTGCGGACAGATCACGTGCATCCGATGGTTCCGGGGGGTGGGGAGCCCGCATTCGTCGTCGACGGAAAGCCGGCGTCGGTACCGCTTCGTGATCTGCCGGCGGTGGCCCGCAAACTCGTCGCGCACTTCGCCGACCACGTCGCGCCGTGCTCGTTGCGGCCGGGCGAGTCGCTGCGCGGTGACGTCACCGAGGTCACCGTCCGATGCCTGCGCATCGCGATCCACCTGCTCGACGCGGGTGAGCTGCCGTCGGACGCCGACCTGGCCGAGCTGCGCAGCAGCGCCGCGCAGTGGGCGCGCGCCGGTTTCCGGCTCGAATACATGCTGCGCATCTACCACGAGGGAATCCGCCTCGGCTGGGAACTGGTGACCGAACGCGCAGGTGAGGGCGACATCGAGTCCATCGCCGCCGCGTCCCGGCTGTGGATGGCGCTGCTCGAGCGCGTCACCGTCGCCGCCACCACCGGTTTCGTCGCCGAACTCGACGCGATCAAGCGGGAACGGGACGTCGCCGCGCAGGAACTGGTCACCGCCCTGCTGAGCGGCCAGGACGCCGCCGCGGTCGCGCGGCGGTCCGGGCTCGAGCTGGCCGACGGGTACACGGTGCTGGGTCTGGCGCTGGCCCGCCATCCCGACACCCGCAATCCGCACGTGCGGCAGGACGTCGTCGCCCGCCGCACCCTCCGTCGCGTCGAGGTCGAACTGGAAGCGGCCTGCGAGGGGCGGCAGCTGGCGCTGCTCGGGCCGGAAGGCGGCACGGTGCTGCTCGCGGGCGCCCGCAGCGACGACTCGATCGCGATGCTGCGCGAGCGCATCGAGACGGTCGCCGGGGTGTCGGTGACGATCGTGGTGGTCCACGCGACGGTCTCCGAGGTGCCGACCGGAGCGCAGCAGGCCCACGAACTGCTCGATCTGGTTCGTCAGCTCGGCCGCGCGCCGGGGGTGTACCGCATGCAGGACCTGGCGCTCGAGTACCAGCTCACCCGGCCCGGCCCGGCGCGCGAGTACCTCGCCCGGGTCCTCGAACCGCTCGACGACACGCCGGAGCTCATCGAGACGCTCGAGACGCACATCGCCCACGACCTGAGCCGCCAGCTCACCGCCCGCACGCTCCACGTGCACGCCAACACCGTCGACTACCGGCTCAAGCGCATCGCGCAGCTGACCGGGTACGACCCGACCCGGCCGTCCGGGTTGCGGCAGTTGCAGGCCGCGATCGTGGCTCGGCGGTTGGAGGGTGTCGTCCCGGAACACGCCGGGGGTCTCACGATGCTGTAACGATTGCATCTCGTGACCGATAAGGTGTGACCGGCGTCATATGGGGGGGTAATACCCGGAGGTCGGCCGGATCATCGGTCAGGGGAGGAGTCGTATGGCGGTGCCGCCCGGCGAGCGGAAGCGTCGCCCGACACGGAGGGCCGCGGCGTACCTGCTGGTCGTCGCACTGTTTGTCGGACTGGGCGCCGGTGTTGCGGGAGCGGTCCGGGCCTGGCGGGACCGGTGCGACGTCGTCGACGAATACACCCTCGCGGTGGCGCCCGGAATCGAGGACGCGGTCGAGGAGGTGCTCGCCCGCGCCGACACCGGATGTGCACGCTTCACCGTCTCGGTCGCCGAACCCGGTGACGTCGCGGGCCTGCTCGGAACCGGGGAGGGCGCACCCGACCTGTGGATTACGGATTCGGGCTGGTGGGCCACCCGCGCGTCGGCGATGGCGTCGGGTCCGGTGCAGACCGTCCTCACGCCGATCGCGACGACGCCGGCGGTCCTGGTCGGACGGCCCGGGCAGGTCCCCGAGGTGGCCACCTGGCGGGCCGCCCTCGCCCTGAAGGACCTGCGTCCGGGCAATCCGCTGCGCACGGGTGTGGCCGCGGCGCCGATCCGGGCGGCGCTCGCCGAAACCGAGAACGATCCGGTCGCGATCGGCACCGTGCGCACCGCGATGGCACCGCTCGCGCAGCGCGAGAACGCTCGGCCGGACGAGCCACCGACCGGTGGGGTCCTGCTCGACCTGATCGCGTCGGAGGGCGGGGTCGGTGTCGCCACCGAACAGCAGTTCCACCGGTACAGCACCGACGGCGGTGACGCACTCGGGGGCGCGGTGCTCGAAGCGAAGGTGCCCGACAACGGCAGCATCCTGCTCGACTACTCGCTGGTGGTGACGGCGCCGGGCCCGGAGCGGCACCGCGACGCGACCGAGGCGGGACGGATGCTGGCGGACATCTTCTCGACGCAGTGGGCGCGGGACGTCTTCGTCGCCCACGGGTTCCGCGATCCCGCCGGGCGGGCCCTGTCCGAGGGAGCCGGGGTCGGTGAGATCACCGCGATGACCCTGCACGACGAGAGCATCGCTCAGGAAGCGCTGCAGGCGTGGGCGGTACTGGCCCTGCCGATCCGCACGCTCGTCGCCGTCGACGTCTCTGCGTCGATGAACACGCCGGTCGGCGGCGCCACGCGCCTGCAACTCACCGAGCAGGCTGCCCGCTCCGCCACGGCGATGTTCTCGGGCAGCGTGCAGGCCGGCCTGTGGGTGTTCGCCGACGATCTCGGCGGGGACGGGCAGGGCCACCGCGAACTGCTGCCCATCCGGCGGCTCGACACCATGGTGGACGGGCACCTGCAGCGGGATCTGATGAACACGCTCAGCACCACTGTGGCGGCCGAGGCGGCGGCAGCGGCGGGCGATCGCGCGGCCCTCTACGACACGACACTCGCAGCGTTCCGGCAGATGCAGGCCACCTACGACCCGCGCGCGATCAACAGCGTCATCGTCCTGACCGACGGTGGGGACGACGAATCGGGCGGCATCGGCCGGGAGGATCTGGTCGCGACCCTCGAGCGCGAGCAGAATCCGGCCCGGCCGGTCGTGATCGTCACGGTCGGCATCACGGACGACGCCGATGCGGATGCGCTCGCGGCGATCGCCCACGCCACCGGCGGAACGAGCTACATCGCGCAGGACCCTGCCGACATCTCGGCGATCTTCGTCAGCGCCCTCGTGGACCGCACCCGCTAGCGAGGTTCGATCGGCCGGCTACTGCGCCTGCCGGGTCGGGTGCTGCCGGGTGCGGCGCTGCCACACGAAGCCGATCCCGGCGATCACCAGGAACAGCACGAGCGTCGACAGCAACTGGATGCGGGCGGCGTCGTCGAACAGCATCAGCACGATGAACGCGCCGAGCATCGCCAGGGTGAACCAGCTCAGGTAGGGGAACGCCCACATGCGGACCGTGAGGACGCCTTCGCGTTCGAATCGCGGACGCAGGCGCAACTGCGCGACGACGACGAAGATCCAGATCGCCAGCAGCGCCGAGCCGACCGCATTGAGCAGGATCCCGAGCAGGGTGTCGGGCAGCAGCCAGTTCAGCAGCACGCTGACGAACCCGAAGAACACCGACAGCAGCACCGCGTTGCGCGGCACCCCGGTGTGCGAGAGCTTGCTCAGGGCGGCGGGACCGTCGCCGCCGCGGGAGAGGGCGAACGCCATCCGGGACGTTCCGTAGACGTTCGCGTTGAAGGCCGACAGCAGCGCCACCACGACGACCAGTTCCATGAATCCGGAGACGTACGGGATGCCTGCGACGTCGAGCACGGACACGAACGGCGAATCGTCGGTGCTGCCCGCGACGGTCCACGGCAGCACCAGCACCATGATCGCGATGGACCCCAGGTAGAACATGCTGATGCGCCAGACGACGGTGCGCACCGCGGTCGCGATGGCTCGTTCCGGGTCCCGGGATTCGGCGGCCGCGATGGTGACGATCTCGATGCCGCCGAATGCGAACGCGACCGCGAGCAGACCCGCGGCGATACCCGCGATGCCGTTCGGCGCGAAGCCGTCGCCGTCACCGAACAGATGCGTCGTCCCGACCGGCTCGGTCCCGGGCAGCAGGCCGAACACCAGCAGCACACCGATGACGAGGAACGCGACGATCACCGCGACCTTCAGTGCGGCGAACCAGAATTCGAATTCCCCGAAGTTCGCGACCTTCGCGAGGTTGACGACCGCGAAGAACGTGACGAACACCAGCGCGATCACCCACTGCGGCACCGCGGGGATCCACGAGTTGACGATGCTCGAGGCGCCGGTGATCTCGACGCCGAGCACCATGATCAGCATGAACCAGTAGAGCCAGCCCATCGTGAAGCCGGCCCACTCGCCGATGCCGATGCGCGCGTAGTGGGAGAACGAACCGCTGGCGGGCAGCGCGGCACCCATCTCACCGAGCATCCGCATCACGAAGATGATCATGATGCCCGCGAGAATGTACGAGACGATGACCGCGGGTCCGGCGGCGGCGATGCCGACGCCGGACCCCAGGAACAGGCCCGCGCCGATGGCGGAACCGAGTCCCATCATCGTCAGGTGCCGGACCTTCAGGCCGGTGCCCAGATCCTCGATCTCGGTGTGGGGTCGTCCGGCTTCGGTCACTGCTCTGCTCTGTTCGGGTGTAGCTCTGTTCGGATGCGCGCCGGGCTCAGTCGTTGGCGTGCAGGGCGGCGTTCAGTTCGACGCCGGTGCCCTTGTTGGGGACGACCTCGACGGCCCCGCTGACCGAGTTGCGGCGCAGCAGCAGGTTCGACGCGCCGCTGAGTTCCTTGGCCTTGACGACGGTTCCGTCCGGTCCGGTGACCTTGGTGCCCGCGGTGATGTACAGGCCGGCTTCGACGATGCAGTCGTCGCCGAGCGAGATGCCGACACCGGCGTTGGCGCCGAGCAGGCAGCGCTTGCCGATCGAGATGACTTCCTTGCCGCCACCGGAGAGGGTGCCCATGATGGACGCGCCGCCACCGATGTCGGAGCCGTCGTCGACGACCACGCCACCGGAGATGCGACCCTCGACCATCGAGCTGCCGAGCGTGCCGGCGTTGAAGTTCACGAAGCCCTCGTGCATGACGGTGGTGCCCGACGCGAGGTGCGCGCCCAGCCGGACGCGGTCGGCGTCGGCGATACGCACACCCGACGGCACGACGTAGTCGACCATGCGCGGGAACTTGTCGACCCCGAAGACGGTGACGTGACCGCGGATGCGCAGGCGCGAACGAACGGTTTCGAAGTTCTCGACGGCGCACGGGCCGAAGTTGGTCCACACGACGTTGGCGAGCAGACCGAAGATGCCGTCCAGGTTCTGGCCGTGCGGCTTCACCAGGCGGTGCGAAAGAAGGTGCAGGCGCAGGTACACGTCGTGCGCGTCGACGGGAGCCTGGGACAGGTCGGCGATCATCGTGCGCACCACGACCTGGGAGACCTCGCGGGCCTCGTCGGTGCCGGCGAGCAGCGCCAGGTCCGACGGGATGTCGGTGCCCTCGAGCCGCTGCGTGCCCGTCTCGCCGTATTCGCCCAGCGTGGGGGCCGGGTACCAGGTGTCGAGGACGGTGCCGTCCGCCGCGATGTTCGCGATGCCTACTGCCGATGCTCCGAGTGCACTCACGGTCGAGAAGATTACGCGAGGGCATTGCCCGGCTGCGCCTGCCCTGTGAAAAACCCGCGTTCCGTATCGTGCACCTATGCCCGTACCACGCCTGGACCTGCACGCCGATCCCGTCGAGTTGACCGCTGCGCTGGTGGACATTCCCAGCGTGTCGCACGACGAGGCCGTGATCGCCGATGCGGTCGAGACCGCGCTGCGCGAACAGACCTCCGGCTTCGAGATCGTGCGCTGCGGCAATGCCGTGCTCGCCCGCACGAATCGGGGTCTGGGCAGCCGGGTGATGCTCGCCGGGCACCTGGACACGGTGCCTATCGCCGACAACGTCCCGTCCCGCCGCGACGGCGATCTGCTGTGGGGATGCGGCACCGTCGACATGAAGTCGGGCGACGCGGTGTTCCTGCACCTGGCGGCGACGGTCGCGGACCCCGCGCACGACCTGACCCTCGTGTTCTACGACTGCGAGGAGATCGCCGCCGAGTTCAACGGTCTCGGCCGGATCGAGAAGGAACTGCCGGACTGGCTGGCCGCGGACGTCGCGATCCTCGGCGAGCCGACGGCCGGGCAGATCGAGGCGGGCTGCCAGGGCACGCTGCGGGCGCGGCTGTCCACGTCCGGGGTTCGGGCGCACTCGGCCCGGTCGTGGTTGGGGGACAACGCGATCCACCGTCTCGCCCCGGTGCTCGAGCGGCTGTCGCGGTACGAGGCGCGGTCGGTGGACATCGACGGCTGCGTGTACCGGGAAGGGCTGTCGGCCGTGCGTATCACCGGTGGTGTCGCCGGCAACGTGGTGCCCGACGCCGCCGACGTCGACGTCAACTTCCGGTTCGCGCCTGACCGCACCGTCGACCAGGCCGTCGCCCACGTGCGGGAGGTCTTCGACGGACTCGACATCACCTTCGAACTCACCGACGCCTCGCCCGGTGCCCTGCCGGGCCTGTCGGATCCGGCGGCGGCCGCGCTGGTCGAGGCCGCGGGCGGCCGGTTCCGCGCCAAGTACGGCTGGACCGACGTCTCGCGGTTCGCCGCGCTGGGCATCCCCGCCGTGAACTACGGGCCGGGCGATCCGAATCTCGCGCACAAACGTGACGAGCACGTCCCGGTCGGGCAGATCACCGAAGTGGCCGCGGTGCTGCGCGACTACCTCTCCCGATAGCGTGAACCCCATGTCAGACACCGAATCCGGCCGGCGCAAGTCCCGCGCCAAGATCGTTCAGCGCGGTCCCGTGCAGTTGCGCGGCGACCGCGCGGTCGAGACGACGACGATGGACCAGCGTCTGCTGGACCGTCGCGGACCCACGGACTGGGTGCACACCGATCCGTGGCGGGTCCTTCGCATCCAGAGCGAGTTCATCGAGGGCTTCGGCGCGCTCGCCGAGGTCCCGCGTGCGGTCGCGGTGTTCGGTTCCGCACGCACCCCGGAGGACGATCCCGAGTACGCGCTCGGGCGCAAACTCGGTGCGGCACTGGTCGAGGCGGGATACGCGGTGGTCACCGGTGGCGGGCCGGGTGCGATGGAGGCCGCGAACCGCGGCGCGAGCGAATCCGGTGGGTTCTCCATCGGACTCGGCATCGAGCTGCCGTTCGAGCAGGCCCTCAACGAATGGGTCGATCTGGGCCTGAACTTCCGGTACTTCTTCGCCCGCAAGACGATGTTCGTCAAGTACTCGCAGGCGTTCATCTGTCTGCCCGGCGGATTCGGGACGCTCGACGAGCTGTTCGAGGCCGTGACCCTTGTGCAGACCCACAAGATCACCCGGTTCCCGATCGTGCTGCTCGGCACCGAGTACTGGTCGGGACTGCTCGATTGGATCCGCACCGTCATGGTGCGCGCCGGCAAGATCTCGCCCGGCGATCTGGAACTGCTGTCGGTCACCGACAGCGTCGAGGAGGCGGTCCGCATCATCGTCGAGGCCCACCGCGGGGAAGAGGCGGACACGCTGTACGAGGAGAACACGTCGTGGTGAACGGAGCGCCGGTACCGGGCGCGGTGAACGGGCAGCCGATCGCGTTGTCGGTGTGCGTGTACTGCGCGTCCGGGCCGGTCGACGGGTCGTATCTGGAGCTGGCCGCGGCGGTGGGGACCGAGATCGGCCGGCGAGGCTGGCAGCTCGTGTCCGGTGGCGGCAACGTGTCGATGATGGGCGCGGTCGCCGAGGCGGCCCGCGCCGCCGGCGCGCACACCGTGGGCGTGATCCCGAAAGCGCTGGTCCATCGCGAGGTCGCCGACGTCGACGCCGACGAGCTGATCGTCACCGAGACCATGCGCGAACGCAAACAGGTGATGGAGGATCGGGCGCACGCGTTCATCGCGTTGCCCGGCGGTATCGGCACCCTCGAGGAACTGTTCGAGACGTGGACGGCCGGGTACCTGGGCATGCACGACAAGCCGGTGGTGCTGCTCGACCCGGTCGGGCACTACACCGGGCTGCTCGAGTGGCTCCGCTCGATGGTCGGCACGGGATTCGTCGCGCAGCGAGCACTGGACGGACTCCAGGTCACCGCGGAGGTCGCGGACGCCCTGGATCGCTGTGCGATCGGTGTTGTGAGCTAGCGCACCCCGAACCCTCGCCAGCGTGCTTACCCTCGAGTAGGTTGGTGGTCGACGCTGTTCTTCGACGCTGTGTGCAGACCTTCCGAGAGGATGCCAGTGACCACCGAGCACAAATCGACCGTTTCCCTGTCGGGCCTTGCCGGCCAGCTTCCGGCGATGCTGCCGGACCTGCCCAGCCTGCTGCGCGGTGCGCTGGGTATGACCCGCCGTCCCGACGCCCGGGAATCGATCGGTCTGGTCTTCCAGCGTGTCGCCGAGCGCCGCCCGGACCGCCCGTTCCTGCGGTTCGAAGGCGACTCGATCAGCTACGGGGATGCCAACGCCCAGGTCAACCGATACGCGAGCGTCCTGGCGCAGCGTGGGGTGCAGACCGGTGACGTCGTCGGGATCCTCATGAAGAACCGGCCCGAGGCGCTGCTGATCACCCTCGCCGCCGTCAAACTCGGTGCCGCCGCGGGCATGCTCAACCACAACCAGCGCGGCGACGTCCTCGTGCACAGCCTCGGTCTGATCGACAGCCGCATCCTGATCGTCGGCGAGGAATGCGAGGACGCCCTGGCGTCGATCGATCCGGCAGCCCTCGGCACGTCCCCGCTGCGGGTCGGGGAACTCGACGCACTGGCCGCCGACGCCGACTCCGCGAACCCCGCGGTCACCGAGCGGCTGCACGCCCGTCACACCGCGTACTACATCTTCACGTCCGGCACGACCGGCCTGCCCAAGGCCAGCCGGATGACCCACTTCCGCTGGCTGAAGTCGATGTCCGGGCTCGGCAGCCTCGGCGTCCGGTTGCGCCGCGACGACACCCTGTACTGCTGTCTGCCGCTGTACCACAACAACGCCCTGACGGTCGCGCTGTCGTCGGTGCTGGCCTCCGGCGCGACCCTCGCGCTCGGCCGCAAGTTCTCGGCGTCGGGATTCTGGGCGGACGCGAAGCGCAACGGCGCGACCGCCTTCATCTACATCGGCGAGATCTGCCGCTACCTGCTCAACCAGCCGCCGCGCCCCGACGACCACGACAACGGCATCCGGCTCGTCGTCGGCAACGGGCTGCGCCCCGAACTGTGGACCGAATTCACCGAGCGGTTCGGCATCGACCGGGTCGCCGAGTTCTACGGCGCCAGCGAATGCAACATCGCCTTCATCAACGCCCTCAACCAGACGCACACCGCCGGGGTGTGCCCCCTGCCGTACGCGGTCGTCGAATACGACCAGGACACCGGCAAGGCCCGCCGCGGCGCGGACGGCCGACTGCGCCGCGTCCGCACCGGCGAGGTGGGCCTGCTGCTCGCCAAGGTCACCGACCGGGCGCCGTTCGACGGATACACCGACCCCGAGGCCACCGAAGCGAAGCTGGTGCGCAACGGATTCGCCGACGGCGACACCTGGTTCGACACCGGCGACCTCGTGCGCAGCCAGGGTTACATGCACGTCGCGTTCGTCGACCGGCTCGGCGACACCTTCCGGTGGAAGGGTGAGAACGTCGCGACCACCGAGGTCGAAGGCGCGCTCTCCGCGCACGACGCGATCTCCGAGGCCGTCGTCTACGGCGTCGAGGTCCCTGGCGCCGACGGCCGCGCCGGCATGGCCGCCGTGACGTTGCATCCGGACGCCGAGCTCGACGGCGTGCGGCTTGCCCGGGACCTGTTCGCGTCGCTGCCGCCGTACGCGGTGCCGCTCTTCGTGCGGATCGTCGACGAACTCGAACACACCAGCACGTTCAAGAGCCGCAAGGTGGAACTGCGCGACGAGGGATTCTCGAAGACCGGCGACGACCCGCTGTACGTCCTCGAGGGCCGGTCCGGCGGCTACCGGCCCGCCTACGACGGGTACGTCGAGGCCGTCGCGCGAGGCGAGCTGCCTTCGACGCGCTGACACCGGACGCGGCTCCGGAGACCGCCGGTTCCCGCCGCGGCGCCCGGTCCTCGGCTCCGCGTGTTCGGGGTGCGTGTCAGGATGGGCTCATGATCGGCCCTGCCACCTCCGGCGACCACCCGAGTCGCTGCGCTGACCCCGTGCCCGAGGGCGCCCGTCCGGCCTCCGGCGCCCCGGCGCAGGCACCGGGTGGTCCGCTGCCGACGCTGTGCGGACGGCCCGTCGCGACCGACCGGGCGCTGGTGATGGCCATCGTCAACCGGACCCCCGACTCGTTCTACGACCGTGGCGCCACGTTCACCGACGAGGCGGCCCTGGCCGCGGTCGACCGTGCCGTCGCCGAGGGCGCCGACCTCATCGACATCGGCGGGGTCAAGGCGGGACCGGGGGAGGTGGTCGACAACGCCGAGGAGACCCGGCGCGTGGTGCCGTTCGTCGCCGCGATCCGGGCGCGCTACCCCGAGGTGATCATCAGCGTCGACACGTGGCGCTCGGACGTGGCGCGCCGCGCGGTCGCCGAGGGTGCGGACCTGATCAACGACACCTGGGCGGGAGCCGATCCGGACCTGGTCTCGGTCGCCGCCGAACTCGGTGCCGGCATCGTCTGCTCGCACACCGGCGGCGCGGTGCCGCGCACCCGCCCGCACCGGGTGCGCTACGCCGACATCGTCGGGCAGGTGACCGCCGAGGTGGTGGCCGCGGCCGAGAACGCCGCCCGGGCCGGGGTCGCGGCGGACTCGATCCTCATCGACCCGACCCACGATTTCGGAAAAAACACCTATCACGGGCTCGAGTTGTTGCGTCGGGTGGACGTTCTCGTAAATACCGGGTGGCCGGTGCTGATGGCGCTGAGCAACAAGGACTTCGTCGGGGAGACTCTGGGAGTGGAACTCGCCGACCGGTTGGAGGGCACATTGGCAGCGACAGCACTGGCCGCCGCGGCAGGCGCGCGAATGTTCCGGGTTCACGAGGTCGCAGCGACCCGCCGGGTCGTCGACATGGTCGCTGCCATCGCGGGCACCCGCCCGCCCGCACGCACGACCCGGGGGCTGGCATGAGCGCCCCGGTCCGCGTCGGAACGGACGCCCCGGCCCGAGGATGGGGCGAGACGAACAGCTGGGACCAACCGAGCTGGACGGTCGCCGAACTCGAGCGCGCCAAGGCCGGACGCACCGTCTCGGTGGTGCTGCCGGCGTTGAACGAGGAGAAGACCGTCGGAGCCGTCGTGGACACGATCCACCCGCTCCTCGGCGGCCTCGTCGACGAACTGATCGTGCTGGATTCCGGATCGACCGATGCCACCGCCGAACGCGCACGCGCCGCCGGTGCGCAGGTCCTGACCCGCGAGGAGGCGGTGCCGGGCATCGACCCGGTGCCCGGCAAGGGCGAGGTGCTGTGGCGGTCGCTCGCCGCCACCACCGGCGACCTGATCGTGTTCGTCGACTCCGATCTGATCAAGCCGGACCCGGCGTTCGTGCCGAAACTGCTCGGCCCGCTGTTGCTGGGCGACGGCGTGCACCTGGTCAAGGGCTACTACCGGCGCCCGCTGCGGGTGAGCGGCACCGAGGACGCGAACGGCGGCGGTCGCGTGACCGAGCTGGTGGCGCGTCCGCTGCTGGCGGCGTTGCGTCCCGAACTCACGTGCGTGCTGCAGCCGCTCGGCGGCGAGTACGCGGGGACCCGCGAACTGCTGACCGCGGTGCCGTTCGCGCCCAGTTACGGGGTCGAGATCGGTTTGCTCCTGGACACCTACGATCGGCTCGGGCTCGGCGCCATCGCGCAGGTCAACCTCGGTGTCCGCAAGCACCGGAACCGGCCGCTGGCGGATCTCGGGCTCATGAGCCGGCAGATCATCGGCACGATGCTGCGTCGCTGCGGCATCCCCGACTCCGGGGCGCCGCTGACCCAGTTCCTCGTCGACGGGGACTCCTTCGTGCCGGTCGAACGCCACGTCGAGCTGACCGACCGGCCGCCGATGAACACGCTGATCGGTAGGCCCGGGAGCTGATGTCGGCGGCCCGTGCCAAGATCGGGTCATGCTGACGGTTCTGCTGTACGTCGTCGTCATGGTGGTCGTCGGCGCGGCGTTGTTCGCCGCCGCGAGTGCCGTGTTCGGCCGCGGAGAGGCCCTGGCGCCGATCCCCCAGGGGACCACGGCGACCGTGCTGCCCGCCACCGACGTCACCGGTGTCGACGTGCACAATCTGCGGTTCCAGCAGGTGGTCCGGGGCTACAAGACGTCCGAGGTGGACTGGGCGTTGGACCGGCTGGCCCGGGAGATCGACGGGCTGCGGGCCCGCGTCGCCGAATACGAGCGCGCCGGGGTACCGGTCGCCTCCGACGGCGGCGAGCGGTACTTCGAGGCGGGAGAATTCGAGGCGGGAGAATTCGAGGCGGGAGAATTCGAGGCGGGAGAATTCGAGACCGGGGAGTTCGAGACCGGGGAATTCGAGGATTTCGAGCCCGCCGATACCGACGCCGACACGGACGAGGGTCCGGCGGAGGAGTTCGCGCACGAGGCCGATGCCGACGCGGAGACCGAAGCGATCGCGACCGACGCCGTCGTCGCCCGTGCCGAGGCTGCGCGCACCGAAGCCGCGCGCACCGAAACAGGGGACGCCGAAACGGGCGAAGCCTGGGACTCGGAGCCCGGACCGGGGGAGAAGCGGTGAGCGGCGACGGCCGGGTGCGGTGCCCGTGGGCGGTCGACACGCCCGGCTCCACCCTGTACCGCGACTACCACGACATCGAGTGGGGCCGGGAGCTGCACGGCCGCGACGAACTGTTCGAACGCCTCTGCCTCGAGGCGTTCCAGTCCGGGTTGTCGTGGCTGACGATCCTGCGCAAGCGGGAGGCGTTCCGAGAGGCCTTCGCCGGTTTCGACGTCGAGGCGGTCGCCCGGTTCGGCGACGCCGACGTCGACCGCCTGCTCACCGACGCCCGAATTGTCCGGAACCGGCGCAAGATCGACGCCGTGATCGCCAACGCCCGCGCTGTGCTGGATCTGGCCGACACGGACCTCGACACGCTGCTGTGGTCGTTCGCGCCACCGCGCCGCCCGGCGCGGATCGCGACGGTCGCGCAGATCCCCGCCGTCACCCCGGAATCCACCGCCATGGCCCGCGAGCTCAAGCGCCGCGGCTTCCGATTCGTCGGCCCGACCACGGCGTATGCGCTGATGCAGGCCACCGGAATGGTCGACGATCACGTCGCGGACTGCTGGGTCCAAATGGACGCTTGACCAGAAAATGTGATGTGACCGAGGAGTCAGCTACCCGGTCCATGCCCGGATAGGGAAGAATGGGAAGGCGAGCCCGCCGATAAACTGTCCGGGCACAACGGTAACCCAGGCGCTCAGTCGTTGAGCGCAGATTTGGAGGGAGCAGAGGATGGCGGCCATGAAGCCCCGGACCGGGGACGGTCCCCTCGAAGCAACCAAAGAGGGACGAGGAATCGTCATGAGGGTTCCACTCGAGGGAGGCGGACGTCTGGTCGTCGAGCTCACGCCGGAAGAGGCTGCTGCCCTCGGTGACGAACTCAAGAGTGTTACCAGCTGATCTGTCCGATTTCGGACGATCCGGGCCCTGCGCTCCTCGATGCGCGGGGCCCGGACTCGTTCCACGACCCCATCTGTGAGGAGCACCGGTGCTCGACGCGGTGACCGATCTGCTCGCGTGCCCGCAGTGCGGACTCGGCATGGACCTCGACGACTCCGCCCTGCTGTGCGAGAGCGGACACAACTTCGACGTCGCGAAACAGGGCTACGTCACGCTTCTCACCGGCGCCGCGACCCGCTTCACCGGGGACACCGCCGAGATGATCGCCGCGCGGGGAGACTTCCTCGGCGCCGGACACTACGACCCCATCCGCGACGCCGTCGCCCGTGCGTGCGCCGAGACTCCGCCGGCCGGCGACAACCCCCCGGCGGCGCGCATCCTCGAAGTGGGTGCGGGCACCGGCCAGTACCTCGCCACCGTGCTCGACGCGCTACCGGACTCGCGCGGCATCGGCCTCGACGTCTCCAAACCCGCGGTGCGCCGCATCGCCCGCAGCCATCCTCGCGTCGGTGCCGTGCTCGCCGACGTGTGGCGGCAGCTGCCGGTGCGCACCGGGTCGCTCAGTCACGTCCTGTCGATCTTCGCCCCGCGCAACGCCGAGGAGACCCATCGGGTGCTCGAACCCGGCGGGCGGCTCGTCGTCGTCACCCCGACGACCGAGCACCTGCAGGAACTGGTCGCGCTACCCGGCATGGTGCAGGTCGACGACCGCAAGACCGAACGCCTCGGGGCGGCCCTGTCCGGGGCCTTCGACCGCACGGACCGCCGCGAGCTCCGATTCGCGATGGCTTTGGGCCACGACGAGCTCGCCCTGCTCGCGGGAATGGGACCGTCCGCCCATCACATCACGGCGGATCGCCGCGCGGCGCTGCTGGCGGAGCTGCCCGAGCCGTTCCCGGTGACGGCGGCCGTCACCGTCTCGGTGTGGACCCGGCGCGACTGAACCGCCCCTACCGGCGCAGCGCTGGACCGCGCCTGCCGGCGCAGCGCTGGACCGCGCCTGCCGGCGCAGCGCTCGACCGCGCCTGCCGGCTCACCGGCGCGCGGCGACGTCCTGGTAGACCGCGAGCGTCTGCCGGGCGATCTGCGCCCACGAGAACTCGGCGACCGCGCGATCGCGCCCGGCATGGCCCATCCGGGCGGCGAGATCCGCGTCGAGCGCGATTTCGTCCACCGCCGCGGCGAGCGCACGCTCGTAGGTCTGCGGTTCGTACGAGTTGTAGTGCACGAGACGTCCCGTGATGCCGTCCTGGACGACCTCCGGGATACCGCCGACGTCGGACGCGACCACGGCGGTTTCGCAGGCCATCGCCTCGAGATTCACGATCCCGAGCGGCTCGTACACCGACGGGCACACGAACACCCGTGCCGCCGAGAGGATCTCGCGGACCGATTCGGTGGGCAGCATCTCCTGGACCCAGAACACGCCGCCGCGCAGCTCCTGCAGTTCCGCGACCGCGCGTTCGGTCTCGGCGGCGATCTCGGGGGTGTCCGGAGCGCCCGCGCACAGCACCAGCTGGATGTCCGGGTCGAGATGGTGCGCCGCCGCGATCAGGTGGCCGACACCCTTCTGCCGGGTGATGCGGCCGACGAACGCGACCATCGGCCGGTCCGGATCGACTCCGAGCCGGTCGAGCGCCGATTCGGGCCCTTCCGCCGGTCCCGGATGCCACACCCCGGTGTCGATTCCGTTGCGGACCACGTGCACCTTCGCCGGATCGACGAACGGGTACGCGTCGAGGACGTCGAGCCGCATCCCGGCGCTGACCGCGATGATCGCGTCGGCGTACTGCACGGCGTTGCGTTCGGACCACGACGAGATGCGGTAACCGCCGCCGAGCTGCTCGGCCTTCCACGGCCGCCGCGGTTCGAGCGAGTGGGCGGTGAGCACGTGGGGCACGTCGTACAGTTCGGCCGCCAGGTGCCCGGCCAGGCCGGAATACCAGGTGTGCGAGTGCACCACGTCGACGCCGCTCGCCGCGTGCGCCATCCGCAGCTCGGCCGACAGCGTCGTCAGCGCGGCATTCGCGCCGGCGAGCGCCGGATCCGGGTCGTGGACGAACGCGCCCTCGCGGGGCGCACCCATACAGTGCACGTCCACGTCGCAGAGCCGTCGCAGCTGCGCCACGAGCTCGGTGACGTGCACTCCGGCTCCGCCGTAGACCTCGGGCGGGTACTCCCGCGTCATCATTGCCACCCGCACCCGCTCAAACTATCCGGCTCGCGATGTTCCGGCTACCGGGGTCACCTCTGCGTGTCGATGTTGCGCATCGCTGGCGGCGTTGTGGGGTGGCGGATAGGTTGACTGTGTGAGGAGCCAGCCACATGTGCTTGGAATCGTGCTCGCCGGCGGCGAGGGCAAACGCCTGTACCCGCTGACGGCCGACCGCGCCAAGCCTGCCGTGCCGTTCGGCGGCGCATACCGTCTGATCGACTTCGTGCTGAGCAACCTGGTGAACGCGGGCTACCTGCGCATCTGCGTGCTGACGCAGTACAAGTCCCACTCGTTGGACCGTCACATCTCCCAGACGTGGCGGCTGTCCGGATTCACCGGCGAATACATCACGCCGGTTCCCGCGCAGCAGCGGCTCGGTCCGCGCTGGTACACCGGCAGCGCCGACGCGATCCTGCAGTCTCTGAACCTGGTGTACGACGAGGATCCCGAGTACATCGTCGTGTTCGGCGCGGACCACGTCTACCGCATGGATCCGGAGCAGATGGTGCGCCAGCACATCGAATCCGGTGCGGGCGTCACCGTCGCCGGGATCCGGGTGCCGCGCAGCGAAGCGTACGCGTTCGGTTGCATCGACAGCGACGAACAGGGCCGCATCACCCAGTTCCTGGAGAAGCCCGCGCACCCGCCCGGAACTCCCGACGACCCGAACGTGACGTTCGCGTCGATGGGCAACTACGTGTTCACCACCAAGGTGCTGGTGGAGGCGTTGCGGGCGGACTCCGAGAATTCCGATTCCGACCACGACATGGGCGGCGACATCATCCCGGCGCTGGTCGCCCAGGGTGCTGCCCACGTCTACGACTTCAACGACAACGTCGTGCCCGGCGCCACCGAACGCGACCGCGCCTATTGGCGGGACGTGGGGACGCTGGACGCCTTCTACGACGCCCACATGGACCTGGTGTCCGTGCACCCGATCTTCAACCTCTACAACAAGCGCTGGCCGATCCGCGGCGCCGCCGAGAACCTGCCGCCCGCGAAGTTCGTGCAGGGCGGACTCGCGCAGGAGTCGATCGTCGGGGCGGGCAGCATCCTGTCCGCCGCGACCGTCCGCAACTCGGTGCTCAGCTCGAACGTCATGGTCGAGGACGGAGCGACCGTGGAGGGCAGCGTTCTGATGCCGGGCGTGCGCATCGGCAAGGGCGCGGTGGTGCGTCGCGCGATCCTCGACAAGAACGTCGTGGTCGGCGACGGCGAGATCATCGGTGTCGATCTCGAACGCGACCGTCAGAGGTTCGCGGTCAGCAACGGCGGGGTCGTCGCCATCGGCAAGGGTGTGTGGATCTGACGGAGCAGTCCCGGATCAGCTGATCCGCACCGCGCACAGCAGCCCGTCGCCGAGGGGCAGCACCACCGGGGAGAGGCGGTCGTCCGCCGAGACCGCGCGGGCCGCGTCCCGGACCGACAGGACGGTCGCGTCCCGTTCGCTCGGGTCGGTGACCCGTCCGCCGAGCAGCGCGTTGTGCAGGACCAGGACCCCACCGGGGCGCAGCAGACGCACACCCTCGCGCACGTAGTGCGGGTGGTCGGCGGGGGTTGCGTCGACGAAGATCAGGTCGTAGCCGGAGTCGGCCAGCCGCGGCAGCACGTCGAGGGCGCGTCCGTTGATGAGCCGGGTGCGCGAGGCCGCGATCCCGGCATCGCGGAACGCCTCCTTCGCGGCCCGCTGATGCTCCGGCTCGCTGTCGATCGTGGTCAGCACGCCGTCCTCGCGCAGGCCGTGCAGCAGCCACAGTCCACTGACACCGGCGCCGGTCCCGATCTCGACGACGGTCTTCGCGTCGAGCATCCGGGCGAAAAGGGCGAGCGCGGCGCCGACGGAGGGCGGGATCGGATCGGCGCCCAGGTCGAGGGCACGTTCGCGCGCCGCGACGAGCAGCTCGTCCTCGACGACGACGTTCTCGGCGTGGGCCAGAATCCGTTCGGCATTGGTCTGCACGGGTCGAGGCTAGCGTCGAGATCGCGTCCGCGCAGGCAGGCGCGCACGACCCGGGGGATGAATTCTCAGCTCCGCCTCAGGTTACTCATAGGGGTGGCACATGGGGAAAGGGGAGGGTGTAGCCACACGCAGAGCAGACTGCGCGGCGCAGACCGCGCTGCAACGGTCGACGGATGTCACACGGGTCGGGGAACAATCCGGCCGCCCCGAGCGTTCGACAGGGTACGTGACAGTTCTCGATCGGCGGTCCCGAAGAGGAGGATCCAGCGATCCACATGGTCGATACCCCCACGAGCGTTACTCGTGCCCTAACCGCCTCCGGCGGGGCCCTCACCGGTTCCGACGTGTTCGACGGCAGCACCGACGGTGACGCGGTCGCCGAGCTGAGCGGCACGGCGGTCTTCGACGCCACGGGCGATCGTGGGGCGATGCCGTCGTGGGACGAATTGGTCCGCGAACACGGCGACCGCGTGTACCGGCTGGCCTACCGGCTGTCCGGCAACGCGCAGGACGCCGAAGACCTCACCCAGGACACGTTCATCCGCGTGTTCCGGTCCCTCCAGAACTACCAGCCCGGCACGTTCGAGGGCTGGCTCCACCGCATCACCACGAACCTGTTCCTGGACATGGTGCGCCGCCGCAACCGCATCCGCATGGAAGCGTTGCCCGAGGACTACGACCGGGTTCCCGCCGAGGGGCCGAACCCGGAGGAGATCTACCACGACGCCCGTCTCGACGCAGACCTGCAGTCCGCGCTCGATTCGCTGGCGCCGGAGTATCGTGCGGCTGTGGTGCTGTGTGACATCGAAGGACTCTCGTACGAGGAGATCGGTGCCACGCTCGGCGTCAAACTCGGCACGGTGCGCAGCCGCATCCACCGGGGTCGCCAGGCACTGCGCGAGCATCTCCGTCAGAATGCGGAGAACGAGTCCGGTCGAGTCCGTGCGGGGTAGCCGCCAGGAGGGTCTGATGACTATGGGGTTCCCGCCCCGACAGTTCGGCTCCACTGAGCATCTCGCCAGCGAAGCCGTCGCGGCGTACGTCGACGGCGAACTGCGGATGAACGCGTACCTGCGGGCGTCCCAGCACCTGGCGATGTGCCCCGAGTGCGCAGCCGAGGTGGAGGCCCAGCAGCAGGCACGTCACGCGCTGCGCAACGCCGCCCGTCGGGCACCGCAGATGCCGAGTTCCCTGCTCGGTGCGCTCAGCAACATCCCCACCCATCTCCAGGATTCCCCCGCGCACGCACCGCAGTCGCTGTTGCCCGGGCTGGAACAGATGTGGCCGGGGGCACGCCGCTGGTCCATCCGCCGGCGCCGCTGACCCACCCGGATACGCTGATCTACCTGAACATGCTGCCCCACCCGAATACGCGGGCCCGTCGGAGATACCGGGCCCCATCGGTGATACTGGGCACCGTGAGTGACCACGACGGGGGAGACGGACACGCGTGACGGCGGAAGCGGAATCAGTGCAGCAGTCCGGGTGGCAAGCCACCGACGGTGAGCCGGCAGGCCCCGCCGCCGCGTCCCCGGCGATCGAACGTCCGGCGGATGCGCCACGCCTGGAACCGCGCCCGGTGTACCGGCCCGCGGTCGACCCCGCCGCCGCGCGGGTCTTCGGCCGGCCCTCGGGAACGGCCGGATCGTTCACCGACGCCGCCCGCGCCCGCGCCGCCGAACCCCCGGTAGCGCACGTCCCGCCCGCCGACCCGGTCCTCGCCGAGGCGTTCGGCCGGCCCGACGACGCCCCCGAAACCCTGCAGCGACCGCCCGCCGCAGCCGGCGCCGATGCCGGAAACGAGGCCCCCGAACCCGATCCCTGGCGCGATCCGTCGACCCCGGTACGGCTCGGACCCGCCGCGCAGCAGGCGGGTGAGCAGGTTCTGCCGCCCGGACGGAAACTGACCCTGCGGGAGGTGCTGTTCGACCGTCGCGTCGAACCGCGCGCTCTCGCGACCCTCGCGGCGGTCGCCGTCGCGATCGGCATGGTGGGCGGCTTGATCGTCGCGCTGGTGACCGCCGACAACGGATCCCTGACCAGCCGCGGTGTCTCGCTCTCGCAGATCGCCGGCGACGACGAACTGCCCACCGGGCAGGTCGCGCGGGTCGCCGACGCGGTGCTCCCGGCGGTCGTGTCGATCCAGGTGACGCTCGGCGACGAGGCCGGCACCGGTTCCGGGGTCGTGATCGACGGCGCCGGGTACATCGTCACCAACAACCACGTCGTGTCGATGGCGGCGAGCAGCCCCGACGCGAAGATCCAGGTGACCTTCAACGACGGCACCAAGGTGCCCGCCTCGATCGTCGGCCGCGACATCCACACCGACCTCGCGGTGCTCGCGGTCGAGGACGTCGACAACCTGACGGTCGCCGAACTGGGACGGTCCGCCGACGTGCAGGTCGGTGAGGACGTCATCGCGGTCGGCTCGCCGCTCGGCCTGAGCAAGACCGTCACGCGCGGCATCGTCAGCGCCCTGCATCGGCCGATGCGCCTGGGCGGGCAGGGCACCGACACCGACGCCGTGATCGACGCCGTGCAGACCGATGCGTCCATCAACCCCGGCAACTCCGGTGGTCCGCTCGTCGACGCGGAAGGTCGCGTGATCGGCATCAACTCGGCGATCAAGACGGAGACCGGCGGTTCGGTCGGGCTCGGCTTCGCGATTCCCATCGACACGGTCACGCAGGTGGCCCAGGAACTGATCCGCAGCGGGGAGATGCACCACCCGGAGATCGGGGTGAACGCCCGCACGGTCGTCAACGACGCCGCAAGTGGGGCGGAGGTCGCGAACGTGCAGGCCGACAGCCCGGCCCAGCGTGCCGGGATCGTCGAGGGCGACGTGATCGTCAAGGTCGGCGACCGCACGGTGACCAGCGCGGACGAGCTGGTCGTGGCGGTTCACGAGCAGCGGATCGGGGAACCGGTGACCGTCCAGCTCGTGCGCAGCGGCCGTCTCGTCGACGTGCAGGTGACCCCCGAATCGGACTGACCGGCCGGGAGCCTCTCGGCACCGGTTGTGATCTGCGCACGTCAACCGCACGCCCCGGTATCCGACCACGTACTCTGGAACGGTGTTCGGCAACATCGGTTGGGGCGAGTTCATGGTGCTCCTCGTGGCGGCGCTCGTGGTCCTGGGACCCGAGCGGCTGCCCGGCGCGGTCTCCTGGGTGACGAAGTCGCTGCGTCAGGTGCGCGACTACGCGTCCGGCGCCCGCCAGCAGCTCAAGGACGAACTCGGACCGGAGTTCGAGGACCTGCGCAAGCCGCTGTCCGAGCTGAACGAACTGCGGGGCATGACCCCGAAGGCCGTCATCACCAAGCATCTGCTCGACGGCGACGATTCGATCCTCACCGGCAACTTCGACAAGCCGGCACCGAAACCGCCGGCGGCGAAACCGCTCGGAGCGGGGGAGCTGCCCCCGATCGACACCGACGCGACCTGAGCGCGCGGGATCTGATCGGATAGCCGTGGCAGCACAGGAGGTCCGAACCCCTGTGCGGCGCGGCCGTCTCGCGGCCCGGCTCGCCGGCATCCGCGAGATCACCGACGAGGATTCGGCGTCGGCGGCGTTTCTGCTCGCGGCGACCGTGGCGGCGCTGATCTGGGCGAACCTCGGCGACTCCTACGAGGCGTTCTGGCATCTGCCGCTGACCGTGCAGATCGGCGACTACGGCATCGGCATGGACCTGCAGCACTGGGTCAACGACGCGCTGATGACGTTGTTCTTCTTCGTCGTGGGGCTCGAGGTCAAGCGTGAGCTGACCATCGGCGAGCTCACCGATCGGACCCGGGCCGCGGTCCCGGTCGTCGCGGCGGTCGCCGGGCTGGCGGTGCCGGTCGTGCTGTTCCTGCTGCTCAACCCGAGCGGTGAGGCGGCCGGAGCGTGGGGTGTCGTGATCTCCACGGACACGGCGTTCGTCATGGGCGCGCTCGCGCTGGTCGGCCCGCGGTGCCCGGCCCGGCTGCGGATCTTCCTGCTCACCCTCGCGGTCGCCGACGACATCGGGGCGCTCGGCGTGATCGCGTTGTTCTACACCGACGATCTGCGGGTCGGGCCTCTCGTGTTCGGCGCGATCGGGCTGCTGGGGATCGCGTTGCTGCGTCGCCTCGCGGTCTGGCGCGGCGTCGTGTACTTCCTGGTGGCGGCGGCCACCTGGGTGGCGTTCTACGAGTCCGGTGTCCACCCGACTCTGTCCGGGGTGTTGATCGCGCTGATACTTCCGGTGTATCCACCCCGGCGCAGCGAGGTCGAGAGGGCCGGGGAACTCGCCCGTGCGTTCCGGCAGTCACCGAACTCGGACTATGCGCGGGCGGCACAGCTGGGTGTGCTCCGCGCGGTGTCCGTCAACGAGCGCCTGCTGCGGCTCTACGGCCCCTACACGTCGTTTCTCGTCGTACCCGTGTTCGCGTTGGCGAACGCCGGGGTGGTGCTGAGCGCGGAGGCGGTCGGTGCCGCGGTGCGGTCGTCGCTCGCGTGGGGCATCCTGCTCGGTCTGGTGGTCGGCAAGTTCGTCGGCATCACCGGCGCGGTCGCGCTGTTCACCCGCATGCGTCCGGGGGCGCTGCCGCCGGGGCTGACGCTGTCGCAGATCGCCGGTGGCGGCGCGCTCGCCGGGATCGGGTTCACCATCTCCCTGTTCATCGTGGATCTGGCGATCCCGTCGCCGACCCTCGCGAACGACGCGCGGGTCGCGGTGCTCGCCGCCGCCGTCGTCTCCACCGTGGTGGGGTGGGTGCTGTTCCGCATCGACGACCGGCGGCGCGGCCCGGTCCCGGTGACGAGCCGGTTCCTGCCGCGCCCGGTCGAGGTGGGGCGGGACCACATCCGCGGCCCGGTCGACGCGCCGCTGACGCTCGTGGAGTACGGCGACTTCGAATGCCCGTTCTGCAGCCGGGCCACCGGTAGCATCCGAGACGTGCACGCGCATTTCGGGGACGCGGTGCGGTACGTGTTCCGGCACCTTCCGCGCGACGAGGCGCACCCGAACGCGCGGTTCGCCGCCGAGGCCAGCGAGGCCGCGGCGGAGCAGGACCTGTTCTGGGAGATGCACGATCAGCTGTTCGCGCACGCCGACCGCCTCGGCGAGGACGACATCTACGGCTACGCGGCCGAGTTGGGTGTGGACCTGGAGCGTTTCGAGGAGACGTTGCGGACCGGTGCCACGCGGTTGCGGGTCGTCGACGATGCCGTCGACGCCGAGGTCGGCGAGATCACCCAGACCCCCACGTTCTATCTGGGCGTGTCCGGGGAGGATCTGCTCCGGCACACCGGACCGTTCGACGCGGCGACCCTGATCCGGCGGCTCGAGGAGGCGCGGCGACGGGGTGAATCGGGTGTCGGCGCCGGCTGAGCCCCGGTATGGGGCCCGGCCGTGACGCTCAGAGGTGACGGGTGGTGTCGATACCCAGCGACATGCCGGCCAGGCCGCGGCGCCGCACCGCGAGCTTCTCGGCGATCTCGCGCAGCGCCGTTCCGGCGGCGGAATCCGGGGCACTGAGCACGATCGGGGTTCCGGCGTCGCCGGCCTCCCGGATCGCCGGGTCGAGCGGAATCTGCCCCAGCAGGGGGACCTGCGCGCCGACCGCGCGGGTGAGCCGTTCGGAGACGGCCTGGCCGCCGCCGGTGCCGAAGACGTCCATGCGGGTACCGTCGGGCAGTTCGAGCCACGACATGTTCTCCACGACACCGGCGATGCGCTGACGGGTCTGCAGCGCGATCGACCCGGCCCGCTCGGCGACCTCCGCAGCGGCCTGCTGCGGGGTGGTGACGACGAGGATCTCGGCGCCCGGGATCAACTGGGCCACGGAGATCGCGACGTCACCGGTGCCGGGCGGCAGGTCGAGCAGCAGCACGTCCAGGTCGCCCCAGAACACGTCGGCGAGGAACTGCTGCAGCGCGCGGTGCAGCATCGGCCCGCGCCACACGACCGGAGTGTTGCCCTGCGTGAACTGGGCGATGGAGATCATCTTCACGTCGTGCGCGATCGGCGGCATGATCATGCGCTCGACCTGCGTGGGCTTGGCGTCGGTGCCGAGCATGCGCGGGATCGAGTGACCGTAGATGTCGGCGTCGAGGACGCCCACGGACAGACCGCGCGCGGCCATCGCGGCCGCGAGGTTGACCGTGACCGACGACTTGCCGACCCCGCCCTTGCCGGACGCGACCGCGTAGACGCGGGTCAGCGATCCGGGCTGGGCGAACGGGATGACCGGTTCGGTGGAGTCCCCGCGCAGCGACTTGCGCAGTTCGGTGCGTTGTTCGTCGTTCATCACGTCGAGGGTCACGTCGACGGCACCGACCCCGGCGACGTCGGCGACGGCCTTGGTGACGCGTTCGGTGATCTCGGTGCGCAGCGGGCACCCGGCGGTGGTGAGGTAGACGGCGACGGCGACGTTTCCGTCGGCGTCGATGTCGATGCTCTTGACCATCCCGAGTTCGGTGATGGGTTTGCGGATCTCCGGATCCTGCACCCGGGAGAGGGCACTGCGGATTTCGGATTCACTCACTGCCATGGCGCCCATCGTAGGCGGGTACGGATCAGTGGATGCGCGGCAGGTCGACGGGGCTGGGCTCGATGCCGGTCGAATAGGCCGCGGACCAGGCCAGGACGTTCGCGACGTAGGCCATCGAATTGTTGTAGCGGTGGATGGCCTTGGTGGCCTGTGCGACGTTGCGCATGTCGAGGCCGCCGTCGCACAGGTACTTGGCGGTCGTCAGGGTGGAGTCGAACAGGTTCTGCGGATCGGCGACGCCGTCGCCGTTGCCGTCGCCCGCGTACTGGTTCCAGGTGGTGGGGATGAACTGCATCGGGCCGACCGCGCGGTCGTAGACGGTGTCGCCGTCGAGGGCGCCGCCGTCGGTGTCGTAGATGGTGGCCTGGCCGGGCAGGCTGCCGTTGAGGGGAAGCCCGATGACGGGATCGAAGAGCTTGCCGTCGTCGGAGGCGCGTCCGCCGTTGGCGTGGCCCGATTCGACACGGCCGATGCCCGCGAGCAGCGTCCAGTACATGCCGCAGCCGGGGTTCTCGGCGGCGAGGATGCGTTCGGCGTTCTGGTAGGCGGCGAAGTTCACCGCGGGGATCCCGAGCGGCCCCTGCTGCCGGACGACGGGTGCGGCCGGTTCCGGTTCGGGTGCCGGCGCGGCCTTCGGGGCGGGTGCGGCTGCGGGTTCCGGCGCCACCATCAGGTCGGCGACCGGCGCGACGGACTGGACGACCTCGGCGGGAGTCGTGTCGGCGGCAGCGGTTTCGGCCTCGGCGGAGCCGGCGGTCTGGTGGATACCGAGGAAGCTCTTCGAGGTCGCGCCCGCGGTGGCGGCGGCCGCGGTGACCAGGCCCACCGGTACGAGTCCTGTTACTGCGATGACGGAATTCCGTCGCAACTTGGACGTCGTAACTTTGTTGTGCCGGCCCACTCGCTACCTTCCCTCGGGCACCCTTGCGAGATGCCTCCGTTATCTGGCCGACCGACGATAACACGATCTGAAATTATTCCGTTATTCAAACGTGATGTAACAGGGTGCGCTGCGCGCCCGTGTGCCTTTGTGACGGCTGGGGCCGCCACAAAGGCACACCGACTACTGCTGGCAGAGCGCGGGAACCAGGCAGGGGATTTCCGGCAGGGCCGGGGAAGCGGGAGCCGGAGCCTCCGGAGCAGGCGCGGCCGGCTCCTCCACGACGACCGGCTGGGATGCGACCGGCTGTGGTGCCACCGGCTCGGGGGCCGCGACATCCGCGGCGTCGGGAACCGGCCGGACCGTGGTCGTGGGCATCGGCGGCGGGGTGATCACGCCCGGCGACGTGGCCGCACCCTTCTCGTACGCAGCCGACCACGCCTCGACGTTCACCCGGTATTCCGGGCGGGGGTCGAACAGTGCGATCGCCCGGGCGCGACCCTCCGGCTCCCGCAGGTTCGCCTCGTTCGCGCACATCCAGTGGCCCGCCGCGAGGGACTGGTCGAACACGTTCTGCGGATCGGTGCGTCCGTCGGCGTTGCCGTCCACCGCGTACTGGTCCCACACCGCCGCCGGCAGCTGCATCGGGCCGAGTTCACCGTTCGGCGACACCTTCGGGGTGCTCAGTGTGCCGAGCACATCGGTACGGCCGCCCTCGGCGTGCCCGGATTCGAGCCGCCCGACCGCCGCGAGCAGATTCCACGGCAGCCCGCACCCGGGCGTGTCGATCTGCAACTGCATCTCCGCAGCGCGATACGCGTAGTAGACGAGTTCGGGCACCGCGAGCGGACCCTCCGCCGCGAGCACGGGGGACGGCTGGCCGGGTTGGACCGTGACATCCGGCGGGAACTGCGCCAGCGGGTCGGTGGGAATGCCCGCGGGGGCGGCCGCCGGGCCGCGTGGCGGGGTACCCGGCGCGGGAGTGCCCGGGACGATCCCCACGGCCCCGGCCGTGGTCGTCACGGCTTCCTCGGCCGCGGCAGCCGGTTCGGTCAACGGTGCTGCCGACGACGATGCGGCCGCATATCCCGCCGCGAGAATCACCGGCACCGCGATCAGACCCTGCCACCGCACACGACCACCCCTTGTATTGCGTTGCACAGCATTGCGTTGCACAGCATTGCGTTGCACAGCATTCCCCGCACAAGTCACGAACTCGGACCCCCACGCCGCCCGACCCGGCATGTCTGTGACGGAGATTACAGAACAGTCGAGCCGAGTGCTCGCTCGGGATGACGTCAGCGCCGCGCACCGGGTGGCGTCAGCGCCGCGCGCTGCGCGCCTTCGCCTGGCTCCCGGACCGGGCGGACTCGTCCTCGGTGTCGACGAGCAGGGCACGCAGGTCGTCCAGTTCGCGGCGCAGATAGTCGCGGGTCGCGACCTCGCCGACCGCGAGCCGCAGGGCGGCGAGTTCCCGTGCGAGGAACTCGGTATCCGCCTTCGTCTGCTCGGCCCGCGCGCGGTCCTCCTCCAGCGAGACCCGGTCGCGGTTCTCCTGACGGTTCTGTGCCAGCAGGATCAACGGTGCCGCGTACGCCGCCTGGGTCGAGAACGCCAGGTTGAGCAGGATGAACGGGTACGGATCCCACTTCAGGTCCACCGCGAGGATGTTCAGGGAGATCCACACCACGACGATGATCGTCTGGATCAGCAGATAGCGGCCGGTCCCGAGGAAGCGCGCGATCGACTCGCTGACCCGGCCGACGGCCTCCGCGTCGAAGTTGAGCCGGAACCGGGACGACCGCGGCGTGTCGAGACGCTGGCTGGCCAGAGTGGTGCGGTCACTCATCGTCGGTCTCCTCTTCACGCCAGTCCTCGGGCAGCAGGTGATCGAGCACGTCGTCGACCGTGACCGCGCCGAGCAGATGCTGTTCGTCGTCGACCACCGGACCGCACACCAGGTTGTAGGTCGCGAAGTACCGGGTGACGGCCGTCAGGGAATCGCCGGGATCGAGCCGGGGCAGGTCGTTGTCGACGATGCCGCCGACCAGGCTCGCGGGCGGTTCGCGCAGCAACTGCTGCAGGTGCACGCAGCCGAGGTAGCGGCCCGTGGGGGTCGCGGTGGGGGGCCGCACGACGAACAGCATCGACGCCAGCGCCGGTGTCAGGTCCGGGTTGCGTGCCCGCGCAAGCGCCTCCGCAACAGTCGTGGCCGGGGTGAGCACGACCGGCTCCGGGGTCATCAGACCACCGGCGGTGTCGGGCGAGTGCTCGAGCAGGCGGCGCACCGGCTCCGAATCCTCGGGGTCCATCAACTGCAGCAGCGATTCGGCTTCGGTTTCGGGGAGCTCACCGAGCAGGTCGGCCGCGTCGTCCGGGTCCATCGCCTCGAGCACGTCGGCGGCGCGATCGACACCGAGGCTGGTTAGCAGCTCGGTCTGGTCGTCGGCGGGCAACTCCTGCACGACGTCGGCGAGGCGTTCGTCGTCCAGCGCGACCGCGACCTCGTTGCGTCTCTTCTCGGGCAGTTCCCGCAGCGCCAGCGCGACGTCCGCCGGGCGCATGTCCTCGAACTGCAGCAGCAGTTGCGAGACGCCCTGGCCGGGCATGGCCAGCGTTGCCGCGGTGAGCCCGGAGATGTGCTGCCACCGCACGACGTGGATCGCCGAGCGCCGGGCGAGCCGGCCCCGGTGCTGCCGTACCGCGACGCGCGTGACGAGCCAGTCGCGGGTGCGGGTCAGCTCGATGCCGAGATCAACGACGACCGCGTCGACCCCCGCGAGCTCGGGCAGTTCCGGGTCGTCGACCCGGACCTTCGAATCGAGCACCTGGGCGAGGGCGAGGATCTCGGTCGGACGCTGTTTGAATCGGCGCAGACTGACGTTTCCGGTCGTGAGGGTCACCGCGCCCGGCTCGATCGCGGTGACGCGCAGCATCGGCACGAAGATCCGCCTCCGGGTGGGCAGCTCGACGACGAGGCCGATGACACGCGGCTGCTGGCGTCCCATCCGGATGGTGAGCACGACGTCGCGGACGCGACCGATCGATTCGCCGTCGGGTCCGAGAACGACCAGGCCCGCAAGCCTGGCCGCGAACACCTTGCTCACTGCTGCCAAGTGGTCACTCCCCACGAATTCGGTGCCGGACCAGCCAAGCATAAGAGCGGCCCCCGCCGGTCACGCCGCACCGCCCGGCCCCGCGCCCCCGCCGTGAAATCCACGCCACAGACGGGTGGTCGTTCAGGGTTCGGTCACTGCTGACATGATGGCCGGGTCAGGGCGTGGGGGCGCCGAAACTGCAAACGGGAGGTCCGTCCAGCTCATGTCGTTCTCGTACAAGCCGCGTCGATCCGTACTCGCCGTCCCCGGAAGCAGCCGGAAGATGATCGAGAAGGCGAAGGGCCTGCCCGCCGACGAGATCTTCCTGGACCTCGAGGACGCGGTGTCGCCGCTGGCGAAGGAAGAGGCCCGCACGAACATCGTCGACGCGCTCAACGAGGGCGGCTGGGGCGAGCAGCTCAAGGTCGTGCGCGTCAACGACTGGACCACCGACGCCACCTACCTCGACGTCACGTCCGTCGTCGGCGGCGCGGGCGCGCACCTCGACGCGATCCTGCTGCCCAAGGTGCCCGACGCGAGCCACGTCAAGGCCCTGGATCTGCTGCTCACGCAGGTGGAGAAGGCGCACGGCCTCGAGGTCGGCGCGATCGGTATCGAACCGCAGATCGAGAACGCCATCGGCCTGACCAACATCAACGAGATCGCGACGGCCAGCCCGCGCGTCCAGACGCTCGTGTTCGGTCCTGCCGACTTCATGGCCAGCATCAACATGCGCACCCTCGTCGTCGGCGAACAGCCCGACGGGTACGACCGCGGGGACGCCTACCACCACATCCTGATGACGATCCTCATGGCTGCCCGCGCCCACGGGCTGCAGGCCATCGACGGTCCCTACCTGCAGATTCGCGACGTCGAGGCGTTCCGCCGATCGGCGCAGCGCACCGCCGCCCTCGGTTTCGACGGCAAGTGGGTGCTGCACCCGAGCCAGATCGACGCGGCCAACGAGGTCTTCAGCCCCCGGCAGGAGGACTACGACAAGGCCGAGATGATCCTCGACGCCTACGAGTGGCACACCTCGGCCGCCGGCGGCGCGCGCGGCGCGGCGATGCTCGGGGACGAGATGATCGACGAGGCCAGCCGGAAGATGGCTCTGGTGATCTCCGCGAAGGGCCGCGCGGCGGGCATGACGCGCACCACGGTGTTCGACCCGCCGCAGTAGCCACGCGGGAGTCGTCAACCGGGCAGAATGGACACGTGCGCACAGCCGGAGCTGTGCGCCGCCCCCGACTGCGAAGCGACGTGCGCGTCGCCCCGCGAAAAAGGAGTTCATGCCCATGACGAACCCTCTCGGACAGCCCGGCCGACCCGCCCCGGGTCTGCCGACCCCGCCGAGTGGTTGGCCGGTCGGCTCGTACGCGACCTATGCCGAGGCCCAGCACGCCGTCGACTACCTGTCCGACCAGAACTTCTCGGTTCAGGACGTCACGATCGTCGGTGTCGACCTCATGCAGGTCGAGCGTGTCACCGGCCGGTTGACGTGGCCGAAGGTCATCGGCGGGGGAATCGTGTCGGGTGCCTGGCTCGGCCTGTTCTTCGGTCTCCTGCTGGGAATCTTCTCGACCGATTTCCTCGGTCCGCTGCTCGTCGGCCTGGTCGGTGGCATCGTGTTCGGTCTGATTTCGGCGACCATCCCGTATGCCGCGACACGCGGCCAGCGGGACTTCTCGTCGACGATGCAGCTGGTCGCCGGCCGCTACGACGTGCTGTGCGAACCGAAGACCGCCGAACGGGCCCGCGACCTGCTCGCCAAGCTGGCCATTTAGGGCATGTCTCCCAATCCCCATTTCGGCGCACCAGTCGCCCAATCGCCGCCCTGCTGCGTTGTCGTCGGCGCCGATACAACCCCGGTATCGGCTTCTCCTCCGCCTTGCAGGACGACGATTGTTTCGCCAGGTGCATCCGAGAGGGATCAGGAGACACGCCCTGGACCGGCTCCCTGCGGGGCGGGATCGACGTAGTCTCGCCCCATGGCGATCCTCGTGACCGGAGCCACGGGCAATGTGGGGCGGCTGGTCGTCGACGAGCTCGTGCGCACCGGGACCGAACGGTCCGTTCCCCCGATCCGGGCGCTGACGGTGAACCCGGTTCGTGCCGCGCTGCCCGACGGGGTCGAGGTCGCGAAGGGATTCGTGGGCCGGCCGGAGTCCCTGGACGGTGTGTTCGACGACGTCGACGTCCTCTACCTGGCGCCGGTGCCGGCCGTGGCCGGTGCGGTCGCGCAGCTGGCCCGGGACGCCGGTGTGCGCAGGATCGTGACGCTGACCGGCGGGGAAGGCTCGGATTGGCACGGCATCGAGGCCGACGTCGAACGATCCGGACTGGCCTGCACGCATCTCGAGCCGGGGGAGTTCATGTCGAACGCCCTGATCTGGGCGGAACAGATCCGCACCACCGGCGAGGTGCGCGGTGCGTACCCGACGGCGGCGACCGCCCCGATCGCCCTCGAGGACATCGCGGCGGTCGCTGCCCGGGCACTGCTCGACGACGCCCATGCGGGCCGTACCTACGAGCTGACCGGCCCCGAGTCGCTCACCCACCCCGACATCGTCCGCGAGATCGGCCGGGTGCTCGGCCGTGAGGTGCCGTTCCGCGAGGTGAGCCGCGAAGAGGCGGAGACGTTGCTGCAGCGGTCGATGGGGGAGTACGCGGGCTGGTATCTCGACGGCAGAGCATCCATGATCGGTCGTCCGCAGCAGGTCACGCGGACCGTCGAGGACGTTCTCGGCCGACCGGCCACGACCTTCGCCCAGTGGGCGCACGCCCACGTCGACGAGTTCCGGTGACGCGGTGGCGGACGCAGACGTGGATCCCGAGGAGATCGCCGACGAGCTGTACGGCCTCGACCCGAACGACTTCGTCGCGGCCAGGGACGAATACGTCGCGCAGGCCCGCAAGGCAGGCGATCGGGACACGGCAGCGGCGATCGGCAGGCTGCGCAAACCGACGGTCGCGGCGTGGCTGGTGAATCTGCTCGCCCGCGACCGCGCCGACGAACTCGCCGCGCTGCTCGACCTCGGCGAGGCCCTGCGCAAGGCCCAACGCCGCCTGTCCGGCAGCGATCTGCGCAAGCTGTCGAACCAGCGTCGGCACGCGGTCGGGGCGCTCGAACGGGAGGCGGGCCGTCTGGCCGTCGCGCGCGGACGCCGGGTGAGCGAGGCGGCGCTGCGTGAGGTCGGGCAGACCCTCAACGCCGCTCTCGCCGACCCGGACATCGAGGAACGGGTGCGTGCCGGGCGGCTCGAAACCTCGCTCGAATACAGCGGATTCGGAGACACCGGTGCGGCTCCGCTGCACGTCGTCCGCGATCGGGCGAAGGACACCGCGACCGAGGAGTCCGAGGACGAGCAGGCGCGCGCCGCAGAGAAGGAGAAGGAGAAGGCCCGCGCGGCCGAACTGAAACGCGCGATCGCCGACGCGGAAGACGCCCACGCGGCGGTCGTCGAGGCCCGCGCCGCGACCGAACGAGCCGAGCAGGAACTCACTCGCCACGAGACGCGGGTGCGGGAGCTGCGCGAACAACTCCAGCACGCCGAAGAGCAGCGCGAGTTCGCGCGCAGTGCCGCCAAAGCCGCGGCGCAGGACGCGAAGGAGGCCGAGCGCGCGGCCTCGGCGGCGAATGCAGCGGTCAGCCGTCTGCGGGGTGAGTGACCGAAGCCCCGACGATCGACGCGGTGAATGCGAATCCGCCCACGCTGCAGCGTGGCGGATTCCGAAACGCGTCGTGGATGGGGACGAGCCCGATGCGGGAGTCACGATCCGGGCGTCCGAAACGTCGAACAGACGACAGGACTATCGGACGGAGAAGCTCATGGACACCTCATACATCGCAATCACCGTCCTCGCCGCCGTCGCGATGGCGAGTGCCGCAACGCTGAGCCTGGTTCGGCACCGGCTCGTCGTGGCCGCAGCCGACGTCGTGGAGCTGCCCCGCTCGTGGGTGCCGCGACTGGGTGCGCTCCTGGGAGCGGGTGCGGTCGGGCTGATCGTGGGATTCGCGGTCCCCGTGCTCGGCGTGGTCACGGCGGTCGCTCTCGTGCTGTACTTCCTCGCCGCCGTCGGCGCCCACATACGGGTGCGCGACCACGATCCGGGGCGGCTCGCGAACGTCCTGACGTTCCTCGCCCTCGCGGTCGCTGCCCTCGTGTCGAGCGTGCTGTATCACGCCCCGTGGTGATCGGGGCCGGACCTACACGGGGAATTCCCGTTACGGGTGCTCCGGCGTACCCGCGAGATCGGTTCTGCCGGTAGTAGGGACCCGGCCGCCGGCGAGCCCGTCGACCACGGCCCATTCCGCGGCCAGCGCCGTCGCCTCGACCTCGTCCTCCTCGACGTCGGTGAGCGGCCGCGAGGGCGCCCGCACCGTGACGAACACCAGGACCGCGGCGGCGGTCGCGGCGACCGCGGCGAGCCCGAACGCGGCGACGAAGGCGGACTGCTTCGCGAATCCGCCCGCGCCGACGAGCGTCGCGAGCAGCGTGGTGACCAGCGCGCTGCTCAGGGAACTGCCGACGGTCCGGGCGATCGAGTTGATGCTGTTGGCGACACCGGTCTCGTCGGGCCGGACCTCCGCGACGAGCAGCGCGGGCAGCGCCGCGTAGGCGAGGCTGACGAAGACCGAGACGAGGATGCCCGAGACGATGATGTGCCAGCTCCGGTCGTGCAGCACGGCGATGAGCACGAACCCGGCCGTGCCGATCACGCAGGACACCCCGAGGACCAACTTGGCGGTGAAGCGATGAACCAGACGGCCCGCCAGTGCCGCGGCGATCACCCCGACCAGCGCGCCCGGCAGCATGTACACGGCGGTCGCCTCGAGCACCGTCGCGCCGAATCCGTAGCCCGCGGCCGGCGGTGTCTGGACGAAGTACGACGTCGCGAGGAAGTTCACGAACATCGAGACCCCGACGAGCAGTGCCGCCAGGTGCAGCACGAGCACGGGCCGGTGGGTGAGCATGCGCGGCGGGACGAGCGGTTCGTCGACGTGTCGTTCGAACGCGAACCAGCCGGCGAGCACGATCAGGCCGCCGGCCGCGCACAGCAGCGTCGCCGGTGAACCCCAGCCCCACGTGCCGCCCTCCGACAGCGCCAGCAGCGCGAGGGCCAGTCCGATCGACAGCAGTACCGCCCCGGCCCAGTCGATCCGGCCGTGCGCCGCGGCAGTGCGCTTCGGGACGACGGCGAACGTCATCACCAGCCCGGCCAGGTTGAACAGCACCAACAGCCAGAACACCCGCCGGTAATCGGTGTCGCCCGACACGGTCGTGCCGGTGAGAACCATGCCGATCGCCCCGCCGACGCCCATCGTTCCGGACAGCAGTCCCATCGCGCCGACGAGCCGATCCGGGGCGATCTCGTCGCGGAGCACCGCGATGCCCACGGGGAACAACGCGAACGACGCGCCCTGCAGCACGCGGCCGACGACGAGCAGCGCGAACGAATCGGTGACGGCGCACAGCAGAGACCCGGCCAGCACCACCCACAGGATTCCGAGGAGGATCGAGCGTTTGCCGCGCAGGTCGGCGAGCCGCCCGAGAACCGGGGTCGCGACCGCCGCGGCCAGGAGGTTCGCGGTGAGCAGCCAGCCGGACGCGGTGGTGCTCACGCCGAGTTGTGCGCGGATGGTGCCGACGATGGGCACCACGACCGTCTGCATCACCGCGACGGTGGTGACGACGAGACACAGTGCGGGCAACAACAGTCGGGTACGCAACGTGTCCGATCTCGCCATCAGCCGACCGTAGCAGTGACGAACCACGACAGCGTGCGAGCGACCGGCACGCAGGACACCGGGGTGCGAAGGTGGGTCGGTGACGCCCCGCACCCTCACGAACCGTGAGCTCGGCCGCGCGACCCTCGCGCGCCAGCACCTGCTGCGCCGCAGCGACCTCGGTCCGCTGCCGATGATCGAGCACCTGCTGGGTCTGCAGGCGCAGGCACCCCTCCCGCCCTATCTCGCGTTGTGGAGCCGGATCCGGCGATTCGCACCCGAGTCCCTCTCCGGCCTCATCGCCGCCCGCGCGGTCGTGCGGATCGTCCTCATGCGCGGCACGATCTTCGCGGTCTCGGCGGCAGACGCGGCCGCGCTGCGTCCGTGGGTGCAGCCGCTGCTCGACCGCGACCTGGACACCAACACCGCCTACGCCGCCGCGCTGGCCGGGGTGGATCGGGACGCGCTCGCCGCCGCCGGACGCGAACTGGTCCGCGACGTGCCGCGCAGTCAGCAGGAACTGCAACCGCTGCTCGCCGAACGGTTCCCGGGCCGCGATCCGAAAGCCCTCGCGCACGGGGTGCGCGGACTCGTGCCGATGGTGCAGGTGCCGCCGCGCGGTCTGTGGGGCAGGTCCGGGCAGCCGCGGCTGGCCGTGCTCGACGAGTGGGCCGGTCACCCGCCGGTCGCACCGGACCCGGAGTCGCTGCTGCTGCGCTACCTCGGGGCGTTCGGGCCCGCGAGCGTGCGGGACGCGCAGGCGTGGTGCGGGCTCACCCGGCTCGGCGAGGTCTTCGAGCGGCTGCGGCCGCGGCTCGAGGTCTTCCGCGACGAGCGCGGCGTCGAACTGTTCGACCTGCCCGACGCACCGCGCCCCGATCCCGCGACCCCCGCCCCGGCGCGCATCCTCGCGCCCTACGACAACGTGCTGCTCTCGCATGCCGACCGGTCGCGGCTGATCTCGGACGAGAACCGGCGCCGCATCATGACGCAGAACGGCATCGTCAAGCCGGCCGTGCTCGTCGGCGGGACCGTCTCGGGTATCGCCGACCTGAGGATTACGAAACATGCTGCGGCACTGGATATCACACCGTGGCGCAGGCTCACGGCCGCGAACCGGTCCGCGCTCGAAGCGGAAGGGCTGCGGCTGCTGGACTTCGCGGCCCCGGCGACCGCCGACCACCGGGTGCGATTCGTCGACGACGACCGCTGACCCGCCACCCGGGACGAATGCCGCGCGCGGCGTACATTGCAGGGGTGACCGACGCTGTACTCCCTGCAGTCCGTGCCCACCTCACCGAGCATGTCGCCGGTGCGTCCGGTGCCGACCCGGAATCGGCATCGGTGACGTTCCTGGGTCTCGAACCCATCGAGGTGCTGCGGTTCCGGTCGACGGACTCCGGGGTCACCCGGTTCGTCACGCTCGGCTGTTCGCGGCATCCCATGGGCGATCCCACGGCGATGGTCGCCGATCCCACCCGCGGCCCCCGCGCCGAGCTGGTCCTGAGCCTGCGGAATGCGGAGGGCATCACCGCCGGTGTTCACCGCACCCTCGCGATCCTCGCGGCGCTGCCCGCCGTCGAAGGTGTCGTCCTGACCGACGACGCACTGCTCGATCTCGGTGAACCACTGTGGGAGAACGCGCCGTTCACCGCGGTGCTGCTCGGACCCAGCGACATTCCCGACCTGGAGCTGCCCGAACCCGCCGATCCGGTCCGGTTCTTCGACGCCGTTCCGCTCACCGGCACCGAGGCCGCGTGGAAGCGGTTGCGCGGCGCCGGTGCGCTGCGCGACGCGTGGACCGAAGCCGGCATCGACGTGCGCGACCCGAACCGGGGCCAGCCGCGGATGTGACGCGATCCACTCCTGCTGCGTGATGTGATCCGGGTCGCCCCTGCTCTACAGTCGCGTCCATCCGATCACCACGGGAGGCACGGATGGACAAGGACGTCGTCGTCGTCATCGGCGTAGGCGGCATGGGACTGGCGATCGCCCGCCGCCTCGGCAGCGGCCGGAAGGTGCTGCTCGCCGATTTCGACGAGACCACGCTCGCGGCAGCGACTGCGACACTGCGCGGCGAGGGCCACGACGTCACCGAACGGACAGTCGATGTCTCCGAACGCGATTCGGTCGTCGCCCTCGCGGACGCCGCCGCCGGACTCGGGCGCGTCACCCACATCGCGCACACCGCGGGGCTCTCGCCCGTGCAGGCGCCCACCGAGGCCATCCTGCGCGTCGACCTGCTCGGTGTCGCCCTGGTCCTCGACGAGTTCGCGCGCGTCGTCGCGTCCGGCGGTGCGGGCGTCGTCATCGCCAGCATGGCGGGGCACATGTCCGGCGGGCTGCCCGCCGACCAGGAGAAGGCGCTCGCGACCACCCCGACCGGCGAACTGCTCGACCTGCCGTTCCTCGCACCGGAAACGCTGGGGCATCCCGCGATGGCCTACGTGGTCGCCAAGCGCGCGAACGCTCTGCGCGTGCAGGCGGCGGCCGCCGCGTGGGGCGCGCGGGGTGCCCGCATCAACTCGATCAGCCCCGGCGTCATCTCCACCCCGATGGGCCAGGAGGAACTCGCCGGCGAGTCCGGCGCGAACATGCGCGCGATGGTCGAGATGTCCGCGACCGGTCGCCTCGGCACGCCCGACGACATCGCCGCCGCGGTCGCGTTCCTCCTCGATCCGCAGGCCGGTTTCGTCACCGGCACCGATCTGCTCGTCGACGGCGGTGCCGTCGCCGCGGTGCGTGCCGCCGGGTGGGCCGGCTGACGCCGGGCGCGGCCGGGCCGACCGAATCCGGTTATTTCGGCGTGATCACCCCGACCGGACCGCCGCCGAAACACACGGTCGGTCCGGTCGCGGGGGAGCGCACCTGCAGGCCGTTGCCACCGCCCGGCACCCGGACGTAGACGGTGCCCGGACCGGACCCGACCGGAACCTGCGTGGGGTCGGCGCCCGGGAACCCGACCTCGATCCGCCCGGGCTGCGACGCGAAATAGTTCAGCTGCACGGTCCAGTCCAGTTCCATCATCGGGCCGTCCAGCGGCAGCGCGACGGTCGTGCCGGGCGAGAGCAGGTACCCGCAGTCCGGCTCGGGTCCCGGCGGCACCCACCGCACGGCGAACAGGGCTCCTTCGACGAGCGCGCCGGAGTCGTCCAGCACGGCCGGATCCTCGGCGCTGTCGGTGATCTCGGCGCGACCGGGCAGCGCGGAGAACACCGATCCGATGAGATTGTGCGGATGCGTGACCGGCAGCAGCACCCACACCGACACCGGGTGGTCCAGGATCGGCACGTCCGGGTGGGCGGTGAGCGCGACCCGGGCGGTGGCGAGATAGTCGCCGGTCGGATTGTCCACCCAGCTCCGCGTGAACGTCACCGTCGACCACAGCGAACCGGCCGTGAACGCGACCGCACAGATCGCCGCGACGACAGGGGAGATGCGGGCCGGTGCACCCCGTGCGGGAGCGCGCAGCACCAGGGCGGCCGCGATCGCGCCGATCACCGCCGAGTCCGCGAAGTAGCGCAGGGTCTGCGCGAGTTCGTAGGTGGTCTCGGCGCCGAACCGGGTGCTGATCATCGCCGCCAGGGAGGCGAGCACGTAGGCGGCGGCCGCGGCCCACACCCATCCCGTCCGCCGGCGTCGCCGCACGCTCCACACCAGCGCCGCGATCACCGCCGCCCAGCTCACGACGACCAGCGCGATCGGCGGCGTCGCCCAGGGCGGGCTCGGGTTCCAGCGTTCCCACTGCCACGGTCCGCCGAGCAACGTCGGCACCAGCCCGTACGACAGCCCGTGATGCGTCAGCCCGGACACCATCGCGAGATCGGGTATCCCGAAACGGGATTCGACGAACGTGAGATAGCACGCGGCCCACCCGGTGAGCAGCGCCGCCGAGGCGATCCACAGCACCCGCCCGCGGCGCGCCGCGAGCCGCACCGGCCGGGCGCGCCCGTCGACCCGGTACGCGAGCGCGACGGTCGCGAACGCGACGAACGGCACCAGGATCGACTTCTCGAAGAACAGCAGGGCGAGCGCGGTGACCACGGTCGCGGACACCGCGTAGCGGCGCCGCCCGGTGCGGGCCAGCAGCAGCGCGTCCCCCGCGACCCACGCCAGCGCCGCCTGCAACGGCAGCGCGTTGAGCCCCGCCGCCCACCACGCGAACGCCGGCAGCGTCAGCGGTGCGAACAGGTAGAACAGCAGCGGTCCCCACAGGACCCGGCGTGGGCCGAGCAACAGCCACAACACCCGCAGCACCGCGAGCGACGCCACCGCCTGCCCGACCACCAGCGACACCGCGGCGGGCCACCACTGCAGGGGCGCGACCGCGTCGGCGAGCGCGGCCACGGCGAACGCGCCCGGCATGAGATGGCCGTCGTGGTCGTGCAGCAGCAGCTCCGCGGACCACAGCGGATAGGTTCCCGCGCGGCCGATCAGGATCAGGTCGTCCCAGTAGAGTTCGCCGACCGCGGCGACGGCCGCGCGGATCGCCACCTGCACCGCGACGAGCGCGAACCCGACCCCGAGGACCAGGCGCACACGATCCCGCCGGTCCGCAGGCACCGTGGAGGCACGGTCGAGGAGTGCTGTTCTCACAGCCACTTGTTGCGCCGGAACGTCAGGAACAGGGCGACGGTGATCACCACGATCACCCCGACGACCAGGTAGTAGCCGTATTCCCAGTGCAATTCGGGCATCCGGTCGAAGTTCATGCCGTAGATGCCGGCGATCATCGTCGGGACGGCCGCGATCGCGACCCACGCCGAGATGCGCCGCATGTCGGTGTTCTGTTGCACGGTGACCTTCGCGATCGCGGCGTCGAGCAGGGTGCTGAGCGTTTCGTCGAACGTCGCGATGCGTTCGGCGACGGTGGTGTGGTGGTCGGCGACGTCCCGGAAGTAGCGGCGCACGTCCTTCGGGATCGGGTGGCCCGATCCCCGGGTGAGCTGCTGCAGCGGCGTGGCGAGCGGGACCACCGCGCGGCGCAGCTCCACGATCTCGCGCTTGAGCAGATAGATCTGTTCGACGGCGATGCGGGTGCTGGGCGTGAACACGAGTTCCTCGAGGTCGTCGACGTCCGGCTCGACCAGGGTGGTCACCGCCAGATAGCTGTCCACCACGTAGTCGGCGACGGCGTGAAGCACCGACGCGGGCCCGAGCGCGAGCCGGCCGGGTGACTGCTCCAGCCGGTGCCGGACATCGGACAGCCCGGAATGGTCGCCGTGCCGCACGCTCACCACGAAGTCGGGGCCGGTGAAGATCATGATCTCCCCGGTCTCGACGATCTCGTTGGTGGTCGTCACCGATTCGTGCTCGACGTAGTTGACGGTGCGCAGCACCAGGAACAGCACGTCGTCGTACCGCTCGAGCTTGGGCCGCTGGTGCGCGTGCACCGCGTCCTCGACCATCAGCTCGTGCAGGCCGAACGTCCGGGCGACGCTCGTCATCTGGTGTTCGTCGGGTTCGTGCAGTCCCAACCAGACGAAGCCCTCGCCGCGGCTGCGCACCTCGGCCAGCGCGTCCGAGTGCGTGTACCGGCCGGGCAGGCGCCTGCCGTCGATGTAGACCGCGCAGTCGACGACGGCCTCTTCGGCGGGGACGGGGACGGCTCGGGAGTCGGCGTCGCGGCGGGACGGCAGGTTCGGCATCGGTTCCCTTCCGCGCGGCAGCTCGGCCCGGCCATGCTAACCCGCCCGCGGACGCCGCCCGGGGCGTTGCCTCGAGCTGTGTGCGGCCGGCGCCTGACAAACTGGAGGGGTGCGCATCGATCTGCATTCCCATTCGACGGCCTCCGACGGAACGGACACGCCGGCGGACCTGGTCCGTGCCGCCGCGACGGCGGGGCTGGACGTCGTTGCGCTCACCGATCACGACACGACCGCGGGCTGGGACGAGGCGGTCGCGGCGCTGCCGTCCCGGATGACACTGGTGCGCGGGATGGAGATGTCGTGCACCGGCCGCGGTGAGGACGGGCATCCGGTCGCGGTGCATCTGCTCGCGTACCTGTTCGATCCAGCCGACCCGGTGTTCGCAGCGGAACGGGAACGACTCCGTACCGAGCGGGTCGGGCGGATCCGTGCGATGGCGTACCGGATGGCCGAGGACGGCCTGCTGCCGGATCCGGAGAGCGTCGTCGAGGCGGCGGGGCCCGTGGCGGGACGCCCCCACCTCGCGCGGGCGCTGGTCGAGGCCGGGGTGGTTCCGACGGTCGGTGCGGCCTTCACCGATCTGCTGTCGCCGCGGGGCCGCTACTACGTGCCCAAGGACGACACCGCCCTCGAGGATGCGGTGCGCATGGTGACGGCGGCCGGGGGAGTGACGGTGCTCGCGCACGCCCGCGCGCGGGCGCGCGGCAGGTTGCTGGCGCTCGACCACGTCGAGGAACTCGTCGACCACGGGCTCGGCGGGCTCGAGGCCGAGCATCCCGATCACGACGCCGCGGACGTGCGGCTGATGCGGGACATGGCGGCGAACCTCGGGCTGTTCGTCACCGGGTCGTCGGACTACCACGGCGCGAACAAGGACATCGGCATCGGCCGATTCACGACGCACCCGGCGGCGCTCGAGGAACTGATCGCACGGACCTCGGGTGTCGAGGTGGTCGTCGGATGAGTGCGTGGGGCCGGCGGGGCCGCGAGTCGTACGGGGACGACTACGACGACCGGTATTACGCCGCGGGCAATGACGACACCGAGTACTACGACGATGAGTACTACAGTCATGAACACTACGGCGATGAGTACTACGATGTGTCGGATTCGCCGACGGAGGTGTTCGATCGTGCCGGCCGGCGGGACAACGTCGCCGTGCGCGCGGTGCGGACGCTGTCCGGACTGGTGTGCGGCGCGGTCGTGATACTCGCCTTGGTCGTGGGCGGCGCCCAGTACCTCGCCGGGAATCGGGGAGTGCCGGGGCCGGGCGTCGAATCCGTGGCGGCTCACGTGGTGGCCGCGATCGTCGTGATCGCGGCTCAGATATCCGCGGATCGCCGTCGCGGGCTGTCCGCTCTACCCGGTTCCGCTGTGGTGTTTGTCACTGCGGCTTTCCTGATGTTCACGCAGTGGTGGGGATGACGCCCCGTATCTTCCCTGCTACCCGTGAGTAATTCGTCCGTTACGTGGACAAGACCCCCGGTTTCGTCGAAACTCACAGGTGGGACGCTCGAAAAGTGAGAGCTTCGCAATGTGTGGCGATTTGATTGTTCCGTTGTGAAGGTGGCAAACTTGCGTCCAATCCGGCGCCGGAGATACCCCCCGATGCCGGACGATGGCAGACCCCTGTACAAGGGCTCGTCGCCAGGGCTCACCAGCCACGGCGCCATCACGCTCCGGAAGTCGTACAGCGTAGTACAGCGGTAATCGTGATCGCGCCCGGATGCTTCACAGAATTTGTCCTTGGCGAAGCACCTGCGAACGAATGGTAAATCGTCGCAGCTACTTCGCAGTAACCGCGACCTGGGTGGTCACGGAACCAGCAGGAGTGTCATCGTGTCTATCGTGTCCGACGCACCAACGCCCAGCAAGGTCGAACTGACCAACGAAGAGATCTTCGACGCGCACATCGACGGCAAGCTGTCCGTCGAGCTCACGTCGCCGCTCGAGAACCAGCGCGACCTGTCGATCGCGTACACCCCGGGTGTCGCGCAGGTCAGCCGCGCGATCGCCGCCGACGAGACCCTCGCCGCCCGCTACACCTGGACCGACCGCCTGGTGGTCGTCGTCAGCGACGGCACCGCCGTGCTCGGTCTCGGAGACATCGGGCCGCGCGCCTCGCTGCCGGTGATGGAGGGCAAGTCCGCGCTGTTCAAGAAGTTCGCGGGCCTGAACTCGATCCCGCTCGTTCTCGACACCAAGGACCCCGACGAGATCGTCGAGACCCTGATCCGGCTGCGTCCGAGCTTCGGCGCCGTGAACCTCGAGGACATCTCGGCCCCGCGTTGCTTCGAGATCGAGAAGCGCGTCGTCGAGGCCCTCGACTGCCCGGTCATGCACGACGACCAGCACGGCACCGCCATCGTGGTGCTCGCCGCGCTCATGGGCGCCGTCAAGGTCCAGAACCGCAACATCGCGGACCTGCGCATCGTCGTCTCCGGCGCCGGTGCCGCCGGTGTCGCGTGCACCAACATCCTGCTCGCCGCCGGTGCCACCGACGTCGTCGTGCTCGACTCCAAGGGCATCGTCTCGCGTGAGCGCACCGAGCTCGGCCCGATCAAGGCCGACCTCGCCGAGCGCACCAACCCGGCCGGTCGCCACGGCGGGCTCATCGAGGCCCTCGACGGAGCCGACGTGTTCGTCGGTGTCTCCGCCGGCACCGTGCCCGAGGAGATCGTTGCGACCATGGCCGACGACGCGATCGTGTTCGCGCTGTCGAACCCGGACCCGGAGATCCACCCGGAGGTCGCGAGCAAGCACGTCGCAATCGTCGCGACCGGCCGCAGCGACTTCCCGAACCAGATCAACAACGTGCTGGCCTTCCCCGGTGTGTTCAAGGGCGCCCTCGACGCCGGTGCCCGCCGCATCACCGAGGGCATGAAGCTCGCTGCCGCCGAGGCCATCCTCTCGGTTGTCGGCGATGAGTTGGCGGTGGACAAGATCGTTCCGAGCCCGCTCGATCCGCGCGTCGCACCCGCCGTCGCCGAGGCCGTCGCGGCCGCGGCGAGGGCCGAGGGTGTCACCGACTAGCGGCATCGCACCGCACGCCCCGGACGGAGCCCGCACCAAGGCTTCCGGACCGGGGCGTTCGGCGTTGCGGACGGTGCGCGAGGATGGCACGGTGACCACGAACTCGAAGCGCACGACACGGTCGGGAAGAACCCTGGCCGCAACGGCGGCGATCGCGGCCGCGGCGGTCGCCGGGTGCGCGTCTCCGGTCCTCGACGAGGCCCCCGGACCGTCCGGCGTGGTCGTCGGCACGGGAACCGGGACCGACGGCGAGCTGCTCGCCCAGCTCTATGCGGGAGCGTTGCGTCGCACCGGGATCGACGTGACGGTCCGCGATCCGGGCGACCTCGCCGCGCTGGACGCCGCCGAGGTCACGCTCGTCCCCGGCTACACGGGCCGGCTACTGCGCCACTTCGACCCGTCCGCACCGCAGACGGACGCCGAGGACGTGTTCACCGCGCTCGGCCGGGCACTGCCCACCGACCTGACGGTCGCCGACTACGCGACCGCCCAGGACCGCGCCGTTCTCGTGCTGAGCGACGCGACGGCGGCCGCGCTGGGTGTCACGGGCGTCGACGAGATCACCGGCCGCTGCGCGGAACTCACGGTCGCGGCGACGCCGGGCTTCGCCGCGACCGGGGGCCTCGAGGCGCTCGCCGCCGCGGGCTGCGTGCCCGCCGCCGTCGAGCAGGTCGCCGACGCAGACGCCGTGCGCGCGGCGACCGATCGCGGCGCGCTCGGCGCCCTCACGACGGCCTCACCCGCGCTCGTCGATGCCGGCCTCGTCGCACTGGCCGACGCCCCGGACCGCGCGCCCGGTGAGGACGCGACCGCCGAGGACGCGACCGCCGAGGACGCGCAGCCACCGGTGTTCGCGGCCCAGAACGTCGTCCCGTTGTTCCGGCGGGACGTGTTCGGGGAACGTCAGCTCGATGCGCTGAGTGTGATCGCCGGAGAACTCACCACCGCAGACCTCGCCGAGATGCGCGCCCGGGTGGACGACGGCGAGGACTCAGCCGCCGTCGCGGACGCGTGGCTCGGCGAGCATGTGTGAGCGCAGGAACTCACCCAGGTCGACGATCGCGTCGGCGGCCTCGCGGACCAGCGACGCCTGCAGGTGGGCGACGTGCCACAGCCGCGGCTGTTCGGTGACCTGCACGTCGACACCGGCCGCCCGCAACCGCCGCGCGAACTCGGTGACCTGCGGGTAGAAGACCTCGGTCGTGCCGACGTGGATCAGCGTCGGCGGCAGCGGGCGCAGGTCGGCGTGCATCGGCGCGTATCCCGGATCGGCCGGGTCGCCGTCGCCGAGATACGCCTCGGCGGACGGGAACAGCCATCCGGTCGAGAGCACGGTGTCGCGGTCGAACGGCACCGCGCGGGAGCCCGGATCCACCCACGGCGACAGCAGGCCCAGCGCGGCGGGCGTCACCCCGTGCCGGTCCGTGAGCCGCAGGGCGGCCGCGACCGCCAACCCGCCACCCGCGGAGTCCCCGGCGATCGGTGTGCTCGCGGCGTCCACACCGTGTGCGGTGACGAGCTCGAGATACGCGGCGACCGCGTCGTCGAGCGCCGCCGGATACGGATGCTCCGGGGCGAGACGGTAGTCCAGGACGTACACGGCCGACGCGGTCGCCGCGGCCAGGTGCGCGGCGAGCGACCGGTGCGTGGCCGGGGAGCAGGTCGTGAACGCACCGCCGTGCAGATACAGCACCGCGGTGCGCCGCTCGGTCGCACCGACCGTGATCCGTTCGGCGGGACGGCCGGCGAGGGTGATCTTCCGGACCACCGTGCCCTTCGGCAACGTCTGGATCGGTGCCGCCAGCCCGAGCAGCCGTCGTTGCATCGGATACGACAGCCGCGGGCTCAGCACGAGCCGGTACATCGGACGCAGGGCCGCGCGCACGAGCGGCAGCGGGAACTGTGGCATGTCGGTATCTACCCCTTCGGCAGCACGCGGCCGGCGATGTTCGCGACCACTCGTTGGTAGGACGGTCCGAGCAGCCGCACCCACGCGTCGAGCAGTTTCGCGTCGCCGCCGATGAGCACCCGGGCGCGGTTCTTCCGTACGCCGTCGACGATGGTCTTCGCGGCGTCCTCCGGGGAGGTGCGGGCGAGCTTGCTGTCGAAGAACTGGGCGAAGCTCGCCTGGTCGACACCGTCGGGCACGGTCGCGTTGCGGGCGATCGCGGTCTTGATGCCGCCCGGATGCACGCACGTGACCCGCACCGGGTGGCCGGCGATCAGCATCTCCTGCCGCAGCGACTCGGTGAATCCGCGGACCGCGAATTTCGCTGCGTTGTAAGCGCTTTGGCCGGGGATCGAGAGCAGGCCGAAGAGCGACGAGACGTTGATCAGATGGCCGTCGCCGGACGCGATCAGGTGCGGCAGGAACGCCTTGCTGACGTTGACGACGCCCCAGAAGTCGACGTCCATGATGCGTTCGATGTCCTTGAACTCGGTGCGTTCGAACTCGCCGTGGTATGCGATGCCCGCGTTGTTGTAGACCTGGTTCACCGTGCCGAACCGTTCGAGCACCGCGTCGGCGTACGCGAAGACCGCCTCGCGCTGGGTGACGTCGAGATGGGTGGAGTGTACCTGGGCGCCGAGATCCTCTGCCCGCCGGACGGTTTCGGCCAGGCCCACGGTGTCCACGTCGGACAGGGCGAGCCGCGCGCCCTTCGCGGCGAGCGCCACGGCCAGTGCCCGGCCGATACCCGAGCCGGCGCCGGTGACGACGGCGACCCTGCCTGCGAATTCACTCATCGCACTGCCGCCTTTCCGCTGCTGCGCTCGGTCTGCTCGGTGGTGGTCACCGCGGGGTCGATCGCTGCGGCCGGTGGGACGAGGTCCGCGGCCGCGACGCCACGATACGCGTCGAGATCGAATTTCTTGGTCAGGCGCCGGAATTCGAACGTGAAGCCGGGCCACAGGGTGGTGTTGTTGCCGTGCTTGTCGAGGTACCAGCTCGCGCAACCGCCGTTGTTCCACACGCTGTTCTTCAGCGCGGCCTGCAGCTTGCGGTTGTACTCGTCCTGGGCTTCCTGCCGGACCTCGATCGTCCCGATGCGGTGCCGGTCGAGGGTTTCGACCGCGTCGACGACGTAGTTGAGCTGCGATTCGATCATGTACACCATCGAGGTGTGGCCCAGGCCGGTGTTCGGGCCGACGAGGAAGAACAGGTTGGGGAAGCCCGCGACCGCGCTGCCCTTGTAACCCTGCATGCCGGTCTCGTCGAACACCTCTGCCAGCGAGCGGCCGTCCTTGCCGACGATGCCTGCGAAGGTCGGGGAGTCCGTGACGTGGAAGCCGGTCGCGACGACGATCGCGTCGACCTTCCGGACCGTGCCGTCGCGGGTGACGACGGCGTCGGGACGCACCTCGGCGATGCCGTCGGTGACGAGGTCCACGTTCGGGCGGGTCAGCGCGGGGTAGTAGTTGTTGGAGATCAGCATGCGCTTGCAGCCGATCCGGAAATTCGGAGTGACCTTGCGGCGCAGTTCCGGATCGGGGATCTGCCGGCGCAGGTGCCGGCGGGCCGCGAACTCCAGCGGTTTCATGAAGATCGGGGCCTTGGCCAGGCCCACCACCTGCGTCTCGCGGGTGAGGTACTGCAGGGCGCGCGACAGTCGCTGGGCGCCCGGCACGTACTTGAACGCGAGATGTTCGACGGTCGTGTACTCGCGATCCGCGCGGGGCAGGATCCACGGCGCGGTGCGCTGGTACACGTCCAGGTATTCGACGCGGCCGGCGATCGCGGGCACGATCTGGATCGCGGAGGCGCCGGTGCCGATCACCGCGACCCGTTTGCCGGTCAGGTCGGCGTCGTGGTTCCAGCGTGCCGAATGGAAGATCTCGCCGTCGAAGCTGTCGATGCCGGGGATGTCCGGCAGCGACGGCTCGCACAGCGCACCCACGGCGGAGACGAGCACCTTCGCGCTGTAGTCACCGGTGGTGGTGTGCACGTCCCAGCGGAAGGTCGCGGGGTTCCAGCGCGCGCCGAGCACGTCGCACCCGAACACCGTGCGGCGCCGCACGTCGTACTTGTCGGCGACCCCGGTGATGTAGCGCTGGATCTCCGACTGCGGCGAGAACGAGCGGGTCCAGTCCGGGTTGAGGGCGAAGGAGTACGAGTAGAGATTCGACGGCACGTCGCACGCGGCACCCGGATAGGTGTTGTCGCGCCACGTGCCGCCGACCTCGGTGCCGCGTTCGAGGACGAGGAAGTCCTTACCGGCGCGGGTGAGGCGGATGGCGGCCCCGAGTCCGGCGAACCCGCTGCCGATGATCAAGGTCTCGACCTGCCGCACGGCGGCGCCGGCAGCGGAGATATCTGTAACCGGAAGACTCATGTATCCGAGCGTAGGTCCCTATTGAGGGATGGTCAATAGCATTGTTGACTCTAATTCAACAGAGGTGCTTGCATGGCACTTGTGAAGAACTCCGGCCCCAAACGCACCCGGCTCAGCCCGGACCAGCGCCGTGCGCAGTTGATCGATCTGGGTGTGCAGATGCTGTCGGAGCGGCCGCTCGAACACATCTCCGTCGACGACATCGCCGATCAGGCCGGGGTGTCCCGGGGCCTGCTGTTCCATTACTTCTCGAGCAAACACGAGTTCCACGTCGAGATCGTCCGGCACATCAGCCGTGACATGCTCGAACGCACCGCGCCGGACGAGAGTCTCGACCCGATCGCGATGCTGCGCGGCACCCTGGTCGCCTACGTCGACTACGTCACCGAACGCCGCGACACCTACGTGTCCATGCTGCGCGGGGCCGCCAGCAGCGACCCCGACATGACCGAGGTCTTCGAACGGACCCGGACCGCGATGGTCGAGCGCACCGCCGCGCACCTGCCGATGCTGGGGATCGAGGTGACCCCCGCCGTGCATCTCGCGGTGCGCGGATGGATCGCGTTCGTCGAGGACACCACCATCGAATGGCTGCGCGATCCGCAGATCACCCGCGAGGAGTTCATCGAGCTCGCGGTCGGCGCCCTGCCCGCGGTGGTCATGGTCGCCGGGGCGCCGGCGGGTGCCTCCCCGTCGTAGCCGCCCCACCCCGGTTGTTCCGAGCGAATGTATCCCTCGTCTCCTTGGATCGACCGAACGATACATTCGCTCGCCAGGGGAGGGGGTCGGAGGGGGAGCGCAGGCCGCAGAGGGCAGGCCGCAGAACGGCGCGAACCGGGCCGGCCCGCCCCGAAGGGCAGGCACGACCCGGCTCGCATGAGAACCGTCTTTCGTAGAAAGGCGGGGTGTGCCGAGAAGGTGCGGGTTACCGCGCGAACGCCTTCTCGATGATCTCCTGCTGCTCGACCGCGTGGACCTTGCTCGAGCCCGACGACGGCGCGGACATCGAACGACGCGACACCCGCTTGATGCCGGTGAGCTTCTCCGGCAGCAGTTCCGGCAGCGCCAGGCCCAGGAACGGCCACGCACCCTGGTTCGCCGGCTCTTCCTGCACCCAGAAGAACTCGGTGGCGTTCGGGTACTGGTCGAGGGTCTCGGCGATGCGACGACGCGGCACCGGGTACAGCTGCTCGATGCGGACGATCGCGATGTCCTCGCGGTTCTCCTTCTGCTTCTTCGCGAGCAGCTCCCAGTAGAGCTTGCCGGAGGTCAGCAGGATGCGGGTCGCCTTGGTGCGGTCGGCGGTGCCGTTCTCGTAGGGGACCTCTTCCAGCAGCGAGCGGAACTTGCCCTGGGTGAAGTCCTCGACGTTGCTGACCGCGGCCTTGTTGCGGAGCATCGACTTCGGCGTGAACACCACGAGCGGGCGGCGGATGCCGTCGAGGTGGTGACGACGCAGCAGGTGGAAGTAGCTGGCCGGAGTCGACGGAACCGCCACGGTCATCGAACCCTCGGCGCACAGCTGCAGCCAGCGCTCGATACGGCCGGACGTGTGGTCCGGGCCCTGACCCTCGTGGCCGTGCGGCAGCAGCATCACGACGTCGGAGAGCTGGCCCCACTTGGCCTCACCGGACGAGATGAACTCGTCGATGATCGACTGCGCACCGTTGACGAAGTCACCGAACTGCGCCTCCCACAGCACCAGCGCGTCGGGGTTGCCCACCGAGTAGCCGTACTCGAAGCCCAGGCCCGCGAACTCGGTCAGCGCCGAGTCGTACACCATGAAGCGACCACCGTTGCCGGCCTGCGCGGCCAGCGTGGCGAGCGGGTTGTACTCGTCGCCCGTCTTGCGGTCGATGAGCACCGAGTGACGCTGCGTGAACGTGCCGCGGCGCGAGTCCTGACCGGCCAGGCGCACCAGCGCGCCCTGCTCGGCGAGCGAACCGAACGCGAGCAGTTCCGCGAAGGCCCAGTCGATGTTGCCCTCGCGCGCCATCTCGCGGCGCTTCTCGATGACCGGCTTGACGCGCGGGTGCACGTTGAAGCCCTCGGGAACGTTCGCGAACTGGTCGCCGATGCGCTCGAGCACCGACTTGTCCACGGCGGTGGTCAGGCGCGGCGCCGGCGTCTGGTCCAGCTCGACCGACTCCGACGGTTCCGGCTTGTACTTCTCGAGCTCGCGGACCTCGTTGAACACGCGTTCCAGCTGGCCCTGGTAGTCCCGCAGGGCGTCTTCCGCTTCCTTGAGCGAGATGTCGCCGCGGCCGATGAGGGCCTCGGTGTAGCTCTTGCGGACGCTGCGCTTGGTGTCGATCACGTCGTACATGGCCGGCTGCGTCATCGACGGGTCGTCGCCCTCGTTGTGGCCGCGGCGGCGGTAGCAGATCATGTCGATCACGACGTCCTTGTGGAACTTCTCGCGGAAGTCCACGGCGAGCTGCGCAACCCAGACGCACGCCTCCGGATCGTCGCCGTTGACGTGGAAGATCGGCGCGCCGATCATCTTCGCGACGTCGGTGCAGTACTCCGACGACCGCGAGTGTTCCGGCGCGGTCGTGAAGCCGACCTGGTTGTTGACGACGATGTGCACGGTGCCGCCGGTGCGGTACCCGCGCAGCAGCGCCAGGTTCAGCGTCTCGGCGACGACACCCTGACCGGCGAACGCGGCGTCGCCGTGCAGCAGCAGCGGCAGGACGGTGAAGCCGTCCTCACCCTTGTCGAGGATGTCCTGCTTGGCGCGGACCAGGCCCTCGAGGACCGGGTTCACGGCTTCGAGGTGCGACGGGTTCGCGGTCAGCGAGACCTTGATGTCGTTCTCGCCGAACATCTGGATGTAGGTGCCCTCGGCGCCGAGGTGGTACTTCACGTCGCCGGAGCCGTGCGCGGCGGCCGGGTTCAGGTTGCCCTCGAACTCGGTGAAGATCTTCGAGTACGGCTTGCCGACGATGTTGGCGAGCACGTTGAGGCGACCGCGGTGCGGCATGGCGATGGCGACCTCGTCGAGCTGGTGCTCGGCGGCCTGGTCGATGATCGAGTCCATCATCGGGATGACCGACTCGGCGCCCTCGAGCGAGAACCGCTTCTGGCCGACGTACTTGGTCTGGAGGAACGTCTCGAACGCCTCGGCGGCGTTGAGGCGGCTCAGGATGTACTTCTGCTGCGCGACCGTCGGCTTGACGTGATGCGCCTCGACCCGCTCCTGCAGCCACTGCTGCTGCTCCGGCTCGAGGATGTGCGTGTACTCGATGCCGACGTGGCGGCAGTACGCGTCACGCAGCACCGACAGCACGTCGCGCAGCTTCATGCGCTGCTGGCCGTGGAAGCCGCCGACGTTGAACTCGCGGTCGAGGTCCCACAGGGTCAGGTCGTGCGTGGTGACGTCGAGGTCCGGGTGCGAGCGGAACTTGTCCTTGACGAACTGCAGCGGGTCGGTGTCGGCCATGAGGTGGCCGCGGCTGCGGTACGCCGCGATCAGCTCGAGCACGCGGGTGCTCTTGTCGACCGCGCCCTCCGGCACGTCCTTGCGCCAGCGGACCGGCTCGTAAGGGATGTGGAGGGTGTGGAAGATCTCGTCGTAGAAATCGTCGGAGATCAGCAGCTCGTGAACGGTCTTGAGGAACTCGCCGGACTCGGCGCCCTGGATGACCCGGTGGTCGTAGGTCGAGGTGAGGGTCAGCAGCTTGCCGACGCCCAGTTCCGCGATGCGCTCGTCGGAAGCACCCTGGAACTCGGCCGGGTACTCCATCGCGCCGGCGCCGATGATGGCGCCCTGACCGGCCATCAGGCGCGGCACCGAGTGCACGGTGCCGATGCCGCCGGGGTTGGTCAGCGAGATCGTCACACCGGAGAAGTCGTCACCGGTGAGCTTGCCGTCGCGGGCGCGGCGGACGATGTCCTCGTACGCCGAGTAGAACTGTGCGAAATTCATGGTTTCGCAGTTCTTGATCGCGGCGACCACGAGCGAACGTTGTCCGTTCTTGCCCGGCAGGTCGATCGCGAGACCGAGGTTGGTGTGCGCCGGCGTCACCAGGTTCGGCTTGCCGTCGATCTCGGCGTAGTGGTTGTTCATGTTCGGGAACGCCTTGACCGCCTGGACCAGGGCGTAACCGAGCAGATGCGTGAACGAGACCTTACCGCCCCGGGTACGGGCGAGGTGGTTGTTGATGACGATCCGGTTGTCGAACATCAGCTTCGCAGGGATGGCGCGAACGCTGGTGGCGGTGGGGATCGAGAGCGAGGCGTTCATGTTCTTCGCGACAGCGGCAGCGGCACCGCGGAGAACCTTCTTCTCCTCGGCGGCGGCCTTGTCGGAAGAGGGTGCAGCCGGCTTCGGAGCAGCAGCTGCGGGCTTCGCCGGCGCGGCGGCCGGAGCCGCGGCCTTCGGAGCGGGTGCTGCCTTCGGTGCGGGAGCCGGTGCGGGCGTCGGGGCGGGAGCCGTCGCAGTGGCGGTCGGAGCGCTGGCGGTGGCGGTCTCGATGCCGTTTGCACCACCTGCGACCGCTGTTTCGGGGGAATAATCTGTCAGGAATTCGTGCCAACTCGCGTCCACGGACGAAGGATCGTCCTGAAAGCGCTGGTACATCTCGTCAACCAACCACTGGTTCTGACCGAACTGTGATGTAGAGCTGCTGCTCACGGCAGTTGTTCGCCTCGTTTCTTTCTTCGGTACCCGATCGGAGCGCCTGTATTCATGAGGCTATCCCGTGCGTGCGGCGATCGTAATTGATCGAACATGCGGCGAGATCTACCTCACAATTTGTGCTTCGACTTCGACGGGGTCTCCATCGATGACGGTTCTCGACGACCGATTATTCCCTGCGCGGGTTTCGGCCGCATCACAGAGGGTCTGGTATACGCCGCCCGCGTAACGCAGCTCCGCGTGCGGCCCGGTTTCGACGATCCGCCCCCCGTCGACCACCACGACGCGGTCGGCGCGGGCCGCGGTTCCCAGCCGATGCGCGACCACCACGGCGGTCCGGGAACGCGCGACCTTCTCGCCGGCCTCGAGAACGGCCCGTTCGGTGCCCGGATCGAGGGTCGCGGTCGCCTCGTCGAGAAGCAGCAGGTCGGGATCGACGAGTTCGGCGCGGGCCAGCGCGACCAGCTGCCGCTGGCCCGCGGACAGGCCCTGGCCGCGTTCGCCGACCGGATGGTGCATTCCGCCGGACAGGGTCGCGATCATGCCCAGCGCACCGACCGCGCGGGCCGCGGCCTCGATGTCGGCGCGGTCCGCGTCGGGACGGCCGTACGCGATGTTGCTCGCGACGGTGCCCGTGAACAGGTGGGCCTCCTGCGGCACGACACCGAGCCGGCCGCGGTAGTCGGCGAGCCGATAGTCGCGCAGGTCGACGTCGTCGACGCGCACCGAACCGGAGGTCGGATCGTAGAAGCGGGCGAGAAGCTTGACCACGGTGGACTTGCCGGCGCCGGTGCGGCCGACGAGTGCGACCGTCGTACCCGGCGGGATGTGCAGTTCGACGTCGGTGAGCGCGTCGGTCTCGGCGCCGGCGTACCGGAAACCGACGTCGTCGAGGTGCACGTCGCCGCGCAGGTGCCCGGTCACCGGCACCGAGCCGGGCGGACCGGCCTCCAGCGAACTCTCGGTGCGCAGCAGGTCGCCGATGCGGCGCAGCCCGACGCGGGCCTGCTGATAGCCGTCGAACACCTGCGACAGCTGCTGGATCGGGCCGAACAGCAGGCTCAGGTACAGCACGAACGCCACCAGCACACCCGGCGTCGCCTCACCCGCCGCGACCTCCCGGGCGCCGACGTACACGACCGCAGCCAGCGCCAGGTCCGACAGCATCGTGATGAACGGGAAGTACAGGGAGATCGCCCGCTGCGAGCGCATGCGGCTGCGACGGTAGGCGTCGGCGCGTTCGGCGAACCGCTGCGCGGCGAACGCCTCCCGCCGATAGGCCTGCGCGGCACGCAGACCGGTGACGTTCTCCTGGAAATCCGCGTTGACGATCGAGATGCGCTCGCGCGAGATCGCGTACGCCGACGACGACACCTTCCGGAACCAGAAGGTCGCGATCAGCAGCGGCGGCACCACCGCCAGCGCCACCAGCCCGAGCGAGACGTCGGTGACCAGCAGCGCCACGGAGATGCCGGTGACGGTGAGCACGCTGACCACCGCGGTCGACAGACCGGTCTGGATGAACGACGACAGTGCGTCGACGTCCGTGGTCATCCGGGTCATGATCCGCCCGGACAGTTCCCGCTCGTAGTAGTCGAGTCCGAGCCGCTGCAGATGCGCGTAGCTGCGCACCCGCAACCCGAACAGCACCCGTTCCCCGGCCCGGGCGGTGAGCACCGTCAGCACCGCCACCACCGCCCAGCCGAGCAGCGCGAGCAGCACCCCGGCGCCGACCGCGGCCCACAACCGGGCGGGATCGCCGGGCGTGACGCCCTGGTCGACGGCGTACTGCACGATCGAGGGGAACCCGATCGAGGTGAGGGATTCGACGATCAGGCACAGCACGACCGCGCCGAGCAGCAACCGGACGGGCCGCAGCGTCGTCCACAGCCGGAACCTCGGATCGGGGCGGCGCAGCGCCCGGGACTGCAGGTCGCGATGCCGGCCCGGGGTTTCGGTGGCCGGGGGCAGCGCCGCCACCGCGGCCCGGAGTTCCGGGGTGGGTGCGACGGAACCGAGCGCCCCGCTCATCGGGCCGCCGCCACCGCGTCCGCCACCACCCGGGCCGCCGCCGCCCGGACCACCGCCGGGACCTGCCAGGGCAGGAGAGGCGGGGGACCTGCCGGCCTCGTCCGGGTCGGACGTCACCTCCGGCCACAGCTGCTCGGCCGACGGTTCGGGACCGGAGGCGAGGGGAGCGGTGTCGGGGTCGTCGTCGCCGGTGCCGGTGAGCAGCGCCCGGAACAGCGCATTGCGTTCCTCGAGTTCCTCGGCGGTCCCGACGTCGACGATGCGACCCTCGTCGAGAACCGCCACCCGATCCGCGAGCGACAGGGTCGAGCGGCGGTGCGCGAGTACGAGGGTGGTGCGCCCGCGTTGTGCGCGCAGCGCCGCGAAGATCGCGGCCTCGGTTTCGGCGTCGACGGCGGAGGTCGCGTCGTCGAGGATCAGCACCCGCGGATCCAGCAGCAGCGCCCGGGCCAGCGCGACCCGCTGCCGCTGCCCGCCGGACAGGGTCAGGCCGCGTTCCCCGACGACGGTGTCGTATCCGTCGGGCAGGTTCTCGACGAATTCGTCCGCGCGGGCCGCGACCGCGGCGGCCCGGATCTCGTCGGGGGTGGCGTCGGGCCGGCCCAGCGCGATGTTCGCGGCGATCGTGTCGGAGAACAGGAAGGGTTCGTCGAACACGAGGCCGACGGCTTCACGCAGCTCGTCGCTGCGCAGCGAGCGCACGTCCAGTTCGAAGTCGTCGCCGGTCAGGCTCACCGACCCGCCGTCCGGCGCGTAGAAGCGCGGCAGCAGCAGCGACAGGGCAGTCTTGCCGGACCCGGCCGGGCCGACCACGGCGACGGTTTCGCCGGGAGTCACCTCGAGATCCACGCCGCGCAGCACGTCGCGGCCGGGTTCGAACCCGAAGGTGACGTCGCGCAGCGCCAGCCCGAGCGGACCGGCGGGCAGCGGCACCGGGTGCGGCGGGTCCGCGACGTCGGGTTCGGCGTCGATCACCTCGTAGACGCGTTCGACGGCGGCGCGCGAGAGCTGCGCCATGATGATCACCGACGACAGGGTGCGGGTCGTCGCGCTCATCGTCGCCAGGTACGCGGTGAACGCGAGGAACGTGCCGACCGTCACGGTGCCGTGCAGCGCCAGCCACCCGCCGAGCGCGATGGTCGCGACCAGGCCGAGCTGCGGGATCGCGCCCATCGGGGCGGTGAACCGGGCATTGACGCGGGCCGCTCGCATCCGTTCGGCGTACAGCGCCAGGCCGTGCCGTTCGAGCTGGTCGACCGCGCGGTCCTCCTGGCCGAAGCCCTTGACGACGCGCACACCGGTGACGGTTTCCTCGACGTGCTGGGCCAGGTCGGCGGCGCGTTGTTGCGCGGACCAGGTCGCGGCGAACAGTTTCGGCCGCACGGTCCGGACGATCAGCGCGATGACCGGCACGGTCACGACGGCGATGAGGGTGAGCAGCGGCGACAGTACCGCCATGATGACCAGCGCCAATACGAACTGCAGCAGGGCGCCCGCCGACATCGGCACCATCGCGAGCAGTCCCTGGACGAGCTGCAGATCGGTGATCGAGCGGGACACGACCTGTCCGGTGCGGATCTGGTCCTGGCCGCGTCCGTCGAGCCGCTGCAGCGACCCGAGCAGCCGCAGCCGCAGGTCGTGCTGGACGTTCAACGACAGCTGTCCGGCGAGCATCCGGCGCCCGTACTGGCAGCCGAACCGGACCAGTGCACCCCCGGCGATTCCCGCAGCGGCGACCCCGATCAGGTGCAGGTCGGCGCCCTGCGGGTGGGTGGCGCTGTCGAGTGCGAGTTTCGTCAGGAGCGGGAAGCCGATGTCGATGAGCGCGGCGACGACCGTCGCCACCAGTGCGCCGATGGCGACGGCACGGTGACGGAAGGATTCGGTGCTCAGTCGGCGGATCCAGCCGGGGGACTGCGAGTCGTGTTGCATCGCTGCCGACATTAGCGCCAGGCGCCGACGGCGCCGGTGTGCCTTTGTAGCGGTGGGGACCGCCACAAAGGCACACCGGCGCGAAGCGCCCGGTCAGCCCACGTCGCGGCTGCGGACCCGCCACCAGCCGAGCGCGCAGACGAGCAGCGTCCAGCCGATCAGCGCCAGCGGAGCCCCCGGCCAGCGAACGGCCATGTCGCCGGTTTCGGGAATGTCGATGACCCCGACGATCGTGTACCAGGTGAGCTGGACGGGAAGCAGGTCCGCGACCGCGCCCAGCCCGAGGCCGTGCAGGATCAGCGACACGATCAGCTCACCGAACGGCACCCACGCGGAGATCGCGAGCACGCTGCCGACCGTCGAACCGGTGAGCAGACCGAGCCCGGACCCCATGAGGGCCCACAGCGCGGCGCAGAGCATGCCGGTGGTGAGGACTGCCGCGAGCTGGCCGAAATCGGATCCGCTGGACGGGCCGCTGTCGCCGCCGGCGAACATCAGGACGGTCAGAACGGCCGCGATCTCCACGACCACGCAGTACAGCAGCCCGAACGCCGCGGCGGTGACGTACTTGGCGGCGACCACCCCGTCGCGACCGCGGGTGGTCAGGAACGTCGTCGCCATCGTCCGATGCTGGAATTCGGTGCCGCCGTTCACCGCGCCGAACACGGCCGCGAACAGGAACACCAGCGCCAACGCCAGCGCGATGCCGATCGCCGCCGACACGGTCGACGCGAAACCCTCACCGACGATGTCCTCGACCTGACGGGCGAGCGGCAGGGTCAGGGCACCGGTGAACAGCCCCACCACGACCGGCGCGATCCCGAGGATCCACCAGTAGCGCAACCCGAGGACCTTGCGGACCTCGGCGTTCAGAAGCGCGGTCAACGTTGGAATCCTCCCGGTCCGAAGGGCGGTTGGTGAGGTGCGGGCACGCCCGGCGGGTACTGCTGGGCCGGAGGCTGCTGGACGGGGTACGGCTGGGCGGGATACGGCGGGGCCGCCTGGCCGGCCTGCTGGTAGTGCTGCGGAGGGTAGTGCTGCGGTGGGTATCGGTCCTGCGGGTGCTGCTGCGGCGACTGGGGGATCGGCGGCGCATATCCGGGCGGGACCTGGCCCGACGCAGGCGGTCCCGGCTGGTGGTAGCCGTGCGTCGCGGCGTAGCGACCGCTGGTCATGGACAGGAACACCTGCTCGAGATCGACGTGTTCGACGTGCGTGCCGAAGATCGTGACCTTCTGCTCGGCCGCGAGCGCCGCGATCCGTTCGGGATCGGCCCCGACGACCGCGAGCCGCCCGTCGCCCTGGATCTGCGCGTCCGTGATGCCGGCGGCCGCCAGGGCCGCCGCGAGACGGGCCGGGTCGGAACAGGCCACCAGGACACGCGAACGGTAGGCGTTGCGCAGATCCGCGGTGCTGCTCTGATGCACGAGCGTGCCGTTGGAGACGATCACCAGGTGGTCGGCCATCTGCTCGACCTCCCGCAGGATGTGGCTCGACACCAGCACCGTGCCGCCGGATCGGGCATACGACTGCAGGAATTCGCGCAGCCAGGCCATGCCCTCCGGATCGAGGCCGTTCGCCGGTTCGTCGAGGACCAGGTAGCGGGGTTGCCCCAGCAGCGCGGTCGCCAGCGCCAGCCGTTGGCGCATCCCGAGGGAGAACTCGCCGGTGCGCCGGGTCGCGACCGAACCCAGGCCGACCAGGTCGAGGGACGCCCGCGCTTGCGAGAGCGGCACCCGCATCGCCGTGCAGTACACCTCGAGATGGGTGAGCGCCGTGTGCTTCGGGTGCGCGCCCTGCGCGTCGAGGACGGCACCGACGACCCGCCCCGGCTGCGGCAACGACGAGTACGGGACGCCGTCGATCAGCGCGATTCCCGCAGTCGGGCGCACCAGGCCCAGCAGCATCCGCAGCGTGGTGGTCTTCCCGGATCCGTTGGGCCCGAGGAAACCGGTGATCGATCCGGGCGGCACCGTGAACGACAGGTTGGAGACGGCCGGAATGTTCCTGTACGTCTTGGTCAGCCCCTGCACGGCGATGCCCGGCGGCGGCCCGGAACCGGGGAACGCATCGGGCGCCTGCGCGAACTGTGCGGTCAAGAACTTCCCCCGTCTCTGCGGTCCACGTGGTCGTCGCGAGCCTACGTGCCCGCCTCCCCGGCGGCGAGACGCCGGTGCTCGAGGAACGGCAGCACCGCGCCGAGGAACTCGGTGGGTGCCTCGAGCTGGGGGCAATGCCCGGCGTCGGGGATGATCACCACCCGCCGGTCCGGTCCGCCGACGACGCGGCGAGCCGCCCGCGCCGGCGTGAGCCGATCGTGCGCACCCCACAGCAACAGCGTCGGCATCGTCAGCGCGTGCACCATCTCCGGTATCGGGAGTCTCCCGAGTTCACGCACCGCGGTCCGGCCGACCCTCAGCATTGTGTCCATCCGCCGCCGGTCGGCGAAGTTCGCGGTGAACGCGGACAGCGTGGCCGCATCCATCCGTTCCGGCCGGTGCAGCGCCGCCCGCGTGTACAGCTCGCCGATCATCCGCTGCATCACCGGCATCGGAACCGGCCGGGACATCATCCGGGACATCAGGTCCAGGGGAAGCCGCGCGCTCTCCGTCCAGACCCGCGGAATTCCGGCCAGGCCCGGCATGTCCGACAGCACCACCCGGTCGGTTCGTTTCGGATGCACCGACGCGAACGCCAGCGCCGTGACCGCACCGAGCGAGTTGCCGATCAGCGCGACCGGTTCGGTGCGGTCCGCGACGAGATCCGCGACGGTGTCGACGTAGTGGTCGAACACCGGTGCCCGCCACTGCGCGTAGCTGCGACCGAACCCCGGTAGATCCACGGTGAGCACCCGGTACCGCTCGGCGAGTTCCGGTTCCACCTTGCACCATGTGCCGCCGTGATCGGAGTAGCCGTGCAACAGCACGACGGTCCGTGAGCCGGTACCCGACTCGCGGACGTACACCGACGGCGCGGACATGTCAGGGACCGGTCGATGCGGCGCTCGGCAGGGCACCCACCGTGCCGGGTTCGAGCGCGGCGGGGGCATCCGGCCACTGCGCGGGTGGCGGACCGAACGCGGTACGGGCGTTGCTGATGGTGCGCTTGCCGAGCGCGCGGTTACCGGCGCCACCGATGACCGCCCCGATCCCGGCGGGCACCAGCTTGCCGAGGATCAGCGCGCTGCGCTTGGCGAAGTACTTGCGGATGAACTTCTTGACCAGCGAATTGTTGAGCATCCTCAGCTGGGAGCCGGGGATCTTCCCGGTGAGCGCCGACGTCCAGTTCTTCATCGTCGTGCCGGTCGCCTTGCTCACCACCTCCATGCCGGTCTCACCGAGGGCCACGGCCAGGACGAGCGCGCGACGCTGCTCGTGATCCTGCGGGTGGACGCCGTGCACCGACGCGACGGCGAGGGTCAGCAGCGCCGACGCCTCGAGGAAGAACATCGTCTCGGCGCCGACCGCCCCGACCGCGGTGAGGGTTCCGACTCCGGGGAACGCGGCGGTCGCCCCGACCGCGGATCCGCTGCCCGTGACGCCGGTCAGGAACATCTTCTCGAGACGTTCGATGATCTGCGCGGGCGACTCGTCGGGATGCGCCCGGCGGACCCGGTCGACGTACTTCGCCACCGCGGGGCCCTGCAGCCTGCTGCCGTTGTCGAGCAGCGTGACGAGGAACTTCTCGATCGGCCCGGATTTTTCGCTCATCGGTTCGCCTTTCGTGTCGCCCCCTGTGTGTCGCCGTCTTCGTGTCGCGGAGGCACATCCGGGGGTGCACGGCCGACTATAGATATTTCCGGCGACAAGCCGGTGGGATTGCGACCGGACCGCGCCTACGCTGGCGATTGTGCCGGGGGTCTCCGACGGAGCGCGACGGCGGCCGGCGCCGCCGTTGCGGCCGTACGTGCGCTGGTACGACGGCTACCGCCTCACCGGTTTCCCCGCAGGCGAGCATCTGGGACTGCCGTCGCAGGACCTGACGGTCGTGCTGACGATCGGCGAACCCCTCGACCTCGCCCGCGCCGCCGCTCCCGGACAGCAGCCGGGCCGGTTCCGGGCACTCGCCGGCGGCCTCACGACGTCACCGGTGACGATCGCGCACGACGGCAACCAGCACGGCATCCAGCTGGCGCTCACCCCGGCCGGTGCCCGCGCCCTGCTCGGCGTCCCGGCCGGGGCACTCGGCGCGTGGGTCGTCGACCTGGAGGACGTGCTCGGCGCCGACGCGCGGGAGTTGCAGGACCGCATCGCCGCGGCCGACGAATGGCCGGAGCGGTTCGCGGTGCTCGACGACGTGCTCGGCCGCCTCGCACGCCGCGACCGTCGCGCCGGCGGCGTCGACACCCGCCTCGCGCGGGCGTGGCAGCAGCTGACCTCCCCCGGAAGCGCCGGGGTGGGGGCGGTCGCCGACGACATCGGGTGGAGCCGCCGCCACCTGACCGGCCGATTCACCGCCGAATACGGGGTCGGGCCCAAGGACGCGGCGCGGCTGGCGCGGTTCGACCGCTCCCGCATGCTGCTGCGCACCCCCGGCCGGCACCGCCTCGCGGACGTCGCGGTGCGCGCGGGCTTCTACGACCAGGCGCACCTGGCCCGCGACTGGCGCGACCTCGCCGGGGTACCCCCGTCGCAGTGGATGGACGACGAGGTGTTCCCAATCGTCCAAGACGGGGAACCGTCGACGGACGGAGGATCTGTGACATGACCACCGAAGACATGACCACGACAACCACCACGACAGCAGTGTTTCCCTGCTTCACCTACGACGACGCACGCGGCGCCATCCGCTTCCTCGTCGACGCGTTCGGGTTCGTCGAGACGGCCGTGTACGGCGAGGGCGACCGCGTCGACCACGCGGAACTGACCTGGCCGTACGGCGGCGGCATCATGCTCGGCTCGGCCGGCCGCGACGACAGTGCGATCGAGCTGCCCGCCGGCGTCGGCGCGGCTTATCTCGTCGTGCCCGACGACGCGAAGGTCGACGCTCTGTACGACCGGGCCGTCGCGCACGGCGCGACCGTCACGCGCGGCATCCGCGACGAGGACTTCGGATCGCACGGATTCACATGCCGCGACCCGCAGGGCGTCCACTGGAGTTTCGGCACCTACAGGGGTGAGGCCGCCAGCGGCGAGTGACCGCTCGGGACCTGTTCGGCCGGCTGGGGAGGGAGCGGCGGTGTGCCGTCCCCGAACGGCCGGCCACCGAGCGCTTCGCGCCCGTGCGGGGTGAGCCAGCCGGACAGGTCCGGCCCCTTCGGCACGATCCCGGTGGGGTTGATATCGGTGTGCACGAGGTAGTAGTGCTGCTTGATCTGCACGAAGTCGATCGTGTCGCCGAACCCGGGTGTGGTGAACAGGTCCCGCGCATACGCCCACAGCGCGGGGAGCGCGGTGAGCGGGTTGCGGTTGCACTTGAAGTGCCCGTGATAGACCGCGTCGAACCGGGCGAGGGTGGTGAACAGCCGCACGTCCGCCTCGGTGATGGTGTCGCCCACCAGGTACCGGCGCGTGGTGAGCCGGTCCTCGAGCCAGTCGAGCCGCGCGAACAGGGCGTCGAACGCCTCCTCGTAGGCGTGCTGTGATCCGGCGAAACCGCACCGGTAGACCCCGTTGTTCACGTCCCGGTACACCAGTTCGGCGACCTCGTCGATCTCGGCGCGAAGTGCCTCCGGATACAGGTCGGGGGCGCCCGGCCGGTGGAACCGGGTCCACTCGGTGGACAGGTCGAGGGTGATCTGCGCGTAGTCGTTGGTGACGACCTGCCCGGTGCTCACCTCCACGATCGCCGGGACGGTGATGCCGCGCGAATATTCGGGGTCCCGCGCGAAGTACGCCTCCTGGAGTCGCTCGATGCCGAGCACCGGGTCGACCCCTCCGGGATCGAGATCGAACGTCCAGCTGCGCCGGTCGTGCGTCGGACCGCACAGTCCCAGCGACAACGCATCCTCGAGTCCCAGCAGCCGTCGCACGATCAGCGCGCGGTTCGCCCACGGGCAGGCCCGCGCCGCGATCAGCCGATAGCGCCCGGCCTCGACCGGATATCCGTCCCGGCCGTCCGCGGTGATCCGCGTCGTCACGTAGCGGGTGTCGCGGTTGAACTCACCGGCTTCGACGTAGCTGCTGCTGCGGGAATCGGAGTGTTCGGTCACGGGATTTCCTTCCCTGCGGAGTTGACTACACGCTAGCGCCGCAGCTGCACCGTCAGGTGGCTTCCGCACTCCTCGTATCCCAGTACCGCCGCCAGACCGCGCCCGGCGAGATTGTCGCGGCGGACCCGGCACTGCGGAATCAGTCCCGCGTCCAGGGCCTCGTGTGTCGCCAGGGTCGCGACGGTCGAGGCCAGACCCAGCCGCCGATGTTCGGGGACGGTCAGCGCCACCACGTCGGCAAGGATCGAGTGGACTTCGCCGTATCCGGCCGCGGACAGCGGCCGGTGGTCGTCGTCGAGAAGGACGAACACGCGGTCGCCGTCGGCGGGGGTGGCATCGATCGTGTCGTCCGGCGGGCAGCGCCGCCGCAGTTCGGCGAGGTCGCGGGCGTCGTGCGAGATCAGCGGATCCCGCACCCGGCTCGCATCGATCCAGTCCGCGCAGTAGTGCAGCACGTGGCTCCGGGCGCCGTGCCCGCCCGTCGCCTCCCGGACCGTCGCCGCGTCGAGCGCTTCGGCGGGAATGCGGTCGACGGCCGCGACCGCGTCACCGGGACCGACGACGGCCGTCGTCTCACCCAGACGCAGAACCTGCAGCCGGTCGGCGGTATCGTCCACGCGCACCACACGCCCACCCGCGTTGAGCGCGTGGTCGTCGAGAGCGAGTTCACGGCACCACGCCAACTGCACGATGTCCAGGAGATGTCGTTCCACGCGGCTACCGTAGACCCGCGTAGTGGAAGGAGCGTTCGTGAACACCAGATCCGGAGAATGGCCCGCGCTGTGGGCGCTGTGCCTCGGGTTCTTCATGATCATGGTCGACGGCACCATCGTGGCCGTCGCCAACCCCGTGATCATGCGAGAGCTCGACGCGGACATCAACTCCGTGGTGTGGGTGACGAGCGCGTATCTGCTGGCGTACGCGGTGCCGCTGCTCGTCACCGGCCGCCTCGGCGATCGCTTCGGTCCCAAACGCATCTACCTGGCGGGTCTGGTGCTGTTCACCGCCGCGTCGTTGTGGTGCGGTCTGTCCGGCACCATCGCGGTCCTGATCCTGGCGCGGGTCTTCCAGGGACTCGGTGCGGCACTGATGTCGCCGCAGACGATGGCGATCATCACCCGCATCTTCCCGCCGGACCGGCGCGGCGCCGCGATGGGCATGTGGGGTGCCGTGGCCGGTGTCGCGAGCCTCGTCGGGCCGCTCGCCGGCGGTGGTCTGGTCGACGGTCTGGGCTGGGAGTGGATCTTCTTCGTCAACGTCCCCGTCGGCGTCCTCGCGTTCGTGATGGCGGTGCGGCTGGTGCCGAACCTGGAGACGCACTCGCACACCTTCGATCTGCCCGGTGTCGCGCTCAGCGGCGCGGGCATGTTCCTGCTGGTGTTCGGCATCCAGGAGGGCAATTCCTACGACTGGTCCGCGAAGGTGTGGGGCTGCATCGCGGCCGGTGTGGTCCTGCTCGTGGTGTTCGTTCTGTACCAGGGGCGGATGCGCGGTGAGCCGCTCGTGCCGCTCGAGCTGTTCCGCGACCGCAACTTCTCGCTCGCGAACATCGGGATCGTGGCGATCGGTTTCACCGTCACCGCGATGACGCTGCCGCTGATGTTCTACGCACAGGCGGTGCGCGGCCTCAGCCCGACCGGTTCGGCGCTGCTGATGGTGCCGATGGCGGTGTTCACCGGCATTCTCGCGCCGTTCGTCGGCCGCCTCGTCGACCGGGTGCATCCGCGCTACATCGCGGGAACCGGGTTCGCGTTGCTGGCGATCTCGCTGGTCTGGCTGTCGGCGGTGATGACACCGGATTCGCCGACGTGGTCGCTGCTGCTGCCGTCGGCGCTGATGGGTGTCGCCATGACCGGGATCTGGTCGCCGCTGTCGGCGACCGCGACGAACCACCTGGCGCCGCAGCAGGCCGGTGCCGGTTCCGGTGTGTACAACACCGACCGGCAGATCGGTGCGGTGCTCGGCAGCGCCGCGATGGGTGCGCTCATGACCTCCCGGCTCGCCGCGGAGGGACTCGGGGGAGGCGGCAGCCCCGAGATGAACACGGGCGTGATGCCCGAGCAGTTGCACGAGCCGTTCTCGACGGCCATGGCCCAGTCGATGTGGCTGCCGGCAGCGGTGCTCCTCGTCGGACTCGGCGCGTCGCTGTTCTTCGCGCGGCCGCACACTCAGGTGAAGCAGCCGGTGGTCCCCGAATCGGACACTGTGGACGCCACACACGGTTGAGGCGACCGAACCCACCCCGAAATGTGATGCACGCCATATAGTGCGAGGCACGCAGACGATCGGAGGTGGCGATGTCGCCGGCGTTGGTCAAATTTTCCGGTGGTGCCGAATGGCTGCGCGACGATCGCGTCACCCGGCACGCGGGGGTCTTCCGATACGAGGGGCTCGAGCCGTGCCTGGCCGAACTCCTCGACCGCAGCGCCTTGCGGTTCGCGCAGCGCACCGCCGCCGTCGACCGGGCCGGTCGCGGCATCACCTACCGCGAACTGTGGGCTGCCGCCGCTCGCGTCGCCGGCGGTCTGCTGGACCAGGGTGTCGGCCCGGCGGACCGCGTCGTCGTGCACTACCGGAACGGATTCGACTGGCTCCACGCGTTTCTCGGCGTCGTCCTGGCCGGTGGTGTCCCGGTCCTGCCGGATCCGACGTGCAGCGACGCCGAACTCGAGTGGATCGTCGCCGACAGCGGCGCGATCGTCATGCTCGACGGAAAGCTGCCCGACGGGGTCGCCTTCCTCGACGGGGGTGCCTCGCCCGAGGAACTGGCCCTGCTCTACTACGTGCGCAAGTTCGGCGGGGGACTGCACGGTGTCGAATTGACCAACGAGAACATCCTGTCCACCATCGAAGCGGTCGTCCACGCGATGGATCTCGGCGTCGGTGGCGTGCGGACCGTGATCACCGCGCCGCTGTCCACCGCCGTCGGATGCGGTGTGCAACTGCTGCCCACCCTGTCGGTCGGTGGCACCGTCGTCGCGGCCGGGGCGCGCGGCATCCGGGTGCCGTGGCGCCACCTGCGCGCCTCGTTCCCGACGGCCCGCTGCGTGCGCGGCTGGGGGGTCGCGGAGACCGGCGGGATCGGACTGGTGCTGCCGATCGAGGCTCGGCAGCGGCATCCCCGCAGCATCGGGATTCCGTTCGGCGGAATGGAGGTCGCGTTGCTCGGCCCCGATGCCGAACGCGGCGTGGGTGAACTGCTGTGCCGCGGCCCGAGTGTGGCCCGCCGGTACTGGAACGATCCGCAGGGCACCGCCGAGACGTTCGGCGACGGCTGGTTCCGCACCGGCGACCAGGTCGAGATCGACGAAGGCGGGTTCGTCACCCAGCTAGCGGTACGGGTCTCGTGATGTGACGCGGACTCGGGTATACACCTGATGTGCCGCGACCCACACCCGGGTCGGCGCATCCGATCCGCTCAGTGGAGGTATACGCACATGTCCGATGTGGTCTTGTCCGAGCGCCGTGGTCGAGTACTGGTCATCACCATCAACCGGCCCGACGCCCGCAACGCCGTCAACGCCGCCGTGAGCCACGGACTGGCCGAAGCGATCGACGAACTCGACGGCGACGACGACCTCTCGGTCGGTGTCCTCACCGGTGCCGGCGGAAACTTCTGCGCCGGCATGGATCTCAAGGCGTTCGTGGCCGGCGAGAACGTCGTGGTCCCGGGCCGGGGAATGGGCTTCACCGAGCAGCCGCCGCGCAAGCCGCTGATCTCCGCGGTCGAGGGCTACGCGCTCGCGGGTGGCACCGAACTGGTGCTGGCGACCGACCTGGTCGTCGCGGCCCGGGACGCCAAGTTCGGCATCCCCGAGGTCAAGCGCGGACTCGTCGCCGCCGGTGGCGGTCTGCTGCGCCTGCCCAAGCGCATCCCGTACCAGAAGGCACTCGAACTCGCCCTGACCGGCGACAGCTTCACCGCCGAGGAAGCGTACGGGTTCGGGTTCGTCAACACGCTCACCGAGCCGGGTGGCGCGCTCGACGGTGCGCTCGCACTCGCCGAGCGCATCACCGCCAACGGCCCGCTCGCGGTCGCGGTGACCAAGCAGATCGTCGCGGCCGCCGCGGACTGGTCGTCCGACGAGGCGTTCGCGAAGCAGATGGAGATCGCCGGTCCGGTGTTCGTGTCGGAGGACGCCCGCGAGGGTGCGACGGCGTTCGCCGAGAAGCGCGCCCCCGTCTGGAAGGGGCGCTGACCTCACCGCGGTGCCCGTCCGGTGACGGGCGGGCACCGCGGTACCGGGAGTCCGGGAGGAGCCGAACGCATGAGCGCCGAACTGCACGTGCACATCGAGGGCACGCTCGAACCCGAGCTGATCTTCGCGTTGGCCGAGCGCAACGAGGTGTCCCTGCCGTATCGCGATATCGCCGATCTGCGTTCGCGGTACGAGTTCACCGATCTCGGTTCGTTCCTGGAGTTGTACTACGCCAACATGCAGGTGCTGCGTACGGCGCAGGACTTCGCCGATCTCACCCGCGCGTACCTGGCGCGCGCGGCGGACGCGGGCGTGACCCGCGCCGAGTTCTTCTTCGACCCGCAGGCCCACACCAGCCGCGGCGTGCCGCTGCGTGAGGTCGTCGACGGGCTCGCAGACGCCGTCGCCGGCAGCGGTCGCGAGTTCGGGGTCGATGCCGCGATGATCGCGTCGATCGTGCGGGACCGTCCCGTGCAGGAGGCCGGTGAGGTGTTCGGTGAGCTGCTGCGGCTGCACGCCCCGATCATCGGTCTCGGCCTCGACTCCGCCGAGGTCGGCCATCCACCCTCGTTGTTCGAGGACGTGTTCGCTCGTGCCCGCGCCGAAGGTCTGCACGTCGTCGCGCACGCCGGTGAGGAGGGACCCCCGGACTACGTCCGGCAGGCGCTGGATCTGCTCGGCGCCGAACGCATCGACCACGGCATCCGGTCACTCGAAGATCCCGAACTGGTGGCGCGGCTCGTCGACGAGCAGGTGCCGCTCACCGTCTGCCCGCTGTCGAATGTGCTCCTGGGCGTGGTGGATTCGATCGAGGAGCACCCGTTGCGCCGCATGCTCGACGCGGGCCTGCTGGTCACCGTCAACTCCGACGACCCCGCCTATTTCGGCGGCTACGTCGACGACAACTTCGCGGCACTGCACACCGGGCTGGGCCTGACCTACGCCGAACACGACACGCTGGTGCGCAATTCGCTCGAGGCCGCCTTCACCTGAGTGCGTTCGCCTCGATGCCGAACACCCGCTCGAGGTACGGGTTGGCGAACCTGCCGTCCGGGTCGACGCGCTGCCGCACGGCGAGGAAGTCGTCGAACTTCGGGTACGCGGGCCGCAGATCGTCGGCGGTCCGCTCGTGGAGCTTGCCCCAGTGCGGCCGGCCGTCGACGTCGCGCACGATCTTCTCGACGGTCGCGAAGTAGTCGCGGTGGTCGCGCCGGTGGAACTCGTGCACCGCGACGTAGGCGGTGTCGCGACCGTACGCGGTGGACAGCCACACATCGTCGGCGGCGGCGAAGCGCACCTCGATCGGAAATGCGACCTGCCGGCCGGTGCGTTCGAGGCCGCGGGCGATGTCGGCGAGCACGCCGGGGAGTGCGTCCACCGGGATCGCGTACTCCATCTCCCGGAACCGCACGCGCCGCGGGGACGCGAACACCGCGTAGCTGCGGTCGGTGAACTCGCGGGGCGACAGGGCCCGGCCGGCGAGGTTGTTGATGCGGGGAATCAGGCCCGGCGCCTGCGCCCCGACGTACTGCAGCGCGCCGAACAGGCCGTTGGAGAGCAGTTCGTCGTCCACGAGACCGCGGATCCGGCCGATCGGCGCGGTCGGTTCGGTTCCCTCGAGCCGGATGTTGCGCTTGGTCAGGACACGGTCGGTGTGCGGGAACCAGTAGAACTCGAAATGGTCCACGCCGAGCCGGTCCTCGTCGAGGGTCGCGAGCGTCTCGGTGAGGGTCGCGGGCCCCTCCGCCGCGTGCAACCGGTACGCGGGCACGCAGTCGAGCGTCAGGGAGGTGAGGATGCCGACGGAACCGACACCGAGGCGCGCCGCCTCGAACAGTTCCGGCTCGGTGGTGGGGGAGCAGTGCACGACGCGTCCGTCCGCGAGCACGATGGTCGCCGCGCGCACCTGGGTGGCCAGGCCGCCGAATCCCGCTCCGGTGCCGTGGGTTCCGGTGGAGAGGGCACCGGCGATCGACTGCACGTCGATGTCGCCGAGGTTCGCCAGCGCCAGGCCGTGCGACCACAGCAGGCGGTTGAGATCGTGCAGGCGGGTGCCGGTGCCGACGGTGACGAGCGCACCGGCCGCGGTCGGTTCGACCCGCTCGATCCCGGCGATCCGGTCGAGCGAGACGAGGACGCCGTCGGTGACCGCCGCGCCGGTGAACGAATGCCCGGCGCCGACCGCCTTGACCCGCTCGCCGCGTTCGGCGGCGCGGGTGACGATGGCCGCGACCTCCTCGGCGCCTGCAGGGGTCTCGAATGCGCGAGGTGTCGCGTGCTCGGTGCGCGCCCAGTTGCGCCAGGTAGCCATGACCCACATCGTCCTCTTGGACGACCGTCCAGGTCAAGGGTTGCGGGCTGGCCGCGTTCGCCACGGAGCCGGCCCCGAGCCTCTACGATCGGGGAATGCTGAACCGGATGCCCGCGGACGAGCGTCGCGCCCAGCTGATCGAATCCGCACTCGATCTCGCGGAGCGCGGGGGAGTCGGCGCGGTCACGGTGCGGGCGGTCGCGGAGAACGCCGGTGTGTCCCTCGGCGTGGTGCACTACTGCTTCGAAAGCAAGGAAGCGCTCGTCGTCGCGATGGGCGAAACCCTCATCCGCCAGCTCAGCGAGACTCTCCACGTCGCGTTCGACCTGCCGCACGACGGCCCGGATCCGCAGGGAATACGCGGGCTCCGGCAACTCCTGTATGCGGGGCTCAACGCGATGTGGCCGATGATCGAGGCGACCGCGAACCGGCAGATCCTCACCTACGAGATCACCACCTATTCGCTGCGGCAGCGGGCCTCGGACTCCGAGCCCGGCGGCCGGATCGCCGCCGAGCAGTACCGGATCATGGACGTCGAGGCGTGCCGGTTCCTCTCCGACTGCGCCGAACGCACCGGGACGACGTGGACCGAACCGATCGAGGACATCGCCCGGATGGCGCTGGCGATGATCGACGGCCTGGTGCTGCGCTGGCTCGTCGATCGCAACGGCGACTTCATCGTCGCCGAACTCGACGACATGGCCGGGATCATCGCCTCCCGTGCGGCCGAGAAGTCCTGAACGAACACCGCTCGGGGTGATCGCCCCGTCCGGCGAGCAAGGAACTGGACAAGCGTCCATTCCGGTGTTCGACTTGTTCCCCGACGCTTGCCCGTCCCTGCCTCGACGATTGGACCCGCCGTGACTTCGCCCCTCGATCGGCTCGACACCGCGACCGCCGACCTCGATCCGCCCTTCGCCGCCGCCGACCTGGCCACCGTGCGCCGCAACGCAGCCGACCTGATCCGGCGCGCAGGCGGTACGCCTGTGCGGGTTGCGAGCAAATCGGTCCGCTGCCGCGCGATCCTCGAGGAGGTCCTGGGTGCCGACCTGACCGGTTCGAACGGCACCTTCCGGGGCATCATGGCCTATTCGCTGCGCGAAGCGCTGTGGCTGGTCGAGCGCGGTGCCCGCGACGTACTGCTCGGCTATCCGACGGTCGATCGCGGTGCGCTCGCCGAACTGGCCTCGCGACCCGAGGCGCTCGACGCGATCACCCTGATGATCGACTCCACCGCCCAGCTCGGGCTCGCGCGCGACGCGTTCGGCAGCGGCCGGGTGCGCCCGCGGGTGTGCCTCGACATCGACGCGTCGCTGCGCATCGGACCCGTGCACCTGGGAGTGCGCCGCTCCCCGCTGCGCGGTCCGGACGACGCCGCGCAACTCGCGCGGTGCGCGACCACCGCCGGATTCTCCGTGGTCGGGGTCATGTTCTACGAGGCGCAGATCGCCGGCCTGCCCGATTCGTCGCTGCCCGTGCGGCTGGTCAAGCGGGCGTCGGCGCAGGAACTCGCGACCCGCCGCCGCATCGTCGTCGACGCCGTCCGGGCCACGGTCGGCGACCTCGAGATCGTCAACAGCGGCGGCACCGGCTCGCTCGAAGTGAGTTCCGCGGATCCGGTTGTCACCGAGGTGACCGCCGGATCCGGGTTGTACGTGCCGACCCTGTTCGACCGCTACCGCGCCTTCACGCCGCATCCCGCGCTGTTCTTCGCGCTCCCCGCGGTGCGCAAGCCGGCCCCGGCAGTCACCACCCTGTTCGGCGGCGGCTACATCGCGTCCGGGCCCGCCGGGGCGTCGCGCGTGCCGAAGCCGGTGCATCCGGTGGGCTTGCGGCTGCTGCGCAACGAGGGGGCGGGGGAGGTGCAGACGCCGGTCACCGGGCGCGCCGCGTCGGACATCCCGATCGGCGGTCGCGTCTGGTTCCGGCACGCCAAGGCGGGCGAGCTGTGCGAACGGTTCACACACCTGCACCTCGTCGACGAGGACGGCTCACGCCACACCGTCCCGACCTACCGCGGTGAGGGCCACTGCTGGTGACCCCTCGTGCCCGTGCGCGTTTCCGGTAGCGGGGGCTACCGAAAACACGCACGAGGGGCAGGACCGAGAATGAGGCAATGCCGTTCATCGCCGGGGCCACGGGCCGCCTCCACTACCGATCCTGGAACACCGACGCGGCGGACGCCGCCGTCGTCTTCGCGCACGGGATGGGTCAGCACAGCGGTCATTACCACCGGTTCGCCGCCGGCCTGGCCGCCGACCGCATCGGGCTGTGGGGCCTCGACCTGGCCGGTCACGGACTGTCGGAGGGACAGCCGGGGGAGCCGGGAGACGTCGCCGCGCACGCGGCCGATCTCGCCGAGATCACCGGCCTCGCCGAGCAGGACGAACTGCCCCTGGTGGTGATGGGACATTCGCTGGGTGCCGCGACGGTCCTGGCGCTGCTGCGCACCGAGGCGTCCCGGTTCCGCGGTGTGGTGCTGTGCGGGACGCCGCGCACCGCGACCGTTCCCGCGACCGCGGAGGTCCTGAGGTCCGCGGGTCTGCCGGTGCTGGCTGTGCACGGCGTCGACGACCGGCTCGCTCCGATCGACCCGGTCCGCGACTGGGCCGCGACCGTGCCGGGGCTCGAGCTGCGCGAGTACCCGGACGCCGGGCACGATCTGCTGCACGAGCCGGTGCACCGCACGGTGACACGCGACGTCGCGGAGTTCGTGCTCGCGGTGACGGGTCCGGAACGCCGATGAGCGGATGTGCCTCCCCGCGGAGGGGAGGCACATCCGCTCACAACCGGACGAGGGCGATCAGCCGTAGATCGCGGCGATCTCGGCGCCGTGCACCTCGTGGATGATGTTGCGCTTGAGCTTGAGCGTCGGGGTCAGCTCACCGGATTCGACGCTGAAGTCCACGTCGAGGATGCGGTACTTCTTGATCGCCTCGGCCTTGGAGACCTTCTTGTTGGTCTCGGCGACCGCGGCATCGATCTCGGCGATCAGATCCGGGTTCTTGATCAGGTCGGCCACGGTGGCGTCGGCCGGAACGTTGTTGCGTTCCTTCCAGCCGGGGAGCGACTCGGGATCGAGGGTGATGAGCGCACCGATGAACGGCTTGCCGTCGCCGACGACTATGACCTGGCTGATCAGCGGATGTGCCCGCAGCGAGTCCTCGAGGACGGCCGGGGCGACGTTCTTGCCGCCCGCGGTGACGATGAGTTCCTTCTTGCGGCCGGTGATCGAGATGAAGCCGTCGGCGTCGATGGTGCCGATGTCGCCGGTGTGGAACCAGCCGTCGACGATCGCGTCCTTGGTGGCCTGCTCGTTCTGCCAGTAGCCCTCGAACACGACGGGGCCCTTGAGCAGCAGCTCGCCGTCCTCGGCGATCTTCGCGGCGTGGCCGTTGAACGGGCGGCCGACAGTGCCCACCTTCTGGTTGCCCGGCGTGTTCATGATGATGCCGCCGGTGGTCTCGGTCAGGCCGTAGCCTTCGAGGACGTTGATGCCGACGCCGCGGAAGAAGTGGCCGAGGCGGGCACCGAGCGCGGCACCGCCGGACACCGCGGACGTGGCCTGGCCGCCGAGCGCGGCGCGCAGCTTGCCGTAGACGAGCTTGTCGAACAGGGCGTGCTTGAGCTTGAGTCCGAGACCCGGACCGCCGGTCTCGAGCGCCTGGCTGTATTCGATGGCGGTGTCGGAGGCCTTCTCGAAGATCTTGCCCTTGCCGCCGTCGTAGGCCTTCTGCTTCGCGGAGTTGTACACCTTCTCGAACACGCGGGGCACCGAGAGGATGAAGTTCGGCTTGAACACGGCGAACTGGTCGAGCAGCGTGGTCAGGTCCGAGGTGTGCGCGACGGTGACCTTGCTGTCGAACGCCGCGAACGAGATGAGCCGGGCGAACACGTGCGCGAGCGGCAGGAACAGGAGGGTGCGGTTGCCCGCGACCATCGCGTCCGGCAGCTGGAGCGCCGCGGCGGCGGACTCGGCGTACAGGTTGCGATGCTTGAGCTGCACGCCCTTCGGGCGGCCCGTGGTGCCGGAGGTGTAGATGAGCGTGGCCGCGGACTCGGCGGTGACCGACTTGCGGCGCTCCTCGACCTGCTCGTCGGTGATCGCGGTGCCGCGGGCGATCAGTTCCTCGACCGCACCCTTGGCGCCGTCGCCGGGGGCGATGCGCAGGACCTCGCGGACGGTCGGCGCCCCCTCGGCGACCTCCTTGACGACCGCGGCGAGCTCGTCGTTCTCGACGATGAGCAGCGACGTACCGGAGTCCTCGAGGATCCACTGGGACTGGTCGGCGGACGACGTCTCGTAGATCGCGACGGTGGCCCCCCCGGCCGTCCAGATCGCGTAGTCGAGGAGAACCCACTCGTAGCGGGTCGACGACAGGATTGCGACGCGGTCGCCGAGCTCGATCCCGGAGGCGATCAGGCCCTTGGCGACGGCGCGGACCTGCGCGGCGAACTCCTTCGCGGTGACCTTGGTCCACGCGCCGTCGACCAGTCGCTCGAACGGCACGAAGTCGGGCGACTCCTTTTCGTGCCGGAAGACGGAATCCGCCATCGATGCGTCCTCGGGAATCGAGAACGACTGCGGCACGGAAATCTCACTCACTGCTGACCCCTCCATCGTTTTACCTTGGGATGTGCATTGCATCACAGGTTAGGGCGTTTTGCACCTGTCGAGCTGTCCGTTATGCACTGTTTTCGCCGGTCATGGAGGAGTGATTTGTGTTACTTCGGGTACCGCAGGTTACTCGTCGGTAGCCAATGATGCAGGTCACTGGGGTTTCAGCAGCTCGGTCGCTTCCGAATCGGTCAATTGGTGAAAATCTTCGTAGGCCGCACCGACACTGTCCTGATCGGTCGGCTGCTCCGGGCAGACCACCTCGTCCGCGACCGTCCGTATCCGTCGAACCGCCTCCGGAGAGGCGACGGGAATCGCCACGACGACCCGCTCGGCACCTTCGGCGCGGGCGGCCAGGCATGCCGCTGCAGCCGTTGCTCCGGTGGCCAGGCCGTCGTCGACGAGCACGACCGTGCGGCCCGCGATCGGGATGCGGGCGCGGTCGCCGCGCAGCAGGCGGGCCCGCCGCTCCAGTTCGGCGCGTTCGCGGTATTCCACCCGGGCCAGGGAGTCCTCGCCGATCCGGCCGCGGCGCAGGACTTCCTCGTTGAGGATGCGGGCGCCGCCCTCGGCGATCGCGCCCATCGCGAGTTCGGGTTGCCAGGGCACGCCGAGTTTCCGGACGACGAGCACGTCGAGCGGAGCGTCGAGTTCCCGGGCCACCTCCCGCGCGACAGGGATCCCGCCGCGCGGCAGGGCCAGGATCACCGGTTTCGCGTCGCGCAGGTGCCCGACCGAGCGGGCGAGTCGCCGCCCGGCTTCCTCACGGCCGGCATAGCGCACGACTCCAGTATGACCCGGTCGACAGCCCTGTCGTCCCCATCCGCGGACCCGAAAGACAGCCGCGCGCAACCGGCGGCATCGCGCGGCCGTCTCCCTCGTCTGCGGCTGTAGCCGACCCGCCTTCTAGACCAGCTCGCCCGACAGGTACGAGTGGTAAGCGGGCAGGTCGAGCTGTCCGTGCCCGGACAGTCCGATCACGATGACCTCGGGTTCGGTCAGGCCCTTCGCGTACTCGGCGGCCGCGGCGATCGCGTGCGCCGACTCGGGTGCCGGCACGATGCCCTCGGTGCGCGCGAACTGCACTGCCGCGGCGAACGCCTCGGTCTGGGGGACGGCCTTGCCCTCGACGTACCCGAGCTCGACGGTGTGGCTGAGCAGCGGCGCCATGCCGTGGTAGCGCAGGCCGCCGGCGTGGATCGGGTCGGGGATGAAGTCCTGACCGAGGGTGTGCATCTTCAGGAGCGGCGTCAGGCCCGCGATGTCGCCGTGGTCGTAGCGGTACTCGCCCTGCGTGATGGACGGGCACGCGGCCGGTTCGACGGCCACGATCCGCGTCGAGGCGCGCTCGTGCAGCACCTCGCGGATGAACGGGAACGCCAGACCGGCGAGGTTCGAGCCACCGCCCGCGCAACCGAACACGACGTCGGCGTTCTCCTCACCGGCCGCGCGGAGCTGTGCGACGGCCTCGAGGCCGATCACCGTCTGGTGCAGCACGACGTGGTTGAGCACGCTGCCGAGGGTGTAGCGGGCAGCCGGGTCCTTCACCGCGACCTCGACGGCCTCCGACACGGCGATGCCGAGGGATCCCGGGGTGTCCGGGTGGTCGGCCAGGACCTGACGTCCGGCGTCGGTGAGCTCGGACGGGCTCGCGTGCACGGTGCCGCCGTACGTCTCGATGAGGAACCGGCGGTACGGCTTGGAGTCGTACGACGCGCGCACCTGCCAGACCTCGAGTCCGATGCCGAACTTCGCGCACGCGAAGGACAGGGCCGACCCCCACTGGCCGGCGCCGGTCTCGGTGGTGAGCCGGGTGACGCCGTCGATCGAGTTGTAGTACGCCTGCGCGACCGCGGAGTTGACCTTGTGGCTGCCGACCGGGCTCACGCCCTCGTACTTGACGTAGATGTGGGCCGGGGTGCCGAGAGCCTTCTCGAACGCGTGCGCCCTGATCAGCGGGGTGGTGCGGTAGTTGCGGTACACCTCCCGGACCGGCTCGGGGATCTCGATGTCCGTCTCGGTGGACAGTTCCTGCTCGATCAGGCCCTTCGCGAACAGCGGCGCGAGGTCGTCCGCGGTGATCGGTTCCTTGGTGCCGGGGTGCAGGTGCGGCGGCGGAGCGACGGGCAGGTCACCGACGATGTTGTACCAATGGGTGGGGATGTTGACGGGCTCCGACACCGGGTCGTCCTTTCGGTTACGCAACGAGAACCCGTCCAGTGTGCCAACGCACATACCGGGAGTACGCAGGCGGTGGGACCCAGGTCACCGGGGCAGCTGTGGCACCGACGATGCGGGCTCTCCCACGCTCATCCGATAAACTGCAGGTCAAATGAGTGATATTGTGCAAGACCCCGACGCCGAAAACGCCACCCCCACGTTCGCCGATCTCGACATCGATGCCCGTGTGCTGCAAGCGCTTTCGGACGTGGGCTACGAGTCCCCGTCGCCGATCCAGGCGGCGACCATCCCACCACTGCTGGAGGGACGGGACGTCGTCGGTCTCGCTCAGACCGGCACCGGCAAGACCGCCGCGTTCGCGGTGCCGATCCTCTCCCGCATCGACACCGCGAAGAAGCGGCCCCAGGCGCTGATCCTGGCGCCCACCCGTGAGCTTGCGCTGCAGGTCGCAGAGGCTTTCGGCAAGTATTCGGCGCACATCCCCGGGCTGCACGTGCTGCCCATCTACGGTGGCCAGGCGTACGGCGTGCAGCTGTCCGGACTGCGTCGCGGCGCCCAGGTCATCGTCGGCACCCCCGGACGTGTGATCGATCACCTTTCCAAGGGCACCCTCGACATCTCGGAGCTGGAATTCCTCGTCCTCGACGAGGCCGACGAGATGCTCACGATGGGCTTCCAGGAGGACGTCGAGCGCATCCTCGCCGACACCCCCGACACCAAGCAGGTCGCCCTGTTCTCGGCGACCATGCCCGGCGCGATCCGCCGCCTGTCGAAGCAGTACCTCAACGACCCCGAAGAGATCACGGTCAAGTCGAAGACCACGACCTCCTCCAACATCTCCCAGCGCTGGGTGCTGGTCTCGCACCAGCGCAAGCTCGACGCACTGACCCGCATCCTCGAGGTCGAGTCGTTCGAGGCGATGATCATCTTCGTCCGCACCAAGCAGGCCACCGAGGACCTCGCCGAGCGGCTGCGTGCCCGCGGCTTCTCCGCCGCCGCGATCAACGGCGACATCGTGCAGGCCCAGCGTGAGCGCACGATCGGCCAGCTCAAGAGCGGTGCCCTCGACATCCTCGTCGCGACCGACGTCGCCGCGCGCGGCCTCGACGTCGACCGCATCAGCCACGTCGTGAACTACGACATCCCGCACGACACCGAGTCGTACGTTCACCGGATCGGCCGCACCGGCCGCGCCGGCCGCAGCGGCGACGCGCTGCTGTTCGTCGCTCCCCGCGAGCGGCACCTGCTCAAGTCCATCGAGCGGGCCACGCGGCAGCCGCTCGCCGAGATCCAGCTGCCCACCGTCGAGGACGTGAACGCGCAGCGGGTCGCCAAGTTCAACGACGGGATCACCGAGGCGCTCGCGTCGGATCACCTGCAGTTGTTCCGCACGTTCATCGAGGACTACGAGCGGGAGCACGACGTTCCGCTCGCCGACATCGCGGCCGCGCTCGCCGTGCTCTCGCGCGACGGCGAGTCCTTCCTCATGGAGTCCGAGCCCGAGCCGATCGCCCCGCCGCGCCGCGAGCGCGAGCGCGAGCCGCGTCCGCCGCGCCGGTTCGACGACGACGGAGCCTCCCGCGTCGGCCGTGACGGCCAGGAACTGATCACCTACCGGATCGCCGTCGGCAAGCGGCACCGGGTGCAGCCCGGCGCGATCGTCGGTGCCATCGCCAACGAGGGCGGCCTGCGTCGCAGCGACTTCGGGCACATCAGCATCCGGGCCGATCACAGCCTCGTCGAGCTGCCCAAGGACCTGTCGGCGCAGACCCTCGAGGCGCTGCGCGCGACCCGGATCTCCGGTGTCCTCATCCAGTTGCAGCCCGATACCGGCGCCCCGTCGGGACGGCCGGGCTCGTACCGGGCCCGTGACGACCGCGGTGAGCGTCGCGGCGGTGAGCGCCGCGAGTACGGCGGCAAGAAGGACTGGGGCGAGCGCGGCGGCCGCAAGGACTACGGCGACAAGCCCCGTGGCTACAAGGACCGCGGCGACTTCAAGGACCGTGACTTCAAGGACCGCGACAAGGATCGCGGCGGCTTCTCGCACCGCGGCGACCGTGGCGGTCACGGCCACGGCAGCCGCGGCGGCGGATTCCGCGGTCGCGACTGACCGGTCCGGTCGAGTTGTGACGGTCCGGTCCGGTCACATCCTTCCGTAGCGCGCCAGGACGAAGCAGTAGGCACCGTAGACGACGATGCCCAGTCCGGCCGCCCACAGAAGGACCTGTCCGAACGGGGCGGTGCCCAGCGTCTTCAGGGCACCGTCCAGCCCGGTCGCCTTGGCCGGGTCGGACGTGAAGGTCGCGATGATGACCAGGATTCCCGCGCCTGCGATCGCCAGTCCCTTCGCGGTGTAACCGACGACGCCGAGCACCGTCGCGACGCCCGGCACCGGACGGTGCAGGTCGTCGAGGAAGTTCCGGCTCACGCCCTTGTACACGTGGTATCCGCCGATCCCCACGGCAATGAGCCCGGCGACGACGAGCACCGTCTTGCCGGCGCCGGATTGCATCAGCCGGGCGCTCAGCCCGACGCTCTGCTCGCTGCTGGACCGTCCGCTTCCCAGCGCGAACTGCAGGGCGGTGAACGCGAGCGCCGCATACGCGATCGCGACTCCCGCGGACTTGAACCGGTCCAGCGTCGACGGTTCCTCGAGGTCGGACCGTTTACCCATCAACGCTTCGGTCAGCCGCCACAATGCGAGGGCCGCGAGCGTCACCGCGGTGACCCACAGGACGGCGGTGCCCCCGGGCGCCGCGGCCATCGTGGCCAGCGCACCGGACTGGTCGGCGGCACCGGACTCGCCCATGGCGAGCCGCACGACGATGTATCCGATCAGCGCGTGGACGACGCCGCTGGTCGCCTGACCCACCCGGGCCACTCGTTCGAGAGGCGTGTTCTGCGCGGCGCCGGCCGCATCGATTTCCATGTCCCTACCAGGCGTGACCGGCGAGGACGTCGGCCGTGGCACCGTCGATCGACTCGCGGATGATGTCGGCGTGGCCGGCGTGCCGCGCCCACTCCTCGATCTGGTGCAGCAGCAGGAACCGCACCGTGAACGGCACCCCCTGGTCCAGGTAGCGGGCCACGTCGTCGGGAATGTCGACGACGCGGTCGAGATCCGGTTCGTCGCGGACCAGCTGGGCGAGCCGGGCTGCGGCCGCATCGAGCTTCGCGATCTGGTCGGCGACGGTCTCGTCGTCGCCGACGAGCCAGCCCGACGTCCATGCCTCGACCGGGTCGTCGGGGCGGCTGTTGGTTCCGGCGATACGGTCGGCAGCGGCGACCTCGCCGTCGACGACGTGCGCGAGCAGCGACGCCAGGCTCATCGACGACGCGCTCGGCACCGAGCGTGCCTGTTCCTCGGTGAGCCCGGAGACCGCGTTGCGGAACGCGTCGTGCTGGTTGCCGAGGATCTCGAGCAGCAGCTCGGATTCGGTGGGGATGCTCATGCTTCGAGTATCGGGGCGAACGCGGACGAATACTTTCCGGAATCAGCAAACTGGGTGCGATACAGCTGCTCGTAACGGCCACCGGCCGCGAGCAGCTCGGTGTGCGTACCCCGTTCGACGATGCGCCCGCCCTCCACGACCAGGATCTGATCGGCGGCCCGGATCGTCGACAGCCGGTGCGCGATGACCACCGAGGTCCGGCCGGCCAGTGCTTCGGTCAGCGCCTCCTGCACCGCGGCCTCCGAGGTCGAATCCAGGTGCGCGGTGGCCTCGTCGAGGATCACGACGCGCGGGTGTGCGAGCAACAGCCGCGCGATCGTCAGCCGCTGGCGTTCACCGCCGGAGAGCCGGTAGCCGCGTTCGCCGACGACGGTGTCCAGTCCGTCCGGCAACGAGGCGATCAGATCGTGCAGGCGGGCTCGGCGCAGCGCGTCCCACAGCTCGTCCTCGGTGGCCGTCGGCCGGGCCAGCAGCAGATTCTGCCGCACCGACTCGTGGAACAGGTGCCCGTCCTGGGTGACCAGGCCGACCGTGGCACGGATCGACGAGGCCGTCAGCTCCCGCACGTCGATGCCGTTCAGTAGCACCTGTCCGGAATCCACGTCGTACAGTCGCGGAATCAGCTGCGCCACGGTGGATTTTCCGGCACCGGACGAGCCGACCAGCGCCACCATCTGTCCAGGTTCGACGCGGAAATCGATGTCGTGCAGCACGGTTTCGCCGCCGCGGGTGTCCAGGACCGCGACCTCCTCGAGCGACGCCAGCGACACCTTGTCGGCGGAGGGGTAGGCGAAGCTCACGTTGCGCAGTTCCACCGACACCGGTCCCGGCGGCACGTCGCGCGCGCCGGGGGCCTCGACGATCAACGGCTCCAGGTCGAGAACCTCGAAGACCCGCTCGAAGCTGACCATCGCGCTCATGACATCCATCCGGGCGCTGGCCAGGGCCGTGAGCGGCGAGTACAGGCGGGTCAGCAGCATCGCCATCGCCACCACCGAGCCGGCGTCCAGCTGGCCGCGCAGAGCGTAGACGCCGCCGAGGCCGTAGACGAGCGCGAGCGCCAGAGCCGAGACGAGGGTCAGTGCGGTGACGAAGACGGACTGCAGCATCGCCGTGCGGACTCCGATGTCGCGGACGCGTCGAGCCCGGATCGCGAACTCGGCGGATTCGTGGTCCGGCCGGCCGAACAGCTTGACGAGCGTGGCTCCAGGGGCGGAGAACCGTTCGGTCATCTGGGTGCTCATCACCGAATTGTGGTTCGCGGCTTCACGACTCAATCGGGCGAGACGAGTCCCCATGTGCCGCGCGGGAATCACGAAGATCGGCAACAACAGCAGTGCGAGAAGCGTGATCTGCCACGAGATTCCGATCATCACGACGAGCGTGATGACGAGTGTGACGATGTTGCCGACGACACCGGAGAGGGTGTCGCTGAAGGCGCGCTGCGCGCCGATGACGTCGTTGTTCAGCCGACTGACCAGCGCACCGGTGCGGGTGCGGGTGAAGAACGCGATGGGCATGCGCTGGACGTGATCGAACACGGTGGTGCGCAGATCCAGGATCAGGTCCTCGCCGATGCTCGCCGACAACCAGCGATTGGCGATCGCGAGCCCGGCCTCGACGATCGCGATGCCGGCGATGAGCACCGCCAACCCGAGGACCACGGACAGTGCGGCGTGATCGACGATGGCGTTGACGACCCGGCCGGCCAGCACCGGCGTGGCAACACCGAGCGCCGCGATCACGACGCTGAGCACCAGGTAGAACAGGATGTTGCGGCGATGCGGACGGGCGAACGCGCCGATCCGGCGCAGGCTTTCACGTGAGAACGGCCGACGGTCGTTGTGTGCGTGCATCGCGTTGTACATCGCGTTCCACGCGGTGATTTCCATGCTCATCTCGCGGAGCCTCCCTCTCTCGTAGCCCCGACCGTAGAACCTCGAGCAGGCTCGAGGTCAAGGGTAGTCGGCGACACACCTGCCCCACAGCGTGTCGCTCGCGCGTCTCGTGGCGGTGATACCCTCACCCGGCCGGAGGGGGAGCCGGAAGGACGCGAGCGCGTCGTCCACTGAGCGGGGGGAATTTCGAAACGTGACCAGTGCTGTTCCGAGCGAGTCTGCTGTATTCGTCGACGACTACATGGAAGCGATGCTGGGCGAGTCGGGCGGCTCGTCTCCGGGCGCAGGTGACCCAGGGCCGCCGAGCGCAGTCGACCTCTTCCGGGTGAATCCGGAAGAGCTCCGGCGATTGTCCGGATTGCTCGATTCGGCGACGGAAGCGATCGAGGAGCTTTCGGAGGGCCTCGGGCGTGGGGACTCGGTTGTGCGATTCCCCGGAAGTCGTACCGCGCAGGTCAGCGTCGCGGTAGTTCAGGCGCTGAATGCCGCGACCGTTGCCGCGGCAGACCGGATCGCGTACATGTCGGGTCTCGCGAGAGGGTCCGCCGGGGACTACCAGGTCGCCGAGGGCGTATTCGCGGCGCAACTCGCTGCCGTGGGGGACCTCCCGTGACCCCGAGCCGGTCTGAGATAGAGCTGTGGAAATCGTCGGACCTGACCGTGACGGCGTCGAACCTGGACGGGATTCGCCGATCGATCGTCGACGTGGCCGGAACCATGCGCAACGACGTTCGTGCAATGGCTCCGGAATGGACCGGAATCGCCTTCGATGCGGCGGCGCACCGAGCAGACGATGAGTACGACGAAGTTCGGCGCCTTGCGGGAACGGTGCAGGCGATCGTCGACGCCTACGACGGAAGTGCCCGTGAACTCGAATCGATGCTGGAGTTCCTGCGAGCAGTGGTGGCTGAGGCGGAGGAACTGTTCATCGTCGGTGAAGATTGGGCGCTGACCCCGAGGCCTGCGGCCGACGATGAACTCAGGGCTCGCCAGGACGAACTCGCAGACTACTTCGCAGAACGGATTCGGAATGCCGTCGAAGGGATCCGGGCGATCGACGGAAGTCTTGCGGCTGCGTTGGAGGCGCTCGCCGGTGAACTGTCGTCGAACAGCCCGCAGGGCGTGCCCCCGGAGTTGCGGGAGGCTGCTGTTGCGAGTCCGGGACGATTGACCGCTGCCTCGGTCGCATTCGAGGCGATGTTCGGACGACGCCCGGCGAGTACGGTCGACTGGCGTACCGCGATGGCTCTCGACACCACAAGTTATCTGGACAAGAACCAGGGCGTGCGCGCCGAAGTGGTGGTCGGCCGTATCGAACCGGTCCCGGGGCAGGGGATCGTCCGGATGGGTCTCTTCATTCCGGCTGGTGAAGTTGTCAACTTCATTCACAACGATCTCGGTGATGATCGAGACGAGGATCCGACGTTCGATCCGGAACGAACGAGGGTTTCGCTGTACGTGGACTACGAGAACGGCGTCGTGATTGCGCGTCAGAATCCGTCCGTCGGGGTGACAGGCGAAGTGGAAGTCGGTGCTCCTGCGGTGAACGTACAGCAGCTCTCGGACGGGTCGGTACGACTTGTGTACGAGGCGACGAATGCACTGCCGCCTCTCGATTCGGAGGCACTGACGACATTTCATTCCGTGAAAGGGGACATAGTTCTCGCTCCTGGTCCGGAGAGGGTCGGTGTTGCCGCGCAGATCGGGAACTATCCGTCTTTGGAGATCTATCAGGATTCAGTATCCGGCAGTACGCAACAGATCTATATCGACCCGGCTGACAGCGGCTCGAAGTGGGGCCCGCTCGGCAACCTACCGTTCGATCACACTCTGGGCGACTACTCCTCGGCCACAGAACGTTTCGATGGCGTGCAGCCCATGGCGCTCCAAGAAGTGAACCTCGCGTGGGCGCACGGAGGAGGGTCGTGAGGCAGCTGAATGTGACTGGACAGGAACTGAAGCCGCGCGTGGCTACCGACGGGCTGTTCTGGGGATCAGCGACTGTGATGGTACCGATCTCGCTCGCGTTCACGTTTGCGATTGCCATATTCGTTTTCGAGGCGTTCGGGATGGACGACACGAATGAGCCCCAACTACTTGTGGCGTTGGTGGTTCTCGCGGCGATTCTGACACCGCTCGCCTCGGCGGTGCTGCTGCGGACCGCGTCGCGGATCCGCGCCGGGGTCGCGCTGGGGGTCGCGGTGGGATCGCTGGTTGCGATCTACGGCGGTGTGATTCTGGTGGTGCGGTAGTGGTAGCCGACAAGACCCGGATTGCGCCCGGACGAGTGTTCGGCCCGGCGAGTCTGATCGGTGTGGTTGCCGGGATCGTGGTCCAGGCGACCGTACCGTTCTGGGTCCCACGTGAATTCGGCTGGACCGCCCTGGCGTTGCCATTCGTGTCCGGCCTCGTCTGTTGTCTCTTCTCTGGCCGTGTGCGCCATCTCGGTGCAGGGCTGGTCGTGTCGATGGCGACGCTCCCGCTGGCGATTCTCGCGATGTGGACCGCCGGCGCGATCCTGCACGTGATGCGGTATTAACCGAGGTCGACGCTGTCTGGACGCCCCGTTCGGGATGAGTGCCCTACGGGCGCGCCACGTCGATCACGAGGCGGGTCGGGCCGGTCAGGGAGTACACCGAGAACGGCGTGTCGGGATCTTTGATCCCGATGAACGATTGGGTGACGCCCTCGAACACACCTGCGCCGTTGACCTCGACGACCGAGCCGCCGGGCGCCGCGAGCACCGGTTGAGGGCCGGCGTACTGCTCGACGCCGCTGTCGAACGGGTAGGCGGAACCGTCGATGAGAACCTGCAGGATCGCTCCGCCCGCGACCGCGACCTCGTTTCCGCTGCCGTCCTGCACGGCACGGTCGACGTAGCCGACGCGCCAGCCCGGGGCGCCGGTGCCGCCGAGTTCGTACACCACGCGATCGAAGCCGTCGTGGGTGCCGGTGCGGATGTCGGTGACCGTCAGCTTCGAACCGGGCGCTGCCGGTGCCGACTTGGCGGCCGCGTCGACGGGGAGGTTCTTCGCCGCCGCGGGTGCGGTGGTGGTGGGGATCGTGCCGGCCGACGCCGGCGGCGCGGGGCTCTGCGAATCGGCGCACCCGGCCAGGGTCAGGGCCGCGACAGCGGCAAGGGCGACAACGGCGACGCGGCGGTGGTTCATGGGATCGATGTTACGGCTGTGATCCATGGGAATCGGTGATTGGCGAGGCCGCCGCCCGTGCGTCGTACTGCTCACGATTGGCGAGCACTTCGTCCATGTTCGCTTCGGCCCACGCCTTGACCTGCTTCATCAGCGCGTGGAGCGACAGGCCGAGGTCGGTCGGTTCGTACGTGACGGTCACGGGCACGGTGGGTGTGACGGTGCGCGTGACCAGACCGTCGCGCTCGAGGTTGCGCAACGTCTGCGTGAGCATCTTCTGGCTGACTCCCGCGAGGTGCCGGGACAGTTCCGAATACCGCAGCGAACGGGGTGCGCCGGTCTCGTCCCCGAGGGCCGCGAGCACCAGGGCGACCCACTTGTCGGAGATCCGATCGAGCAGTCGGTGGCTGGGGCACGCAGCCAGGAATGCGTCGTATTCGAGCTTGGCCTGTGCCCGTTTGTCGGCCGCGGTCGTCGTCGCCATCGCCGGCTCCTCACCGTAAGCGAAGGAAGTTACGCACTCTCGGGTGCCTACTTACCGATAGAGAGTAGCTCTACGAAAGTGGTGTGTGCCAAGACGAAAGCGAACTCTCCGACGAGGAGGTAGCCATGAGCGCCACCGAACTCCGCACCACCACGTACCGCGCCGCCGTCGTCCGCACGCCCGGCGCGCCCGACGCCGTCGAGGTCGTCGAGGTCCCGCTCCCCGAACCCGGCCCCGGCGAGGCCCGCGTCCGGGTCGCCGCGGCCTCCGTCAACCCCGTCGACCTCACGACCGCGTCCGGATGGTTCCACCAACGGGGACTGATCGATCAACCCGAGCACACCGGCATCGGCTGGGATTTCTCCGGGACCGTCGCCGCCACCGGCCCCGATGTCGACCTGGCCGTCGGCACCCGGGTTGCCGGATTGGTGACCGGTTTCGACCGGGCCGTCGGGACGCACGCCGAGTACGTCCACGTGCCCGCAGCGGACCTCGCCGTGGTGCCCGACGGCCTGGGCCTCGTCGAGGCATCGACAGTGCCGCTCAACGGCCTCGCCGCCGCACAGATCGTCGATCTGCTCGGCGATGCGCCGGCCGCTGGGAGGCTGCTGGTGACCGGTGCGGCCGGCGCGGTCGGCGGATACGTCACGTCGCTCGCCCGGGATCGTGGCTGGCACGTGACCGGCCTGGCCAGAACGTCGGACGAGGAGTACGTCCGCGGCCTCGGCGCCGAATTCACGACCGCCGCCGAACCCGGCTGGGACGCGCTGGCCGACTGCGCGGGACTGCAGGACGAAGGTCTCGGCCTGGTTCGGGACGGCGGGCGCTACGTCGGCGTGCGGCCGGGAGGGGAGCCTGCCGCCGAACGCGGAATCTCCGTCGCCGCCGTATCGGTGCAGGCCGAGGGTGCTCGTCTCGCCGAGCTGCTCGCCCGGACGGCGACCGGCGAACTGCCCGCCCGCGTGCACGCCGTCGTGCCGCTCGACCGGGCCGCCGATGCCTACCAGGCGGCGGGCGAGAGCGGGGTGCGCGGTCGCTGGGTGCTGACGCCCTGACCGGAGCGGCGGGGGTTGACTGTGCGGGGTGAGCGGGCGGACAATTCAACAGACGATGATTTCATCGATCGATGAATTGAGAATCCCATGGATACCTCGAGTCCTGCCGTCGACATCCGCAATCTGAACGTCCGCCGCGGCCCGCACCGGGCACTCGAGGACGTGACCGTCACGATTCCCCGCGGCTCGGTCACCGGACTTCTCGGCCCCTCCGGGTGCGGCAAGACCACCCTGATGAGGTGCATCGTGGGCACCCAGATCATCGAGTCCGGCACGGTCACCGTGCTGGACCGGCCCGCGGGGGAGGCGAGCCTGCGCCGGCGTGTCGGATACGTGACCCAGGACCCCAGCGTCTACCCCGATCTGACCGTCGCCAAGAACGTCGCCTACTTCGCCGCCCTCTACGGACGGTCCGGCGCAGTGGTCGACGAGACGATCGCGGCCGTCGGGCTGAGCAGCCATTCCAAGCAGCTCGCCGGGAATCTGTCCGGCGGACAGCTCGGCAGAGTGTCGCTGGCGTGCGCGTTGGTCGGCGACCCGGAACTGCTCGTGCTCGACGAACCGACCGTCGGGCTCGATCCGGTGCTGCGCGTCGAGCTGTGGGACCACTTCCACATGCTCGCCGATCGCGGTGTGACCCTGCTGATTTCGAGTCACGTGATGGACGAGGCCGACCGCTGCGCGCAGTTGCTGCTGCTGCGCGAGGGGCGGTTGCTCGGCAAGCTCACTCCCGGTGATCTCCGGGAGCAGACCGGCGAATCGCGGCTCGAGGACGCCTTTCTGCGGCTGATCAGGACTCGGGAAGGAGCGCAGTCGTGAATGTCACCATCTACGCCGCCACGACGACGCGGATCCTGCGGCAGTTGCGGGCCGACCATCGCACCGTCGCGATGCTCGTGCTCGTTCCGAGCCTGCTGATGACGCTGCTGTACTTCATTTACCGGAACGTGCCCGCCCCGCCGGTGGGTCCCTCCCTGTTCGACCGGATCGCGATCACGATGCTCGGGATCCTGCCGTTCGTGGTGATGTTCCTCGTCACGTCCATCGCGATGCAACGCGAGCGCTCGTCGGGCACCCTCGAGCGGTTGCTCACCACGCCGCTCGCGAAATTCGACCTGCTCGCCGGGTACGGCAGCGCGTTCTCCCTCGCGGCCGCCGTGCAGGCCGGGCTCGCGTGCCTGATCACGTTCGGGTTTCTCGGCCTGACCGCGGCGGGCAGCGTCGCGTGGGTCATCTTCATCGCGGTGCTCGACGCCGTGCTCGGGGTCTCCCTGGGGTTGCTGTGCAGTGCGTTCGCCCGCACCGAATTCCAGGCCGTGCAGTTCATGCCGGTGCTCGTCATTCCCCAGTTGCTGCTGTGCGGGCTGCTGGTGCCGCGGGATCAACTGCCCGTGGTGCTGCAGTGGATCAGCAACGTGCTTCCGTTGAGCTACGCCGTCGAGGCCCTGCAGCAGGTCGCCGCTCATCCCGGGGTGACCGCGGTGATGGCGCGCGATCTGATCGTGGTCGCAGGATTCGTCTTTGTCGGATTGTGGCTGGCCGCGGCCACCCTGCGCCGCCGGACGCCGTGACCGCAACGCGGCCGGGCCGGCGTCCCGGCAACTCCGGCAGCCGGGACCGCATCCTCGAATCGGCGCGAGAGTTGTTTGCGGACAACGGTTTCGGAAAGACGACCATCCGGGCGATCGCGGCCCGCGCCGAAGTGGACGCCGCGCTGGTGCACCACTACTTCGGCAACAAACACGCGCTGTTCGTCGCGGCGATCGCGCTGCCCGTCGACCCCGACGACGTCCTCGCGCCCGTGCGCGCGGCGCCCGTCGACGAGATCGGCCCGCGGTTGGCGACGGCGCTGCTCGGCGTGTGGGACTCCCCGCACCGTGACGCGATCATCGCCGTCTTCCGCACCGTGATCGGTGGTGGTGGCGATGTGGGTCTGCTGCGAACCTTCCTGCTGGACATCGTCTTCGACGAGATCGTGCCCCGCGTGGACCACCCGGCGGGCACCGGTCCGCTGCGCGTCGAACTGGTCGCCTCGCAGATGGCCGGGCTCATGGTGATGCGGTACATCCTGCGGATCGAACCGCTCGCGTCACTGCCCGCCGACCGTGTCGTCGAGATCGTCGGGCCGACGCTGCAGCGCTATCTCACCGGTGACGTGGGCTGACGCCCCGGTGTGCCTTTGTGGCGCCCCCAACCGCCACAAAGGCGCACGGGGCGCTAGCCCAGTTTCTCCCTCAGAAAGGCGATGTCCTCGGCCATTCCGTCCTCGGGTGTTTCCAGGATGATGGGGGCGCCGGCCGCGGTGGCGACCTCGACGAGCAGCGCGGGGTCGATCTGCCCGTCCGCGAGGTTCGCGTGCCGGTCGCGGGCCGAATCGAATTCGTCGCGCGAATTGTTCAGGTGCACAAGATCGATACGTCCGGTGACGGCGCGCACCCGCTCGACGACGTCGACGAGATCCTCACCGGCCGCCCACGCGTGGCAGGTGTCGAGGCAGAACCCGGCGCCGTAGTCGCCGATGGCATCCCACAACCGGCCGATCGCGTCGACGTAGCGGGCCATCGCGAAGTCCCCGCCCGCGGTGTTCTCCACGAGGATCGGCACCCCGAAGCCGCCCTTGTCCTCCTGGCGTTCGAACAGTTTCCGCCAGTTCTCCACCCCGGCCGCGACGTTCTCGCCCTCGCGGACGTGCCCTCCGTGCACGACGAGGCCGAACGCGCCGATCGCGGCGGCGGCCGCGGCATGCTCGGCGACCGCCTTGCGCGACGGCATCCGCAGCCGGTTGTTCAGGCTCGCGACATTGATGACGTACGGCGAGTGCACGATCACGTCGATGTCGGACGCGAGGATCTGCTCGGCACGCGGATGCGGTCCAGGCGTGTCCCATTTCTGCGGGTCGGTGAGGAAGACCTGCACCAGGTCCGCGCCGAGACGTTCACCCTGACCGGTCGGATCGTCGTCCCGACGGACGTGTGCGCCTATCCGCATGGGCTCCAGCGTAACGCCGGAGCCTGCCTACGCTTCGGGTTCTCCGACCGGGATGGTCGCACCGAGTTCGTTGTCGTGGCCGCACGCGCATCCTTCGCCGCAGCCGCCGCCACCGCATCCACCGGCGTACGAGTCGTCGTCGGCGTCGCAGTCGAGGACGCCGCCGAACCGGGCCGCGAAGTCGTCGTCGACCTCATGGGTGAGCTCGTGGATCTCGCCGATGAGGTTCACCAGGTGCTGGGGCGCGAACGGGTCGGCGTCGAGGATTGTCGACACCAGCAGGTGGCCCTGCTGGAAGCTGAAGCGCAGACGCGGCCACTCCTCGGACAGCTCGGCGACCAGCGCGGCCGTGTTGCCCCCGCTGTCGATGTCGCTCAGCAGCGACGACCACACGTGCAGCTCCGGGGAGTCCTCGGCCACCGTGACGTACACGCCGAACCCGTGGACCGGGATCGCGATATCGCCGTCCTCGTCGGTCTCGGGCGCGCTGCCGAGCAGCTCCGCCAGGGCACGGATGCTCAGGTCGATCAGCTGCTGCCGTTCCTCGGTGGCCACGGCGATGTCGCCGTCGAGGCGGATCGGGCCGTCGTGCGTGTCGTGCTCGGTCATCGTTTCCTCCCGGTGGGGCGCCGACTCGGGTGGTACGGCCTCGGTGCACGAGCCTAAGCGATGGCCGCGGACGGGAGCTGTGCAGGTCCGGCCCGGTTACCGATCACCGGGACAACCCGGCCCGCAGGCGGCAGGATCTGTTTGCATACCCGACGGCACGCTGCGCGAGAGCACGGAAAGGTCGTCCATGGGCACACTCGAGGGCAAGGTCGCATTCATCACCGGAGCCGGGCAGGGCGTCGGACAGGGGGTGGCGTTCGCTCTGGCCCGCGAGGGTGCCTCGATCGCCGTGACCGGTCGCACCGAGTCCAAGCTCGTCGACACCGTCGAGCAGATCCGCGCGTTCGGCGGCGTCGCCGAGCCGATCGTGTGCGACATCGCCGACACCGCCCGGATCACCGCCGCGATCGAGAGGACCGTCGAGCTGTTCGGCGGAGTCGACGTCCTCGTCAACAACGCGAGCCTCAACCCCCTCGGCCCGCTGCTCGCCCTCACACCCGAGCTGATGGCGAAGGCCTACGGGTCCGGCCCGATCGCCGCGCTGCACGCGATGCAGACCGTCCACCCGATCATGAAGGAACGCGGCGGTGGCAACATCGTCAACATGGTCACCTCCGCCGCGGTGCGGTGGGACACCAGCGGCTACGGCGGCTACGCGTCCGTCAAGGAAGCCCTGCGGTCGCTGACCCGCACCGCCGCCTCCGAGTGGGGGCCGGACAACATCCGGGTCAACGCGATCGCCCCCCACGCCCTGTCGCCCGGATTGAAGTGGTGGACCGAGAACCGGCCGGAGGAAGCCGCCGAGTTCGTCGCGAGCATTCCGCTGCGCCGGATCGGCGACTGCGAGGACGACATCGGGCGCGCGGTCGCGTGGATCGTGAGCGACGATGCCCGCTACCTCACCGGCGCGACGATCCCGCTCGACGGTGGTCAGGCCCGCTGGGGCTGACCACCCGGGCACCCCCGGGGGCCAGGATCAGGGTGGTCCCCGATGGTGCCCGAACCGGGCACCCGGGAAGATGGAGCGCATGTCACTTCACAGCGCCGCAGCCGCTCGCGCCATCAACCTGAAGAAGATCTACGGAACCGGAGAGACCGCCGTCCACGCGCTCGCCGGTGTGACCGCCGATTTCGCGGCGGGGGAGTTCACCGCCATCATGGGCCCGTCCGGCTCGGGCAAGTCGACACTCATGCACTGCCTCGCCGGTCTCGACAGCGCCACCTCGGGGTCGGTGCTCATCGGCGACACCGACCTGACCTCGCTGTCCGACAAGCAGATGACCCAGCTGCGACGCGACCGCATCGGGTTCGTGTTCCAGGCGTTCAACCTGGTGCCGACCCTGACCGCACTCGAGAACATCACGCTGCCGCTCGACATCGCCGGCCGCAAGGTCGACCGCGACTGGCTCGACACCGTCGTGTCCCGGCTCGGACTCGGCGAGCGCCTGGATCACCGCCCGGGCGAGCTGTCCGGTGGTCAGCAGCAGCGCGTGGCCTGCGCCCGCGCCCTCGCCGGCCGGCCCGACATCATCTTCGGTGACGAGCCGACCGGCAACCTGGACTCGCGGTCGTCGAGCGAGGTCCTGTCGATCCTGCGCGCGTCCGTCGACGAGTTCGGCCAGACCGTCGTCATCGTCACCCACGACCCCACCGCGGCGAGCTACGCGGACCGCGTGGTGTTCCTCGCCGACGGCAGCATCGTCGACGAACTGCGCGATCCGACCGCCGACGCCGTGCTCGACCGCATGAAGCGCTTCGACACCACCACCACGGTGTCCGCGGCCGAATACGCGGCGGAATAGAGGACACGTCACACATGTCGAATCCCATCACCAAAGTTGCCTTGCGCAACATCGCCGCGCACAAGGTGCGGCTGCTGCTGACGGTGCTGTCCGTGGTGCTCGGCACCGCGTTCGTCACCGGGTCGTTCGTGTTCACAGACACCCTGCAGCGCACGTTCGACAGCATCTTCGCCGACGTCGCCAAGGGCGTCGACGTGCGTGTCGGCACCGAACAATCCGGCGCCAGCGGTGTCCCGGTCCAGGACATCGACGTGATCGCGGCCGTGCCGGGCGTCAAGGCCGTGGTGCCCGCGTACAGCGGCGGCGTCATCGTCCTCGACTCGGAGGGCGCCGCGATCCAGACCGGTGGAGCCCCCGCGGAGGGTTCCGCCTACCTGCCGCCGGACCGCGTGCTCGGTGACCCCGAGACGTTCGTCGCCGGCGGCCCGCCGGTCGCCGCCGGGCAGATCGCTCTGAACGCGAGCGCCGCCACCCGCGGCGATCTCGCGGTCGGGGACGCGACGAAGGTGCTCACCTCCTCCCGCGGCATCGTGCCCGTCACCGTGAGCGGTATCTACGACATCGAGACCGATACCGGCGGCTACGTCGGGGCGCTGTTCACCGAGCAGCAGGCCCGCGACCTGTTCACCGACGGACGGCACGTGCAGTACGTGGACGTCGCCTCCGACGGCAGCGTGTCGCCGGACGAGCTGCGCGACGAGGTCGCCGCGGCCCTGCCCGATCTGAAGGTGCAGACCGGCGCCGAGGTCACCGAGGACGTCAAGTCCGACGTCGAGCAGGCACTGAGCTTCCTCAACTACTTCCTGCTCGCGTTCGGGGCGATCGCCCTGCTGGTCGGCACGTTCATCATCTACAACACCTTCTCGATGATCGTCGCGCAGCGGCTGCGCGAACTGGCGCTTCTGCGCGCGATCGGCGCCAGCCGCCAGCAGGTCGGACGCTCGGTGACCCTCGAGGCCCTCGTGGTCGGTGTGGTCGGCAGTGCCCTGGGCATCGCCGGCGGTGTCGCCCTGGCCTACGGGCTGCGCGCCGCCCTCAACGCCGCGGACATCGGGCTGCCGTCCGGGCCGCTGCAGCTGGCGCCGCGCACGGTGATCATCGCGCTGCTGGTCGGTGTCGTCGTCACCGTGGTCAGCGCGTACGCCCCGGCCCGCCGGGCCACGAAGGTCCCGCCGGTCGCCGCGATGCGTGAGGAATCGACGGCCACCATCGAGTCGCTGCGGGTGCGCACGATCGTCGGCGCGGTCGCGGCCGTCGCCGGTGTCGTCGGCGTCGTGATCGGTGCGCAGGGGACCGGCGGCGGCGCCGCCGCGACCGTCGGCGTCGGCGCCCTCGGGCTGATCCTCGCGGTTCTGCTCGCCGCCCCGGCGTTGTCGAAGCCGATCGTCGGAGCGCTCGGCGCCGTGTTCGCCCGCCCGTTCGGTGCGATCGGCCGCCTGGCACGCACCAATGCCGCGCGGAACCCGCGGCGCACCGCGGCGACGGCGTTCGCGCTGACCCTCGGCCTGATGCTGGTGTCGGTCATCGCCGTGTTCGGTGCGTCCGCCAAGTCCAGCGTGAACACCCTCGTCGACACCGGCGTCAAGTCCGAGTTCATGCTCATGGGCCCCCAGATGATGGGCGTGCCGGCGGGCGCGGAGACCGCGGCCGCGGGTGTCCCCGGGATCACGGAAGCCGTCGGTGTGTACGGGGTGCAGGCGAAGGTCGGCGACGACGACGAGTTCGGCGCGGCCATGTCCGGACCGGTCGACACCGTGCTGTCCCTGGACATCACCGCCGGCACCGAACAGATCGCGGGCGACGAGATGCTGGTCTCGGCGGAAACCGCGGACAAGCACGGCCTGCAGGTGGGGTCGACGGTGCCGATGACCAACCGGGACGGTGACACCGTCGAGACGACGGTCGCCGGCATCTACGAGGACAACCAGGTCGTCGGGCTGTGGGTCCTGTCGCCGGAGATGCTCGACCGCTTCGTCCCGGCCGCCTCGCGTGCCCCCATGGTGGTGCTGCTCAACACCGCGGACGGCAGCGATCCGGAGACGATCCGTACCGGGCTCGAGGACGCGACCAAGCAGTTCGTCGTGGTGCAGGTCCTCGACCGTGAACAGTTCAAGGGTCAGCAGGCGGCGCAGATCGACACGCTGCTCGCCGTCCTCTACGGGCTGCTGGCCCTCGCCGTGGTCATCGCGATTCTCGGCATCGTCAACACCCTGGCGCTGTCGGTGGTGGAACGGCGACGGGAGATCGGGATGCTGCGCGCGGTCGGCATGCAGCGCGCCCAGGTGCGCCGCACCATCTACCTCGAGTCGTTGCTCATCGCCGTGTTCGGCGCCGTGATCGGTCTGGTGCTCGGCCTGGTGTTCGGGTGGGGCTTCGTTCGCACCCTGGCCGACCAGGGCCTCGGTGAGATCACCGTTCCGTGGATCCAGGTGCTGGCCATGCTGATCGGATCCGGTGTCGTCGGTGTCCTGGCCGCGCTGTGGCCGGGTGCCCGAGCCGCGAAGACGCCTCCGCTGGAGGCCATCGCCGACGTGTAATCGTCCGGCAAGGACGGTTTTCCACAACCGCACGATTCATCCACAGGCACCCGGCCCGCGACGCTCGTCGCGGGCCGGGTGTCGTTGCCCTCCTCTACTGTGCGCTTCGGGGGGTGAGAGCGGATGGACATCCGGCAACTGCAGCAATGGAATCCGGACGCGCTCGAGAAGTTCGGCGGCACACTCGGGGCGTTCGCCGGGCGGATCGAGAACGTCGGTGTCGACGTCGGCGCGGCCGGTGACTTCGGCGAGGTGTGGATCGGAGCAGCCTCCGACACCGCCGCCGGGAACATCGCGCGGACCGGTAAACGCATTGCCGACCACGCGGATTCGTATCGGAAGGTGGGACGGTGCGCCTCGGACTGCGCGCCGAGGCTCCGGCTGCTGCGCGGCAGGCTCGACGAAACCGCGAGCCGGGCAGCGGAGCTCGGGCTGGCGATCGGACCGGACGGCACCGTCATGCCCGCCGATTCCGCCGACGCCGACGACATCCGCGCGCAGATCGCCGCGATCCTCGAGTCCGCCGCGGCCCTCGACCGCGAGGCCGCGGCCGCGCTCGCCGAGGTCGCGGTCGATCTCGACGTCGGCGGGACACCGTTCGGCAGGATCCACACCCAGGGCCCGGCGATCGTCCCGGTTCCCGGGCCGGGCACCGATCCGCGCGAGGTGATGCGCTGGTGGGACATGCTCGGCGCGCAGGCCCGCGAGCATCTGCTCACCACCCGGCCGGGCGAGATCGGCGGGCTCGAGGGGATTCCTGCCGCCGACCGTGACCGCGCGAATCGCGCACTGCTCGAGACCGAGCGCGTCCGGCTCGAACGCGTCGCCGAGCGGCTGGCCACCGAACTCGACGGCAACATCTTCGGGGGCCTGTTCAGCAACGCCGACGCCGGCCTCGAACAGACCCGCAGGAAACTCGCCGCGCTCGACGCTGTCGCGGACGTGCTCGAGCGCGGCGACCGGCAGCTGCTGGCGCTCGACCTGTCCGGGCGCGAGGCGATGGCCGCGGTCGCGGTGGGGGATGTCGACACCGCCGACCACGTCGCGGTGTTCACCCCGGGCGCCGGCTCGACGGTGCAAGGCAATCTCGCCGGCTACGACGAACAGATCGCGGCGGTCCGGTCCCAGGCCGAACGCGGGCTGGAATCGTCCGGTCGCCCGGACCGTTCGGTCGCGGCGGTGACCTGGCTGAATTATCAAGCTCCGCAATGGGGTTGGGGTCTCGCAATAACGGAGCAGAGCCCGGTGTCCGATCTCGCGGCGACCCGCGCGGCACCCGGCCTGGCCCGGTTCCTGACGAGTCTCGATGCGCGCGAGGACAATCCGAACGTGACGGCGATCGGGCACTCCTACGGTGCGCTCGTCACCGGCATGGCACTGGCACAGGGCGCCCCCGCCGATGCCGCGGTGTTCCTCGGCGCGCCGGGTATCGGCACCGACGACATCCACGACCTGGGGCTGGCGCCGGGCTCGGCGTTCCTCGTCGAGGCCGACCGTGACCCGGTCGCCGATGTCGGTACGTTCGGCGGCGATCCCAGCTTCCTCGACGGCCTGACCCGGCTGTCGTCGGATCCGGGCGTCGGCGCGACCGGTGAGGCGTACCGCGGCTCGATCGGGCACAGCGCCTACCTGACCCCCGGGACGACGAGTTCCTACAACGTCGCACTGGTCGTCGCGGGCCTGGCCGGGCAGGCGGTGCGATGAGCGCCCGGCGGCTTCTCCCGGTGGCGCTGCTGCTCGCGGCGACCACCGGATGCGCGTCCGATCCGGAATTCCACGCCGTCCCGGAACCGGTCGCGACCACCATCGACGGGGCCGTCGACCACTACCTGCGGGTGCACCACGAGATCGCCGACGCGCTGTCGGCGGAATTTCCGGAATTGGTCTTCGGCACCGACCACTCGCGCCTGAACGCGGGGTGCGAGATGACGGACGGCAGCACCGGCTGGGTCGCGCACCTGCCGCTGCTCGTGTCCGACCACAGCGTGCCCCACGACGTGGACCGTGCCGTGGCGGTGTTCGACCGGGCCGCTGCCCGCGCCGGATTCCATCAGCGGGTGGCGGTGCCGCGGCTGGCCCGGCGATTCGACGAACGACGGGTCGCCTCCGACGGCTCGGCGGTCACGTTCGGTGCCGGGGTGTCGACGGTGCTCGGACTCGAGGTCGGCTGCTACCCGCGGTGAGGGCAGCCGTCGGTTACGCTCGGTTGTCCGTCCAGGTGAGTCCGTGCCGGCGAGGGGGATGTCATGCGTGCGGTGCTCGGTGTCGCGGTCGACGACGGGGAGATCAGCGCGGTACTCGTCGACGCCGATGTACCGGCGCTCGGCCCGTTCGATTCGCAGCGCTGGGCCGCGTCCGACGCCGACGACACGACCGCCGCGGCGGTCGGTGCCGTCGCCGCCATGACCGAACGTGCCGAACGCGCGGGGCTGGCCATCGGCCGCATCGGGTTGGTCGCCGATCCCGCCGTCGTCGACGCCGTCCGCGAGGCCGCGACCGTGGAAGTGACCCCGGCCGACGTGGACGCGACCCGGCTCGCGTACCTGGCCAACGCCCCCGAACTGGCCGAGACCCCGGTGCTGGCCGTGCACACCCGCAGCGGGGGAGCGGAGACCGTCTCGGTCGTGGACGTCCCCGCCGGCAGCGTGCTGGCGGCCGTGACCCCGGAGGGCGACGAACTCGTCGGCTACGCCGACCTGCTGCCGGACGCGATGGACGAGGCGGTCGCCCGCGCCGGCCGATCCCCGCAGGCCCTGGTGTTCCTGGATCTGCGTCCCGGCGACGCCGGTCCCGCCCGCGAACTGGCCACCGTGCTCGGGGTCCCGTTCGTGACCCCGCACGGGGTGCCGTGGCACCGCGCGACGGGTGCGGCATTGGTCGCGGCACGGCAGGACGCGCCGCCGCCGGTGCCCGGGGGAGGCAACAACCGAGGCCGGATCGCCGCCCTGGTGGGAGTGCTGGTCGTGCTGCTCGCGATCCTCGGAGCCGGGCTCGCGGTCGCGATCGGCGGTGCCGGCGAATCGAGGGAGAACGAACCCGCCGTCGTGTTCGACGAACGGCCGGTCCCGACGTCCGCGCCGCCCGCGTCGGCCGGCACCGCAACTCCGGAAGCGGCGCCGTGTGCATCGGAGGAACCCGACGCACCGCAGATCCGTCCCGCGTCCTGGCCCGCCCGCGCCTCGGATCCGGACACGGGCCCCGCGCCGACTCCCACCCCTGCACCGACAGCGCCCTGCCCGTAGGGGATTCGGAAGGTCAGCGGCCCAGCCGGGCTCCTGCCGCGCGCATCGCGTCCGCATCCGACGCGACGATCACATCGGCGAACCGGTCGCGGTAGTCGCCGAGGTCGTCACCGACCGACCCGACGACCGCGACCACCGGTACCGACCCGGTCCGGGCGAGGATCGCGGAGACGATCTTCCCGGCGCGGCTCTGCCCGTCGAGACGCCCCTCGCCGACGACCACGAGGTCGGCGGTCGCGAGATGCCGGTCGAATGCGAGGGCGTCGAGCACGAATTCGGCACCGGAGCGCAGTTCGGCGCAGTACCGGGCCCACATGCCGCCGGAGAAGCCGCCGGCCGCGCCGGTGCCGTCGACGCACCGCGGGTCGCGCGGCAGGGCCATCGCGGTCGCGTCGAGCCGCTGGGTGAGCAGATCCACCGTGGCGGGGTCGGCGCCCTTCTGCGGACCGAACACCCGTGCCGCGTCGACGTATCGGGTGGTGACGTCGGTCAGGACCGTGACCGCCGCGCCGTGCAGGCCGCCGGACGAGTCGATCGCGGCGATGGCGCCGAGGCCGCCGTCGGTGGTCGCCGAACCACCGGCCGCGACGACGATGCGCTCCGCGCCGCATCGCGCCGCCTCCGCCATCAGCAAGCCCGTACCGTAGGTGTCCGCGGTGACCGGATCGCGGAAACCGTTGTGCGGGGTCGTGATTCCGCTCGCGGTCGCGAGTTCGACGAGGGCGGTTCCGTCCGGTGCCAGTCCGAACGTCCCCGCGCACGACACCCGCCACGGGTTGACCGTCTCGACCTCGATGCGGTCGAGCAGCATCGGCCCGGTCAGGACTTCGAGGGTGCCCTCGCCGCCGTCGGCGACCGGGAGCCGGATCGTCTCGTGCCCCGACGTTTCGGCGCCGGCCGCGACGGAGTCCGCGACCTCGGCCGCACGGTAGGTGCCCTTGAAACTGTCCGGGGCGATCAGGATCCGCACGCTGGTGATCCTGTCACGAACGCAGCACCCATTCGAACGCTGCGGCTTCCGAACGGGCGCCCTGCGTCGCCCGTGCCCGGTTCGGTTCGTCCAGTTCGGCCACGAGGTCCTCGCCGAGCCGCACCAGATCGGCGAACACGTCCGGCGACAGCCACTGCGGGCGGGTTGCGAACAGCAGGTCCTCGGTGGCGGTGTTACCGCTCGCACCGGGCGCGAACGGGCAGCCGCCGAGCCCGGCGAGGGCCCCGTCGACGACGCTCGCACCGGCCGACACCGCGGCCAGGCTGTTCGCGACACCGAGTCCCCACGTGTCGTGGCCGTGGTAGACGATCCGGCGCGCGGGGGATTCGGTGCGGACCCGCGCGATCAGCTCGGCGACCTGGCCGGGCACGGCCTGCCCGAGGGTGTCGGCGAGGACGATGTCGGCGGCGCCGTCGGTCCGCGGATCGCACGCGATCTCCAGGACCCGGTCCGGGTCGACGGGGCCGTCGAACGGGCAGGTGAACGACGTGGCGAGGCACAGCTGGATGCTGCCGCCGGCGGCGTGGGCCAGTTCGACGGCGGCGGGCATCGCGGCGACGCTCGTCTCGGTGTCGCGGCCGATGTTCGCGTTGTTGTGGGCGTCGGACACCGAGAAGCAGTACTGGAAGTGGCGCGCGCCGGCCGCGATCGCCTTCTCCACGTGCCGCGGCGTGGCGACCCACACCCAGCAGCGATCGAGTTCCTCCTCGGTGAGCGCCGCGATCAACTCCAGGGTGTTGGCCATCGGGGGGACCAGGTCCGGGCGGGCGAGCGAACCGATCTCGAGCTCGGGGATGCCGGTGGCCAGCAGGGACCGGGCGAGGCGCACCTTGCGTTCGGTGGGCAGGAGCTTGCCGGTCAGCTGCAGTCCGTCGCGCAGTGTCACATCCCGCAGGGTCACATCCTGCAGTCGCACGTCCCCGAAGTTCACGCCGTACCTCCGCCTCGTCTCACGCCCGGATTCCGCCGGGGCATCCGGCTCCGAGCCTACGGACCGGGACGGCCCGTGGGGAGTCGCCGGAACGCGGATTCTCGGACACGCCGGACCCGGTGTCGCAGCGGTTGTGACGGGTGACACTATTGTCGTTTGTCGGATCGGGGCCTTGGAGGGTGCGTGGTCATGGGTGTGGTGATCGCAAAGGCGTTGCTGTGGTGTGCGCTGCTCGCCGGTGTCGGCGGGGCGGCGGTCGCGGTCAATGCCCTGCACGTCAACGGTGCGGTCGCGTCGTTGATCGTCGCGTTCGTCGCGGGCCTGGTGCTGCTGCGGCTGAGGCCCGCCGCGCAGGACGCCCAGGATTCGGACACCGCGGCATCTTGATTCACGGGCACCCCTGCGGTGCCGGCACACCGGCGAGCCGCTCGGAGATCCAGTCCAGCATCCCGGGTGCACCCGCGACCGCGGCCGTCAGGTGTTCACCCCACACCGGCACATAGGTCACGTTCGCGCCGCCGGCGCACCATTGCTGTTGCAGGGCAAGAACTCCCGATTCCGGGATGAACTCGTCACCGAGGAACACCTGCGACGACCCGTGGTACAGGTACATCGGGGCCTGCGGGATCTGCCCGCCGAGCCGGTTGTCGTCGAGCACCTGCCGCACCCGCGGATCGTCGAACGGGTCCGGGACGGTGGTGAACACCTCGACGGGAACCATGGCGACGCCGGTGGCAGCCAGCACGATCGTGCACTGGTCCTTCAGCGGGGTCCGGGCCAGGACCCCGGTCAACGGGTCGGCCAGGTCCAGCAGTTGCGGATACTCGCGGGCCAGACCCACCGTCGCCGCGAGGAACAGCCCGGCTCCGAGCTGCCCGTTCATCGTGGCCCGCAGCAGCGACAGGTCGGCGGGCAGCCCACCGGCCGCGGCGCCGGTGAACTGCACGTCGGGCGCGTACGTCGGTTGCAGTTGCGCGGCCCAGCCCGTCGCGATGGCGCCGCCGCTGTAGCCGGTCATCGCGAGCGGAGAATCCGCGAGGTCGGGTGCGACGGTGCGCAACCCCCGGATCGAATCCAGCACGGCGTGCCCGGCGAGCGGGCCGGCGGCATACGCCATGTTCGGTCCCTCGTGATCGGGGACGAGCACCGCCCAGCCGTGGGCGAGCAGGACCGGCAGCATCGGCGGGACGTCGATGTCGACGGCATCGTGCACCATCCGATACGACGGGGTACAGCGGGTGCCGAGCGAATCGATCGCCATGTTGTAGACGACGACCGGCCGCGTCCCGCCGGGCCACGGGGCGTCGGGCAGCACGAGCGTCGCCGTCACCGGGATCGGCCGTCCCGACGCGTCGGTCGAGCGCACCAGGAACTGCCGTGCGGTGTGAGGGACGAGCGCCGCCGGCAGCGCCCGCATCCGCACCGCACGTTCCCGCAGCACCGTGCCCGGCGGGTAGGCCTCGAGATCCGCGGGTCGCGCGAAGAACTCGTCGTCGGTGATCGGTGTCGGCAGCAGGTCGTCGAGCGTCACACGCGGCGGTGGCGGAAGGGGGAACCCGGACACCGGTGACGCGGTCGCCGGGCCGGCGGTCGACAGGAGCCACACCGTGACGAGGACTGTGGTCAAGAGCGAGCCGGCCGACAGTACCGGGGTCGCGCGATGTGGCCGTCGCATCCGGAACTCCTCGCTCGAGGTGAACCTCGGTGGAATGCCCCGACACCGTCAACGTTACCGCCGGGTGGGCGCCGATCCGGGCGAATCGCCGGGCCGTCCCGGGTCTCTCGGCCCCGTCACGAGCCCGGACGGTGGCGCACCGGTAGAGTCGACCGGGCGGTTTCCTCTCGTGGGTGACCGCGGCGGTGGGGGGTCCGTGGTTCGTGATATCCCGCCGAGCGTCGAAGAGGAGCAGCCGGTCGTGTCGCTGTGGTCCATTGCGTTGTCCGACAAGGAACTCGGGGAGCGCCGCTGGCTCGATCTGATGCCGTGGCTCGACCGGTACGGTTCCGGACGCGCCGCGGCCCTGTCCGAACTCGCTCCCGGCGACCGCTGGTGGGAGAAGCAGTCGCCGGCCGAGACGGCCGCCTCGGCCGACGTTCCCGCCGTCTGCGCGGCCCTCGCCCACATCTACGTCACCGAACATCCGGACATGCCGCTGTCCGCCGGGCTCGCCGACCGGATCGACGTGCCGGTCGCCGCGCTGGACCTGAGCACCGCCGCGGCCACGATCGTCGACCGCCTGCCGGGGGTCGCGACCACGGCCGCGCTGCTCGACCGCAGCCCGTCCGACCTGTTCGCGGTGCGCGGCGCCGGCCCCGCCACCGTGCACGAGATCGTGTGTGCGGCGATGGTCCTCGCGATCCTGCGCGATCCCGGCGTGTTGCGCGCACCGGAGGGTGCGGCCACCGGATCGAACGTGCCCGCACTCGACCTGCTCGTCTCCGATCTCGCGGAACTGGCCCGCTGGCGGACGCTGCGTGGCCAGGGCGACCGGCCGCTGCTGCGCGTCGAACTCGAGGACGGTGCCCCCGAGGAGATCCAGGAGGTCGCCGCGCGCATCACCGCCCTGATCGCGCGCGACCTGCCGCTGCCCGGACCGCACGATCCGATCGCCGAACTCGGCGGCTACGTCGCGGCCTTGCCCGCGCCGGAGCGGGAGAACCTGCGGCAACGGGTCCTCGACGATGTTCCCGCCGATCCGTCCGCCCCGTCGACGTTCCCGTTCGGCACGGCGGTCGGGGACCTGCTCGCCGCGCTGCGCGTGCACGTGCGACCCGTCGCCTCGCTCGACCGGATCCTGGCGCTGTCCCCGGACCTGTCCCGGCAGGTTCCCGGTCTCGACGTTCCGCTCGGCCGGGTGCTGAACCGTCTCGACGACCGCTTCGAAGTCGCGGACGGCTGGGTCGCGGTGCCGAACCTGCCCGAGGCGGAGCGGCAGACACGCGCCCTGCTCGCCGAGTTCGAATCCGAGAACGGGGTCGTCGAACTCGCCGCCGTCGGGGCACTGTGGAATCTGCCCGCCGGCGAACTGACCGCGTGGCTGCGGCACTGCGGGCTGCCGGTGATCGACGGCCGGATCCTCACTCGCCAGGACAGCCTCGCCGATCGCGCGGCGCAGGTGCTCGAGATCCTCGGCGATCCGATGCCCGCCGCCGCCCTCGTCACCCGCATGGACACCACCCACGACACCGCGACCGTCATCGGTGAGCTCGCAGACGACGAACGGTTCGCCGTCTCCGAATCCGGACTGTGGTCGCTCGCGCGGTGGGAGACCGACATCCCGGGTGCGGTCCGTGCGCGCATCGCCCGGATCGTCGACGGGGCCGGCGGGTCCGCCGACGCCGCCGCGCTGGCCGCCGCCCTGACCGAGCGGTTCCCGATCTCGGAGGCCGCCGCTCGGATCTTCGCGGACAGCGGCGACTTCGAGGTCGTCGGGGGCCGCGTCCGGCGACGGGTCCGCACCCACGTCGCGGTGCGGTCGCCGCAGCGCACCCGCCGGCTCTACCGGCTCGGCGACGTCTCCCGGCTGCGTATCACCGCCACCCGCGACCACCTGCGCGGCGCCGACTTCCCGGTTCCGTCCGCCGTGGCCGGGATCGTCGGATGCCCGCCCGGAGGGGGCCTGGTGCTCGGTTCCCGGCTGGGGACGCAGGTGATGCGGTGGTCCGGCGCGACCCCGCAGCTCGGCACGATCCGGCGATTCCTCGAGGATCTCGGAGTCGAGGAGGACAACGAGGTGTTCCTCGAGTTCCACCCCGACGGGCATTTCGACGTGGTGCCGTTGCGCACGGTCGCCGACAACGCCGAACCGCTGCGCAAGGCGCTGGCGCTGGTCGGGCATTCGACGCCGGAGATCGTGCCGGAGGAGGGCATGGCCGCCGCGCTCGCCGCCGCGATCGGACTCGAGGACGAAACCCGCCCGCGCCGCGTCCTGAGCGCGTACCGGGCCCGCCGCGAGATCGACCTCGTGGCGCTCCTCGAGGACGCGTGGGTGCGGGTCCGGAACTGACGGCTCGGTGGTGCCGGTGACCGCCGGGTCCCGCGTGCGTCCGGAAACCGGACGTAGCACCATGGACACCATGACCGACGAACCGAACCCCGCGGCTCCCGACGTCCCGCCCGCCGGTGCAGGGTCCCTCGACGCGATCGTCCGTGCGCTGCGCGCCGCCGTCTCGTCGGTGGAGGCCGCGGTGGCCCGGGTGACCGCCGGGCCGGCCGGGACCGGGTCGAGCACCGTCGAGCAGCTCCTCGAACTGGCCGACGCCCCCGCCCTCGGTGACGTCGTCGCCCACCACAATGAGCTGACCCGTGCCGTGGCGATCGTCGACCAGACCGGTGCGCTCCCGGCACGGGAATGGGACGCGGTGGCCGGCTTCGGTGCGCCGCTCGCCACGGCCGTCTCGCGTTTGCGTGACCACGCGACCGCGGTTCTCGACGCGGCCGACGCCGCCGAAGCCGGCGCGCTCGACCCGGCGCAGCGGCTCGGGGAGACCCTGCAGCTGCTCGTTCTCGTCGAGGACTCGCTGAACCTCTGGCACCGACTGCGCCTCGAGCACCTGCGCACCACCGAGCCCGCCGCTCTGCCCGAGGCGATCGGGCAGGCCCGCGGTCTGCTCGCCGAGCACCTCGACCGCGACGGCGAACTGTTGCGCCGAGCCCGCCGCGCGTTGGCGCGGTTCGCCCAGGGCACCACGCTCGAGCTGGTGAAGCGGCTGTCGTCGACCCGCACCGTGAAGAACCTGGTGGATCTGCGCGAGGACCTCGACGACTTCCGCGCGGCGTGCCGAGCCGATGCCGCCGGGTGGCTCGACGACGAGGATCCCGCCGTCGCCGAGGCGCTCGACGAGATCTCCCGCCCCGTCCGCATCGTCGGCGGTGCGCTCGGCGAGGCGATCGGTGGCAGCGCCAAGGCGATCGGCGACCGGGCGGCCGGGGTGGGTGCGTCCGGTGTCGAACGGATCGAACGGATCGGCCGAGGCATCGCCAGGCGCTGACGCGGCAGCGTCCATTCGGCGCTGACGCGCCGGTGTGCAGATGTGGCGGCCCCGGCCGCCACCAAGACACACGAGGTGGTACACCCTCACCCCTTGGGTGTGTTAACGACGCGGCCCCGCCGCGGCACGGTGGAGAAGCCGGATTCGCACCGGCGAACCGAAGAATCCACCGCCCGCCGCGCACCCCGCGGCGCCAGCACTCCAGGGGTTGTGAATCGATGGACCGCGCCGCGTCGACCACCGTCCACGAGCCGTTCCCACTCTCGGCCGCCCAGCACGGACTGTGGTTCGCGCAGCACCTCGCACCCGATGTGCCGATCTGCATCGCCCAGTATCTCGACATCCGGGGTCCGCTCGACGTCGAGCTGTTCCGCGAGGTCGCGATGCGCGCCGCACACGAGTTCCAGTCGGTGTTCCTGCGCATCGTCGAGGTCGACGGCGTGCCACACCAGGTTATCGACCCGCCGGCCGACGCGGAGATGGGCTTCCACGACTTCCGCGCCGAACCCGACCCGCTGACCGCCGCGCAGTCCTGGATGCACGCGAACTACACGGCCCCGGTGAACTTCGAGCGCGACCACCTGTGCGAGTCGACGTTGCTGCGGGTCGGTGACGAGCACTACCTGTGGTACAGCCGCATCCACCACATCGCCCTCGACGGGCACGGTGCCGCGACGATGGTCGGCCGAGTTGCCTCCCTCTACACCGCCGCGGTGGAACACACTGTGCCGGAACCGAACCGGGCCGCGGACCTGCGCACCCTCGAACGGCTCGAGCGCGAGTACCGCGAGTCCCACCGGTTCGCCGCCGACCGCGACTACTGGGCGCAGCGCCTGGACACCCGCAGCGGCGCTGCCACTCTCGCCGACCGGGACGCCCCGCCGGTCGCGACGAGCCGCACCCTCCGCACCGCCCTGTCCGATCGGGCCGCCGCGCTGCTCTCGGGCAACGACGGCACCGCCGCCGCCACATTGGTCGCGGCATTCGCCCACTACCTGTCCCGACGCACCGGCCGCCGCGAGGTCACCGTCGACATCCCGGTCTCGGCGCGACCCACCGCGATCCTGCGCCGCTCGGGCGGCATGCTCGCCAACGTCGCCCCGATCCGGGTGCAGACGCGGCCGGGCGACACTGTCGGCGGCCTCGTGGACCGCGTCCAGGGGGAACTGCTCGGCGCACTGCGGCACCAGCGCGGCAATGTCGAGGACATCCTGCGCGACCTCGGCGCGGACGCCGCCGCCCGCGCCGTGACCGGTCCGATGGTCAACGTGATGCTGTTCGACCGGCACCTGCAGTTCGGTTCGCTCTCCACCGACTTCCACATCCTCACGACCGGTCCCGTGCCCGATCTCGTCGTGAACGTATACCGCAGCGGCGCAACGGTATTCGTCGAGTTCGCCGCCAATCCGAATCGCTACGGCGACGACGAGCTGCGCGTGCACCACGACGCCGTCGTCGCGCTCGTCGAGCGGATGCTCGCGGCCGGCCCGGAATCCCGCCTGGCCGACCTCGAGGCCCCGCACCGCACCGTCGTCGGCGGTACCGCCCCGATGCCCGGCATCACGCTGCCGCAGCTGCTGGCCGAGGCGGTCGCCGCGAACCCCGACGGCATCGCGCTCGCGGCGCCCGGCCGGCGCGTCACCTACGCCGAACTCGACGCCGCGTCGAACCGGCTCGCTCGCGCCCTGCGGGCCGCCGGTGTGCGCCGTGAGTCGATCGTCGCGGTTGCACTCACCCGATCCGTCGAGTCGGTGACCGCGGTGTGGGCCGTCGCGAAGGCCGGCGCCGCGTTCGTGCCGGTGGACCCGAACCACCCGGCCGGACGCATCGAGCACATGATCACCGACTCCGAAGTAACTGTCGGCGTGACCCTTTCGTCGACGGTGCACCGGCTGCCCGGCTCGGTGTGCTGGCTCCTGCTCGACGAACCCGCCGGCGACGTGTCCGACGCGCCGATCACCGACGGCGACCCGGTCAACCCCGGCCAGGCCGCGTACGTGATCTACACGTCGGGTTCGACCGGCCTGCCGAAGGGCGTCGTCGTCACCCACCACGGGCTGGCGAACCTCGTGACCGAACAACGCACCCGCCTCGCCGGCGACCGCAATGCGAAGGTGCTCCACTGCGCCTCACCGAGTTTCGATGCGTCGGTGTTCGAGATGCTGTGGGCGGTGGGATCGGCCGCGACCCTGGTCATCGTGCCCCCGACCGTCTACGGCGGCGACGAATTCACCGAGCTCCTGCGCCGCGAGGCCGTCACCCATATGGTGCTCACCCCGAGCGTGCTGGCCTCGCTCGACCCGTCCGGTCTCGACGCGCTGCGCGTCCTGCTCGTCGCGGGGGAGGCGTGCGCATCGGAACTGGTGGATCGCTGGGCTCCCGGCCGCACCATGCTCGACGGATACGGGCCCACCGAAGCGACCGTGATGTCCAATCTCAGCGACGCGCTCGTCCCGGGAGAACCCGTGACCATCGGGGGACCGGGACGCGGATTCACCGAGGTCGTCCTCGACGCCGCGCTGCGCCCGGTCCCGGCCGGTGTCGCCGGCGAGCTCTACCTCGGCGGACCTGCGCTGGCGCGCGGCTACCGGGGGCGGCCGGCGCTGACCGCGTCGCGGTTCGTCGCCGACCCCTTCGGTGAGCCGGGTGCGCGCCTGTACCGCACCGGTGACGTCGTGCGCTGGCGGACCACCGCCGACGGAAGCTCCACTCTCGACTACCTCGGCCGGTCCGACTTCCAGGTCAAGATCCGCGGCATCCGCGTCGAACTCGGGGAGATCGACGCGGCCCTCACCGCCCATCCGGACGTGGACTTCGCCATCACGGTCGGACGCCCCGGGCCGGGCGGCGACACCGTGCTGGTGTCCTACGTGCTGCCCGCGGACGGATCCGACACCGCGGTCCCCGAGGCCGCCGCGCTGATCGCGCATCTCCGGGACTTCGTGCCCTCGCACATGATTCCGGCGGCGATCGTCGTGCTCGGCGAACTGCCGCTCACCCCGGTCGGCAAGCTCGACCGCGCCGCGCTGCCCGCCCCGGACTTCGCCCGGGCCGAATACCGGGCGCCCGTCACCGGCACCGAACGTGCCGCCGCCGCGGCCTTCGCGGAGGTCCTCGGCCTGGACCGCGTCGGCCTGGACGACCACTTCTTCGACCTCGGCGGCAACTCGCTCAGCGCGACCCGCGTGGTCGCCCGCGTGAACACCGCCGTCGGCACGGAAATGGGTGTGCGGGAACTGTTCGAGGCACCCACCGTCGCGGCGTTCGCCGCGCGCGCCGATGCGGCCGGCCGTCGCGCGGGGGACCGGCCCGCCCTGGTGGCAGGTCCCCGGCCGGAGCGGGTGCCGCTGTCGCTCGCGCAGCAGCGGATGTGGGTGGTCAACCAGGTCGATCCGACCTCCCCCGCCTACAACGTCCCGATCGCGCTGCGCCTGACCGGCGACCTGGACCTCGACGCGCTGCGCGCCGCGCTCGCCGATGTGCTGGAGCGGCACGAGGCTCTCCGCACCGTTCACCCGTCGTCCGAGCAGGGTCCGCATCAGGTCGTGCTGCCCGCCGGCAGCGTCACCGCCGACCTCACGCCGATGCCGGTGACGGGCGAATCCGAGCTGCGGGAACGGTTGCGCGCCGTCGCGTCCATCGGCTTCGACGTGAGCGTCGACGTCCCGATCCGCACCGCCCTGTTCCGGCTGGGCTCCCAGGAGCACGTCGTCGCGATCGTGCTGCACCACATCGCGGCCGACGGCTTCTCGATGGCGCCGCTCGCACGGGATGTGATGCTCGCCTACACGACCCGCGCGCAGGGGCAGGCGCCGCTGTGGGTGCCGCTGCCCGCGCACTACGTCGACTACACCCTGTGGCAGCGGGAGGTCGTCGGCGACGACACCGACCCGGACTCGCTCGCGACCGCGCAGATCGACTTCTGGCGCCACACCCTCGACGGACTGCCGGAACTGCTCGAACTGCCGACCGATCGGGAGCGGACGATGCATCGCTCCGCGCACGGGGCCGCCGTGCCGTTCGGGTTCGGCCCGGACCTGCACCGCGCGGTCACCGAGCTGGCCCGCGAGCACGACGCCACCGTGTTCATGGTCGTGCACGCCGCGCTGGCAGTCCTCCTCGGGAAGCTCGCGGGCACAGCGGATCTCGCGATCGGAACGCCGGTGGCGGGCCGGGGCGACGCGGCGCTCGACGACATGGTCGGCATGTTCGTCAACACGGTGACCCTCCGCACCCGCATCGCACCGCAGTCCACCTTCGGCGAGTTGGTGGCCCAGGTGCGCGACGGTGACCTCGCCGCCTTCGGGAACGCCGACGTCCCGTTCGACCACGTCGTCCGGGCGCTCGACCCGGTGCGATCCTCCGCGCACTCGCCGCTGTTCCAGGTGCTCCTCGAGTTCCGCAACCTCGACGCGACCCGCCTCGACCTGCCGGGGCTGACCGTCGAGACCGTCGACATCGACCTCGAGGTCGCCAAGTGCGATCTGTACCTGAGCATCGACGAGACCCGGGACCGTTCCGGCGCTCCCGCCGGAATGAAAGCCGAATTCGGTTACACCACAGACATCTTCGACCGCAGCACCGTCGACGGTTTCGCGCGTCGGTTCGTGGGGTTGCTCGAGGCCGTCGTTGCCGAGCCGACGCGTCCGCTCGGCGCCTTCGACCTGCTCGACGACGCCGAACGCGCCGAACTGGTCCCGGTGTCGGGCGGTGCGTCGGTCCCCGCCGTCACCCTGCCCGAGTTGTTCGCGGCCGCGGCGGCTGCCGACCCCGACGCGGTCGCGGTGGTCGCGGGGGAGCGCCGGCTGACCTACCGTGAGCTGGACGAGCAGTCGAATTGGCTGGCGCGGGTACTGATCCGCGCCGGTGTCGGTCCGGAGTCTGCGGTGGCGATCGCGATTCCGCGGTCGCTCGAATCCGCGCTCGCGGTGTGGGCGGTCGTGAAGACCGGGGCCGCGTTCCTTCCCGTCGACCCGAACTATCCCGCGGCGCGAATTGCGCACATGATCGCGGATTCGGCTGTGACGGTGGGGGTCACGATTTCGGATGCGCGTGATGCATTGCCGGCATCGGTGACGTGGCTGAACCTGGATCAGCCGTGCGAGCAGGCGTCGATCGATCGGGTGACCGATGCGGATCGGGTCGCGCCGCTGCTGGTCGAGCATCCCGCATACTTCATCTACACGTCCGGATCGACGGGAGTGCCGAAGGGCGTCGAGGTCACCCACGCGGGCCTGGCGAACCTGGTGGCCGAACAGCGCACCCGGTTCGGACTCGGCCCGCACGCGCGGGTGCTGCACGCGGCCTCGCCGAGTTTCGACGCGGCCGTCCTGGAGATGCTGTGGGCCTTCGGGGCCGGTGGTCGTCTGGTGATCTCTCCGCCCGGGGTGTTCGGCGGGCGCGAGCTCGCCGATCTGCTGGCGCGCGAGCAGGTCACGCACGTGGCACTGACCCCCGCTGCGCTGGGCACGGTGGATCCGGACGGACTCGACCATCTGAGCACGGTCATCGTCGGTGGCGAGGCCTGCCCTCCGGAACTCGTCGCGCGGTGGGCCCCTGGCCGGACCATGGTGAACACCTACGGTCCCGCGGAAACGACTATTCAGTCCAATGCAGGTCGCGCTCTCGTTGCAGGAGAACCGGTTACGATCGGCGGCCCGATCCGCGGCTTCGCCGAACTGGTGCTCGACGAGCGGCTGCGGCCGGTCCCGGTCGGGGTGGTGGGGGAACTGTACCTGTCGGGTCCCGGCTCGGCCCGTGGCTACCGTAACCGTCCCGGATTGTCGGCGGCTCGGTTCGTCGCCGCCGCGGACGGGCTGCGGATGTACCGCACGGGTGATCTGGTGCGCTGGCGCCGCCGCGAGGACGGGACGCTCGAACTCGACTACGTCGGCCGCTCCGATCAGCAGGTGAAGGTCCGCGGATTCCGCATCGAACTCGGCGAGATCGAATCGGCGCTGCTCGGCTATCCCGGTGTCGCGCACGCCGTCGCCCACACCGACGGGGACCGGCTCGCCGGCTACGTCGTCGCGGCCCCGGGCTCCGAGGTCGACGTCGATGCCGTGCTCGGCCACGCCCGCGCCCGGCTCGCCCCGCACATGGTTCCCGCGACCGTCACCGTCCTGGCTCGGGTCCCGGTCACCGCGAACGGCAAGCTCGACCGGGCCGCCCTGCCGCGGCCGGAGCACACCCGCGTCGCCTACCGGGCGCCGCGCGACGCCGCCGAGACCGTCGTCGCCGACGCGTTCGCCGAGGATCTCGGGATCGATCGGGTCGGGCTGGACGACAACTACTTCGCTCTCGGCGGCACGTCCCTGAGTGCGACCGTGCTGATGGCCAAGATCTCGGACGGGATCGGCCGGCAGGTGCCGGTGCAGTGGATCTTCACCGACCCCACCCCGGAATCCCTGGCCCACCGGATCGCCACCGCGCCGGACCACGAAGCCGACGACGCGCTCGCGCCGCTGCTTCCGCTGCGCCCGGACGGCACCGGCACGCCGGTGTTCTGCATCCACCCGGCGATCGGCCTGGCCTGGTGCTTCACCGGTCTGGTGCCCTACCTGGGCGATCGCCCGGTGTACGGCCTGCAGTCCCCGGCGCTCACCGACCTCGAGGCGCGTTTCACCGACCTCGGCGACCTCGCCGACCGCTACATCGAGCAGATCCGGTCCGTGCAGCCGGACGGCCCGTACCACCTGGTGGGGTATTCGGTGGGCGGCCAGATCGCCCACGAGATGGCGGTGCGGCTCGGCTCCGAGGTCGCGACCCTCACGATGCTCGACTCGCATCTGCTGGGCGACGACGACATCCGCCGCGAACCACCGACCCTGGCCGAACTGCTCGCCGAGTTCGGTGACCTGCCGGCCGGCGACACGTTGACCGCGGAACAGGCCGCGGACGTGCTGCGCCGCACCGGCGGCCTGTTCGACGCGGTGACGCCGGAACGCGTCGAGATGCTGCACCGGGTGTTCACCGCGACGGTGGAACTCGCTGTCACACATAGTCCGTCGGCGTCGCCCGATCTCGATGTGCTGTACTTCGCGGCCGCGGAATCGGCCGGCGACCCCACCGCCGCAGAGGCCTGGCAGGCGCACGTCGCCGGCCGGATCGACGAGCACGCGGTGCGAGCCACCCACCAGGAGCTGACGAGTCCGCAGGCCCTCGCCGAGATCGGTCCCGAGCTCGCCCGGCACCTGCTTCGTGCGGACGCGGCCCGGACCGGCTCGGCAGGTACGCGGCAGGGCGCGGCGGGCCACAGGGTGTGAACAGAAACCCCCTTGGGTACTGGTGACGTCGGCCGGAACGCGGGATTCTAGAGATGTCACGACAGCGACAGTCCAGCACATTGCGCGCTACCCGTTCCGGAGCGCGAAACAGGTAGCGCACTACTCGTGACCCCGCCGGTGAAGCGGCCGAAAGTTATCGGCAGCACCGATCGCAGACATTCCCAAAAAACGGACATTCCCAGAAGACGGACCGCCATGAGTCCGACCATCCACAGTCACTTGGAGAAGCAAATGCCGGCTACCACTCGTCGCCTGGAAACCGCAACGTCCCCGGCGTCCACCCCTCCCGGTCCCTCCGTACGCGGCCCCCGATCGGGCATCGAACTCGTCAGCCTCTTCGACGGGTTCGCCATCGACGAGCACCCCAGCGCACCGACGGTGCGCCGCTGGGCGGTCGACTACCTGTGCCACCCGCACAAGGACCTCGGCCGGCGTGGCCCGGTCTGCCCGTTCGCCGGCCCGTCGATCACCCGGCGGTTGTTCTGGGCAGCGTTCGTCCCCGGCACCGACGTCGGGGAGGACCGGATGCGCGCCATCGCCGACGACCTCGCCGAGCTCTTCCCGGGACTTCCGCCGGACACCGGCGCCGACGCCGCCCTCAAGGCCGTCGTCGTGGTCTTCCCCGATCTGACGGACTACGACCTGATCGAGCGCGTGCAGAACGAACGCAAGTCCGACTTCGTCGTTCAGGGCCTCATGCTCGGCCAGTTCTACCCGGGCTGCACGGTGTCCGGTTTGCGCAACAGCGAGTTCCGAGCTCTCGACGCGCCGGTGCCCATGCTTGCCGTGCGGCACATGGTCGGCTCGGACTTCCCGTTCCTGACGGCCGACCGCGAATGGGTCCTGGCCTACCTGAAGAAGTTCGCGGGTTCGGTCCCGTCGTCCGTCCGCACCGAGATTGCGGAGAAGCTCGCGTCATGAGCACGGACTCGGCCGCGCCCGTTGCCTCCACCGGGCCGGCCGGCAAGGACAGCACGACCCCGTTTCCCCTCTCACCCGCCCAGTACGGGATGTGGTTCGCGCAGCAACTCGCACCCGAGGTGCCGCTGTGCATCGCCCAGTACGTGGAATTCCACGGGGCGCTCGACGTCGACCTGTTCCACCGGGTGGCCGTCGTGGCCGGGCTCGAGTTCGGTTCCGGGTTCCTGCGGCTGACCGAGGTCGACGGGGAGCCGTACCAGGTGGTCGATCCGACGCTCGACTCCGACCTCGAGGTGCTCGACTTCCGGGCCCACGAGGACCCGGTCGCGGCGGCCCACGCCTGGATGCACGCGAACTACACGGCACCGATGGATCCGGCCACCGACCGGCTCGTCGCGTCGTCGATCCTGCGACTCGGCGACGAGCACTATCTCTGGTACAGCCGAATTCATCACGTCGCGTTGGACGGCTACGGCGCGATGACCATGGTGAAGCGGATCGCGGCGCTGTACACCGCGGCGGCCGAGGGGCGTGAGCCCGAACCTCACGGTGCCGCCGACCTGCGCGCCCTGTACGACCTCGACCGCCGCTACTGCGAGTCGGCGCGCTTCGACTCCGACCGCGAGTACTGGGCCGAACGGCTCGCCGTCCTGACGGAGGGCTCGAGCCTGAGCGAGCGCCGGGCCCCGGCCGTTGCCGACAACACCCTGGTCACCGCCGCGCTCGCCGATGCCACCGCGGCCCGGCTTCTCGACACCGACAACCGCGCGAGCGGAAACTCGGCGGCCTCGATCATCGCCGGATTCGCGTGTTACCTGTCCCGGTTGACGGGCCGGCCGGAGGTGCGTGTCGACATTCCGGTGTCGGGCCGCACCACCGCGGTGTTGCGCCGGTCCGGTGGCATGGTCGTCAACGTCGCACCGCTGCGGATCGCGGTGCGACCCGACGACGCCGTCGGCGACCTCGTGGACCGCGTCCAGGGCGAACTGCTCGGCGCACTGCGGCACCAGCGTGGTGACCTCGCCACGATCATGCGCGACCTCGGCGCCGACACCCGCCGGGCGAGTGCCCCGATGGTGAACGTCATGCTCTTCCACGAGGAGATCGTTCTCGGGCCCCTCGTCGGTGAATTCCATGTGCTCACGTCGGGACCGGTCGAGGACCTGCTGGTCAACGTGTACCAGAGCGGCACACCGCCGACGACCTACCTCGAATTCCGGGGCAATCCCGGCCGCTATCGGGACGACGAGTTGCACGAACTCCACGGTGGATTCGTCGGATTCGTCCAGGAATTCGTGTCCTCGGCGCCCGATACGCCGCTGTCCGCGATCGATCCCGACAGCGTGCGTGCCGGCGAGCGCAGGCGCGCCGCGGCGCAGCACCTCGACTACTGGCGTCGCACCCTCGCGAACCTGCCGACGTCCGGCGGACCGGCGAGCGGCCCGACGTCCGCGCATCCGGAACACGGGGACCGCACCCGCGTCGCCGTCGATGCCCGGACGCACCGCCGGGCGCGATGCCTGGCCAGGGCCCACGACACCCGGACCTACTCGGTCGTGCACACCGCGCTCGCCGTTGCGCTGAGCAGATCCGTCGATTCCGACGACATCACGATCGGCGCCCCCGTGCGCGCCGGGACCGGCGTCGATGCCGTCGTGCTGCGCACGCGGGTGGAGGACGCGACCACCTTCTCGGAGGCCGTCGCCCGGACACGCGACTGTGAACTGGGTGCGTTCTCCCATACCGGGATCGAGCTCGCCCGGGTCCTGGACGAGCTGACAAGGGGCGGGCAGTCGCCGTCGCCGTGCCAGGTCGTGCTCGGAGTGCGCGAAGCGACCTATTCCGGCGTCGCCGGTGTGTCGATCACCGCCCCCGCACCCGGCGACCGCGGCGGATTCGGTGCCGTCCGGGTGACCGTCGCCGAGACGTTCACCGACGCCTGTCACCCTGCGGGCCTGACGATCGACTTCGAGTTCAGCGCCGCAGTCGACGCGGCGGCCGTGCGCGCCTGCGCGGATCGGTTCCGCCGCATTCTCGAACAGGGCGTGGCCGAACCCATGGTGCGGCTCGGCGACCTCGACGTCCTGTCGCCGCGCGAACGCGCCGAGCTGACCCCGGTCACCGGGGCAGCCGCGGTCCCCGCGGCCACCCTGCCGGATCTGCTGGCCGCGTCGGCCGGCACCGACTCCGACGCGGTCGCCGTGTGGTGCGGGGACCGGCGGATCACCTACGGCCGGCTCGACACCGACTCGAACCGACTGGCGCGGTTGCTGATCGCACGAGGCGCCGGGCCCGGAACGACTGTCGCCGTGGCGATCCCGCGCTCGTACGAGTCGGTGCTCGCGGTGTGGGCGGTCGCGAAGACGGGGGCCGCCTTCGTCCCGGTCGACCCCACCTACCCGTCCGCGCGCATCGAGCACATGCTCTCCGATTCGGGGGCGGCACTCGGGCTGACCGTCACGGCTTCGGCTCCGACGCTGCCCGGGGACGTGCCGTGGATGCCGATCGACGAACCCGCCGCCGTCGACGCGGTGGCCACGCATTCGCCGCAGCCGATCACCGACCGGGACCGCACCGCGCCGCTGCACCTCGACCACCCGGCGTACGTGATCTACACGTCCGGTTCCACGGGAACCCCGAAGGGTGTCGTCGTGCCGCACCGGGGCCTGACGTGTCTGTCGACGGAAGAGCGGGAGCGGTTCGGCGCCGATCCCGCGTCCCGCGTGCTGCACTTCGCGTCCCCGAGTTTCGACGCGTCGGTGTTCGAGATGCTGTGGGCCTTCGGTTCCGGCGCGCAACTGGTGATCGCACCCCCGGGCACCTACGGCGGAGACGATCTCGCCGCGCTGATGGACCACCGGGCGGTGACCCACGCGGTCCTGACGCCGTCGGTGCTCGCCTCCCTCGACCCCGTCGGGCGCGGGTCGCTCCGGTGCCTGGTGGCGGCCGGTGAGGCCTGCGCGCCGGAACTCGTGGCGCGGTGGGCGCCCGGCCGGACGATGTTCAACGCGTACGGGCCGACCGAAGTGACGGTCATGTCGAATCTCGGTGCGGTCGCGGCGGACGGCCCGGTCGGCATCGGCGGACCGATCCGCGGCATCGCCGAACTCGTCCTCGACGAGCGGCTGCGACCCGTGCCGGTCGGAGTCGCGGGAGAACTGTACCTGTCGGGCCCCGGCCTGGCGTGGGGCTACCGGAATCGGCCGGACCTGACCGCGGGCCGGTTCGTCGCGGACCCGTTCGGCGGACCCGGCAGCCGGATGTACCGGACCGGCGACGTCGTGCGATGGCGGCGCGCCGACGACGGCGGACTCGAACTGGACTACCTGGGGCGCAGCGACTTCCAGGTGAAGATCCGCGGCCTCCGCATCGAACTCGGCGAGATCGACGCCGCCCTGGCCTCCCATCCGGGTGTGCGTTTCGCCGTCACAGTCGGGCGGCTCGGCCCGGGCGGAGACACCGTTCTGGTGGCCTATGTCGTCCCGTCCGACGACGGAGAACCCGATGTCGCCGCGCTCACCGAGCACGTGCGCGCACGGGTTCCGGGTTACATGGTTCCCGCGGCCGTCGTCGTCCTCGACGACATCCCGCGTACCCCGGTCGGCAAGTTCGACCGCGCGGCGCTGCCCGCACCGGACTTCGCGGCGCCCACGCAGTTCCGCGCACCCCGCACCGCCCGCGAGTCGGCGATCGCGACGGCTTTCGCCGACGTGCTCGGCACCGGTGGACTCGGCATCGACGCGAACTTCTTCGACCTCGGCGGCAACTCCCTCAGTGCGACGCGGGTAGTCGCCCGGGTGAACACCGCGCTCGGCTCGGGTATCGGGGTCCGCGATCTGTTCGAAGCGCCGACCGTGGCGGCACTGGCCGCCCGAGTGAGCGCCCGGGACACCGCGGCCGGATCCCGGCCCGCCCTGGCTCGCCTCCCGCGCCCGGACCGGATCCCGCTGTCCCTCGCGCAACAGCGCATGTGGCTCGTCAACCAGCTCGACACCGGCTCCCCGGCCTACAACATCCCCATCGCGCTGCGGCTGACCGGCGATCTCGATCCGGACGCCCTTCGCGCCGCCCTGGCCGACGTCCTCGAACGGCACATCACGCTGCGCACCGTGTACCCCGGCTCCGAGGACGGGCCGCATCAGGTCACGCTCCCCGTCGAGGCGGTGCTGCCCGACCTGACGCCGACCGTGGTTCCCGACGAGACGACCCTGCGGGCCCGCATCGCGGAGCTGGGCGGAACCGGTTTCGACGTCAGCCGCGCCGCCCCGATCCGGACCGCACTGTTCCGGACCGGCCCGGCCGAGCACGCCCTTGTCATGGTGGTGCACCACATCGCGGCCGACGGTTCGTCGATGGTGCCCTTGGCCCGGGACGTCATGGTCGCCTACACCGCGCGCCGCGACGGTCACGCCCCCGACTGGGCGCCGCTGCCGGTCGACTACGTCGACTACACCCTGTGGCAGCGGGAGCTTCTCGGCAGCGACACGGACCCGCATTCGCGTGCCGCGGTCCAGCTCGGGTACTGGCAGCGGACGTTGTCCGGCGCGCCCGCGGTGCTCGAACTGCCGTGGGACCGGCCACGGCCGGTACACCGGTCGCTGCACGCGGGCACGGCGGACTTCAGGATGGATTCCGAACTGCACCGCCGCCTTCGAGAACTTGCCCGGCAACATGATTCGACGATGTTCATGGTGATGCACGCCGCGCTGGCGGTGCTGCTGGCCCGGCTCGGCGGATCCGACGACATCAGTGTCGGCACCCCGGTCGCCGGTCGGGGAGAGGCCGCGCTCGACGACGTCGTGGGCATGTTCGTCAACACGATCGTGCTGCGGACCGCCGTCGATCCGGCCGGTTCGTTCACCGGGCTTCTCGGCCGGGCGCGCGAGAGCGCGCTCGGAGCCTTCGCGCACGCCGAGGTCCCGTTCGATCAGGTCGTCGACGCCGTGGATCCGGAGCGGTCGACCGCGTATTCGCCGCTGTTCCAGGTGATGCTGGAGTTCCGGAACACCGAAGCCGCGCGCCTGGAACTGCCGGGCCTGACGGTCGAGCCGATCCTGCTCGATCCCGGCGTCGCACGCTACGACCTCCACCTGGGTCTCGTCGAAGAGTTCACCGAAAACGGTGCCCCCGAAGGAATATCGGCTGCGCTCGTCTACGCCGACGACCTCCTCGAGGAGACGACCGTGCGGGCGTTCGCCGAACGGTTCGTGCGCATCCTCGAGGACGTGACCGCCGACCCGTCGGCGCCGATCGAGACGATCGACATCCTCTCCCCGGACGAACGCCGCCACCTGGTGCCGGCGGCGGGCGCACCCGCGCTGCCGTCGAGGACGCTGTCCGAGCTGCTGACGGCGTCGGCGGCGACCGATCCGGACGCGATCGCCGTCGTCTGCGGAGACCGTCGAGTGACGTACCGCGAGCTGCACGACGAGTCGAATCGATTGGCGCACAGGTTGATCGAAGCAGGAGCGGGTCCGGAATCGGTGGTGGCGATCGCGGTGTCGCGGTCGGTGGAGTCGATCCTGTCGGTGTGGGCGGTCGCGAAGACCGGGGCCGCGTTCGTCCCCGTCGACCCCGGGTACCCGGCCGGCCGGATCGAGCACATGCTCGCCGATTCCGGTGCCGTGCTGGGCCTTACGACCCCGGACCGAGTCGAACAGCTGCCCGGCCTCGTCCCCTGGATACCCGTCTCCGAGACCGCCCACGCCGACGGCTCCCGGTACCGGGAGGTGCGGGTGCCGGTACGGCCGGAGCAGGCCGCGTACGTGATCTACACGTCCGGGTCGACGGGCGTGCCCAAGGGCGTGACCGTCACGCACGCCGGACTCGCGAACCTGGTTGCCGAGCAGCGCGCCCGGTTCGGATTGGGTCCGGATGCGCGGGTGCTGCACGCGGCGTCGCCGAGCTTTGACGCGGCGGTGCTGGAGATGTTGTGGGCCTTCGGATCCGGTGGCCGCCTGGTGATCTCGCAGCCCGGGGTCTTCGGTGGTCGCGAACTCGCGGAGTTGCTGGCGCGCGAGCAGGTCACCCATGTGGCCCTGACCCCGGCGGCGCTGGGCACGGTGGATCCGGTCGGGCTCGACCATCTGGGCACGGTGATCGTCGGTGGTGAGGCCTGCCCGCCGGAGCTGGTGGCGCGGTGGGCGCCGGGCCGGACCATGGTGAACACCTACGGTCCGGCGGAAGCGACGATCCAGTCGAACGCCGGACGGCCGCTCACGGTGGGAGATCCCGTGACGATCGGTGGCCCGATCCGTGGATTCGCCGAACTGGTGCTCGACGACCGGCTGCGGCCGGTCCCGGTCGGCGTGGCGGGGGAGCTGTACCTGTCGGGCCCCGCCCTGGCACGGGGATACCGGAACCGGGGTTCGCTGACCGCGTCGCGGTTCGTGGCCGATCCGTTCGGGACCCCCGGGCAGCGGATGTACCGAACCGGCGACCTCGTTCGATGGAAGAAGTGCGGCGACAACACATTCGAACTCGAGTACCTCCACCGCTCCGACGATCAGGTGAAGGTCTGCGGCTTCCGCATCGAACTCGGCGAGATCGAATCCGCGCTGCGGGCGTGCGACGGAGTCGAGCAGGCGGTGGCGAGTGTCCATCGTGGTGCGGTGGATCGGCTCGTCGGATATGTGGTGCCGGAACCCGGCGCCGAGCTGGATCCGGTCGCGGTGCTGGCACAGGTGGGGGCGCGGTTGGCGCCGCACATGGTGCCGGCGTCGGTGTCGGTGATCGATGCGGTGCCGGTGACGGCGAACGGGAAGGTGGATCGGGCGGCGTTGCCGGAGCCGGATTTCCGTTCGGGTGCGGCGGAGTTCCGTGCGCCGGCCTCGGAGACGGAGGCGGTGCTGGCGGAGTTGTTCGCCGAGGTGCTGGGGGTCGAGACGGTGGGGGCGCAGGATTCGTTCTTCGCGCTCGGTGGGGACAGCATCATGTCGATCCAGTTGGTGGCGCGGGCGAAGGCGCGGGGGTTGGTGTTCTCGCCGCGGGATGTGTTCGAGTGCCGGACGGTGGCGGCGTTGGCGCAGGTGGCGGCGTCCGGTGGTGCCGGTGTGGTGGTGCTCGAGGAGCTGCCCGGTGGTGGGGTCGGCGACCTGCCGCTCACCCCCGTCATGCACTGGCTCCTCGACCGCAGCCCGCTGCACCACACCCGCTTCTCCCAGGCGGTCCTGCTCGAACTACCTGCCGGCATCGACCACACGACACTCACGCGCACGCTCCAGGCCGTGCTCGATCGGCACGACATGCTGCGCTCCCGGCTGCGCTCGTCGAACGGGACGTGGACCTGGACCGTGCAGCCGACCGGAACCGTCGACGCCGACGATGTCCTCGTCCGCGTGGCCACCGACCCGCACGGCGACGACTTCGACGCCATCGCACACGCCGAACTCGACGCCGCCGCCGACCGGCTCGACCCGGCCTCGGGAATCGTGCTGCAGGCGGTGTGGTTCGACCCCGCCGGCACCGACTCGTCCGACACCGGAATCCCGGGTCGGCTGCTGGTCGTGATCCATCATTCGGCCGTGGACGGGGTGTCGTGGCGGAACCTCGTCCCGGATCTCGCGACCGCGTGGTCGCAGATCGCGGCGGGAGAGAACCCGCAGCTCGACGCGGTCGGTACGTCGATGCGCCGCTGGGCGCACGGTCTGGTCGAGGCCGCGCAGCAACCCGAACGGCTCGCCGAACTCGACTTCTGGCGCGCGACCACGGCCGGGGACGACCCGACGATCGGATCCCGCCCGCTCGATCCCGCGACCGACGTGACCGCGACGGCCGAGCACTTCTGCGTCGAACTGCCGACCGACGTGACCGAGGCGCTGCTGACCGCCGTCCCCGATGCGTTCCACGGCAGCGTCGCGGACGGTCTGCTCACTGCACTCGCGGTCGCGGCGACGGCCTGGCGCCGCAACCGCGGCACCCCGATCGACGACGCATTCATCGCCTTGGAAGGGCACGGGCGGGAGGAACAGACGGTACCGGGCGCCGAGCTGAGCCGGACCGTCGGCTGGTTCACCACCGGCTTCCCGGTCCGGCTGGACCTGGCCGGGATCGATCTCGACGACGCCTGCGGCGGCGGCCCTGCGCTGGACGCGGCCGTGAAGTCCGTCAAGGAACAGCTCCTCGCGGTCCCCGACCACGGCATCGGCTTCGGGCTGCTCCGCTATCTCGACGACGAAACCGCCTCGATCCTGCGCGAACACGCTGGGCCGCAGATCGGCTTCAACTACCTCGGCCGCATCGCCACCGGAACAGCGGACGGGATGCCGGCGGGACCGTGGATGCCCGTCGACGCCGGCTCGGAACTCGGCGGTGCCCAGGATCCGGAGATGCCGGTGCCCGCGGCGCTGGACATCAACGCGCTCACCCTCGACGACAGCACCGGCCCTCGGCTGCGCGCCACGTGGGCGTTCCCGACCGGGCTACTGACCGCAGGCGAGGTGCACGACGTCGCCGACCTGTGGTGCCGCGTGCTCACCGCGCTGGCGGAGCGCACCCGCATCCCCGGCTCCGGGGGACACACGTCGTCCGACCTGGACCTGGTGACACTGCAGCAGGCGCAGATCGAGGAACTCGAGCGGCAGTATCCGGACCTGGCTGACGTGTGGCCGCTGTCGCCGCTGCAGGAGGGTCTGCTGTTCCATGCGCTGGTGTCGGAGGACTCCGTCGACGCGTACCTGGTGCAACTGGTGCTCGAGCTGCGCGGACAGGTCGACGCGGAGCGGTTGCGGCGCGCCGGAACGGTGCTGCTGGACCGCCACGCCAACCTGCGCACCACGTTCGTGCCCGACGTCGACGGACGACCGGTACAGATCGTCCGGGATCGCGTCGAACTGCCGTTCACCGAGATCGATCTGTCCGCTCTCCCCGCCGACGACCGCGACCGCGAACTCGAACGGATCATGGCGGAAGACCGGGCGACACGATTCGATCCCGCGCAACCGCCGCTGATCCGGTGGCTGCTGGTCACCACCGGGCCGGACAGTCACCGGCTGATCATGACCAACCATCACCTGCTGCTCGACGGCTGGTCGACGCCGCTCCTCGTTCGCGAACTGCTGATGCTGTACGCGACCGAAGGCGACCCCGCCGGCCTCCCGCGGCCCACCTCGTACCGGGACTACCTCGCCTGGGTCGAGCGGCAGGACCGCGAACACTCCCTCGACGAATGGGCACGTGCGCTCGCCGGCGTCGACGAGCCGACACTGGTCGTCCCGGACGATCCAACGCGCCGGTACCGCGAATCACGGGACGTGTGTGCCGATTTCGGTGTGGAGGAGACGGCGGCGTTGTCGGCGTGGGTGCGTGATCGCGGGGCGACGTTGAACAC